>JANOEQ010000001.1:0-57140 GCA_031441485.1 Chitinophagaceae bacterium
TGTTCATCTGTTCGGCTGTTCATCTGTTCATTTGTTCGACTGTTCATCTGTTCACCCGAAGCTATCGCTGATCATTGAAAATAATGAACTGATTTCCATTTTCGTTGCAAGTCTCAAAACTGCCCAAAAAAACAGGAAATAACCGAACCGACTTCTGCATTCTTCTGTTCCTTGCTCATCTGTTCATCTGTTCGGCTGTTCATCTGTTCGTTATTCAAAAATCCCCCTTATTTTTGCCTTCACATTTTTAATAAGCCGGATTTCTTTCCGGCTACCCGATGACCGAAGCAAAAAACTATATGCACAAGTCCTGGTGGAAAATTGCAAGCTTTGTCTTGTTGGTATATACCGTTATCGGCGGTTTCCTGATGAATGTTCCTAATTTGCTGGCCCTGGAAGAAACAATACGCAACCTCTACTTTCATGTGTGTATGTGGTTTAGCATGATGATTCTTTTTACGGTATCCGTAGTAAACTCCATCCGGTATCTCCGTACTTTTAATCTGAAATATGATATTTATGCCCGCCAGTATGCCGCAGTAGGTATTGTGATGGGTGTATTGGGCTATGCCACGGGCACCATCTGGATGACCTATACCTGGGCCGATCCCAACAATCCCAGTTTTCAATCCTTTGCAGCCCTGGCAAGAGAGCCCAAACTAATTGGCGCTGCCATTGCCCTGCTCATTTATTTTGCATACATGGTACTGAGAGATTCCATTAATGATATGGACAAACGGGCCCGTATCAGTTCCGTATATAACATCTTTGCTTATGCCATGCTCTTCCCTTCTATCTGGATATTACCACGGGTAATGGACAGCCTGCATCCCGGCCGCGAAGGAAACCCGGCACTCAATACCAGCGATATAGACAGCAGTATGCGCATTGTATTTTATCCTGCTGTTATTGGCTGGACATTATTGGGCGTATGGATAACTACCTTGAAAATAAGACTCACATTACTAAAAGAAAAAAAGATGATGCAATGAGGATATTCAGAAAAATAACCCTGCTCTTTGTTGCAATGATGCCGTTTGTATCCATTTTTGCCCAGGACAAACCAGCTCAAATGGCAGATACTATGCGCAGCAACGGCAGGATATATGTAGTAGTGGCGGTAGTGCTTACTATTTTGATCGGCCTTATATTATATATATTCCGCCTCGATAGAAAAATAACCAAACTGGAAAAAGATAATTAGTAATGTTCAATAAAAATTATCAAAAGGAAGAAAGCTTTTTTGTAAGTACTCCAATTGACTATTGACCATTCACTATTCATTTATATAACGATTGCTAAAACACAAAAAACGAACTCATGTCAGACAAACATTACAGTTTTTTTGGCGCCGTAGAAAAAAGTTTTGACAAGGCTGCCAAATACACGAAATGGGACGCAGGTATCCTGGGACAGATCCGCGAATGCAACGCTGTGTACCAGATGCGTTTCCCCCTTAAAAGAGATAATGGAAATATTGAAGTAATTGAAGCCTACCGGGTGCAGCACTCTCACCACAAAACCCCTTGCAAAGGAGGTATCCGTTTTGCTGCAGAAGTAAACCAGGATGAGGTAATGGCACTTGCCGCATTGATGACCTACAAATGTGCCATTGTAAATGTGCCATTTGGTGGAGGTAAAGGCGGTATCAAGATCAATCCAAAAAAATATTCTGCTTACGAACTGGAAAAGATCACCCGCCGCTATACGGCAGAACTGATCAAGAAAAATTTTATTGGCCCTGGCACCGATGTACCGGCACCTGACTACGGGACAGGCGAAAGAGAAATGGCCTGGATACTGGATACTTATACAGCCATGCACCCCGGAGAAATTGATGCTGCCGGTTGTGTAACCGGTAAGCCCGTAACACAAGGCGGTGTTCGTGGCCGCCGCGAGGCAACAGGGTTGGGCGTTTTCTTTGGTCTGCGGGAAATATGTAACATCCCTGATATCATGAAACGCCTTGGCCTGGCCGTAGGCGTGGAAGGAAAAAGAGTGGTGGTACAGGGATTGGGAAATGTGGGATATCACTCCGCTAAATTCTTTCAGGATGCTGGCGCCAAAGTAATTGGCCTGGCCGAATACGAAGGAGCAATATGGAGCAATGACGGACTGGATATAGATGCTGTATTCCAGCACCGCAAATCAACCGGTTCAATTTTAAATTTTCCCGGTGCCACCAATTTTGAAAAAAATGGGGATGCCCTGGAAATGGAATGCGATATATTGATACCGGCTGCACTCGAGAATGTGATTGATGGCGAGAATGCCCCCCGTGTAAAAGCAAAAATAATTGGTGAAGCCGCCAATGGACCGCTAACTCCCGAAGCCGATGATGTATTTGCTCAAAAAGGAATACTGGTAGTACCCGATATGTATCTGAATGCCGGTGGTGTAACGGTATCTTATTTTGAGTGGTTGAAAAACCTGAGTCATGTGCGTTATGGTCGCCTGGAAAAACGCTTTACCGAAAACCTGAACACACATATCCTGGGACAGATAGAAGAACTGAGTGGTAAAAAGGTAAAAGAAAATGAAAGGGAATTTATCATGCATGGTCCTGATGAAGTGGACCTTGTATATAGCGGCCTGGAAGAAACCATGATCACTGCCACTCACGAAATCATGAATGCCTGGAAAGCAAACCCTGAAATACCCGACATGCGTACAGCCGCTTATGTTGTTGCTATCAACAAAGTAGGCACCAGCTATGCAGAGTTAGGTATATTTCCATAATAGCTCAAACCAATTGCTTGCTTCGTACTGCGAAGCCCAGGCAAACCTGGACGAAGCAGTACACTATCCCACTTGCAGATGCAGGTGGGATTTTTTTGCTTATTCGGTATGAGCAGCCCACCCCAGTTTCTTAAAGAGTAAAATTTCCTTAGTTCGCCCCTCCAAAGAGGGGAAGAGTTTTTGTGCTGGTTTAACTATTCGGATATTATGACCTTGCATTACAGACTATGTGTCCCCTCCCTGGAGGGGCGGCAACAGTTTACAATAAGAAAAAGATTGAAAGGGGTGGGTGATAGCGAAGAAGGTTTTTTTTGTTAGACCGTTTAATGATGAATATTGCAGCGTTCCATAGGAACGCATTGTGAAAAAGACCATGAAGCATGAGGCTGGAATAAACTAAGTTTATCCCAGCTATCACATAGACCTTTTTCAATAACATACAGCTTCCAATAGTTGCATTGGGTTGTTATTTTTGTTGCCCTGTCAAATCTCAATGCAAACAGGATCCATTTATGCAGGTGTTTTGATCCTTCCACACTTCTATCCTGTAAATTTTCTCTTTTCGGAATAAATTTACATCCCAGGTAAATGTGGGGCTGTACCTGTTCATGTGTGTGTACTCTCTTACATGAATGATAACACCCGGACCATTTCCGTTTTGTATAAAATCTACAACCATTTCTGATGCTCTTTGAGATAACCATCTGCTATGGGAGCCACCATAAACTTTCAAATTGTATAAATTAGATGGTACTGCCAATAAGAAAGAATCTACAGGTTGTCCATAATAACTTTCAACATTCATTTGCTGAAGAAAAGTGATTAATTGAAGGGTTGGCAAAGTATCTGTTTTATATCCTGTTCTAATTGGTATTGTTTCCTTTGCCATTGAAAATGACAGAAGCAAAAAAAGGGTGAACACAGATACTTTACAATTCAGGACAGTTGTTTTCATAACAGGCAATTTTTGGGACAGATATTTCAGGTTCTAAACACTTACCTATAGCGGTACTGACAACCATTAATGCACTGTACTCCATTAAATACAACTGGATAGCTTATTTCTTCTTTCCTTAATAAATTAATATCCCAGTTCAAATTGGGAGGATTATTGCCGGCCCTGTTCGGGTTCATAAATTGAAACTTATTTACATAGATCGCAACAAAAACATCGTTGGGATAACTCACATATAAAACGTCGGCCCTTCTAAGATTATGCCATCCCATAACTTTCTTATCAATAATTCCACCTGGCAAATGGGAAAGCAAAAAATCAACTGGTTTGCCATGGTAAAAAACGAGGTTCATGGCTGACAGAGTTGGAACCAAAGTGTCAAAAGTGCTTATAAGTATAGCATTGTGTGATTCTGGATTCAAATCAGTTTTAAATCCTGCAAAGCAGTATTGCAATGAGCTTATTACAATTAAAACCGTGTTAATATATTTTTTTATAAGTTTATTAAATTAAGGGTTTAATTTTTGATAAATAACACCTGAATGACCTGTAGATTTATAAAACCCGATCCCGCTTGCAGCCGCAGGTGGTTTTTTTTGGCTGGCCTGTGGTACTACCCACAGGGTTCTGTAATTCTGCTCAGCTTAGTTCAGTACAAATTTTTTATTGCAGGTTTGTAATTATTCTTCCATCGTAGATATAAATCCCTTCTTCCCGGTGCAGGTAAATAATCAGGTTTTTATATTGAAACATCTTCTTTAACCCCGCTACAAAGTCAGCAGATTCAAGCTCATACCCGTTCCATCTGAGTTGTGCCGGCATAACTATTTCAGGAAGGTCCAGCCTGTTCCTTTTTATATTATATTTCGCCCTTATCAGACCCTGGCTTGAATAATAATATATCTCTTTATTTTCTTTATTGAAAAATGCGGCGCCAATATGATCTTCTTCATTCTTTGACGGGCCTGAGCTCATCGTATCATACTCCGGGTGATGCACTCTCCGTATAGTATCATTTCTGTAGCTGTAAATTGAACTCAGCCCCATATAATTATAGGCAGCGATAAAAACTGTTTTACCGTATCCAAATAAGCATCTTACATTTCTTCTCCATTCAAAGCCCTTCATCCTGCCGGTTACAAAAGCATTCGTTTTAGTTGAAAAGACATGAATCTCCTTACCAATTCTTGCATTACTTCCGATCCAAATATTATCTCTTTCATCCACATAAAAACAATCAGTTCTGTAACGGCCTCTTCCAAAAGCATAGGAATAATGGTTTCTTACCTTATTTACTCCGTAAAACATTTCAGTCTTCCGGTTATATATACCTAAATCGGTAATCAGGTATGGGTTGTTTCGACTGTCAAAAGCGATTTCACGGATCACTCCCGCAGTAACAAACCCCTCCCATTTCCAGCCAGTGTCCCTGAGTGAATAAAAGTGAATATTGCTGTCTGCCGCCCAAAGCATTCCATTTCGGTCTGTCGCAATAGTAGTAAATCCGTAAGATGATAGTTTTGAGAAAGAATAAGCCGGTAAATTTATCTGGTAAATTATCCCGGTTTTTGTCAAAGCAGCAATACCATTTTTATACGTGTAACAATCATTAAAACCTGAATTGCTGATTGACTTCTTTATAACCGGAATAGTATCCTGGCTAAACGAAATGCGGCAACAGCAAAATAACAGAATTAGAAAAATGTTTCTTTTCATATACAAGAATACTTGTTTAGTAGAAAATAAAAAAAAGGGCTTCTCTAATTATCAAAAAATCATCCTGATTATCAGAAGCATACGTTTTAAGGTTGTTATCTCTGGATTGAGCGTACCGCTGCCATTATGTTACCCTCCCATTTCAGGTCAATTGAAAATCCTGCTACCTGTAACATAAAGCTACTGACAACCCTGTCATTAAATATTATCTCTTTCGGCATCTTGTTGATGAAACAAACGTATTGCCATTCCAGATTTCGATGCAATCAATTTTTTCGTGCCTGAATAAATTCATGTCCCACTGAAGGATCTCGCTTCGCGGGTTCATGTGAGTAAACTCAGTAACAAATATCAGAACACGAATATTACCTGAATACCTTACAGATAATATATTTGCGATTTTTAAATTACCTGTCCCATGAATTTTCCTTTGTGTGAAATTTCCGGGTAATACGAGTAAGAGTGAGTCTACAGGTTTAGTTTTATAATGCTCAAGATTCAATGTCATTAAATAAGCAAGAGTTGTATCCTGATATATTGATTTCGCTGGGTTGAGTTTTATACAACCCGGAATATCTACATTGCTATTTGACGCAAATACAAAACCTCCAAAAAATGTAAATGCTATAATTAATTTCATTTTCATAAACATACTATTAATTTAGTTTAGTGAATTTTGTTTTTGTTGCATCAGATATATAGAACCCTATTCCACAACTGGTACTGTTCCCAAGTAATTGAACCAATGCAATCTGTGTTGCATTTTGCCAATTTCCAGAATAATTAGGTTGCTGCTGGGCAATATTCGCCTGGTTTACTGCTAATAAATCTGTCGGATGAGTCGCTAAAAATGCTCTCGTCGAATCAACGTTCTCAATAACAAGCGCATACCTGACATTTCCACATTCAACAAAAAGAGTATAGTTAAGTCTCGAATTTACATTAAATGTTTCAAGATCGTCTCCGCTTGGAGCAGATCTGTTCAATGGATTAGGTGAGGGGTCCGGATGTGTATGCAATTCGCCCATTATCCTTTCCCCGGGGTCCTTGAATCTGTCTAAAATAACCTGTTGCGTATTGTGAATTGTTGTACACCGTTTCGCATATACGTTATTATTTTTCTGCACAAAAGGAAATCCCCATTCTTCCTTTATACTACTATTCATACTTAACTGAAAAATTGAATCCGCAGTATTATTGATTGCCCTCGAATACCTTGTCAACATTGAATCAACTGGTTCAGGTGGCGGCGGATTAGAACCACTTCCCCCACCAGTCGGCACCCATCCCGTCCCGCAACCTTCCTGCACTTCAGTTCTTGCCGATGTACCACCGCAGGGATTGGGATTATTCGGCGGTGTCCATCCACCACCATTGCCGCCGCCACTACCACCCCCTGTGCCCCCGGGACCACCTGTTCCGCCACCTCCTCCTGTTCCTCCTTCCACTTCAAATTCAAAACAGGTAGCAGTGGGATAACATGCTCCGGTAGGGCAGTTATTATAATCACAACCACCATGATTGGCACACCAGGTGGGTGTACCGCATACATAGCCATAAAAGCAAATCAAAATCGTTTGCAGGTCCGTCCGGCTATACCGGCCCCTGAGGTTGGGAGGGTTAGTTAATACAATCTCCCGCCCTGTTGACCCCGGTGGGGTTGGCATACTCGCAAACAAAGAACTGTCCGTAATAGTAAACCGGCTATGCCCGAATACAGCATTATCCAGCAGCATAAACAGCGCTGCCAAATTTTCTGCCGTGGTATCTGTGCTTGGCAAACCATTTACCCGGTTTTTATATTGCCAGTCGCACAGAAAACGGAAGCTGGTATCGGAAGGACTGGTAGTAATAACCAAAGAAGCATTTACCGTGTTCTGATTTTCTCCAACAAAAGGAATAAAAATGGTGGCAGCCGAATCTGCAGCTCCCCTGCTTCCAATGTGCCTTTTACCTGAAGCAACAATTGCCTTATCCCAATGCGGATAGCCAATTTGTTTTATTAATTTCTCCACAAAATTATACTTTTCATTTTCCCGTTTTACAAATTGTGTAATTTTTTGTACCAATGGATCGCTGGATGCATGACCAGAAAAAAATTGTGTTACCTGGTTCTCAGGTGAATGTTGAATTACCGGTTGATCTGTTTTGCGGCAGGCTGTATACACTGTTGCCCCCGCCAGTAAAAAAAGAAAGAGCTTAACTCTGAATTTCGGCATAAAGGATTGGTTTAATAAATAGATAATCAGTCTCGTCCCTTGCAGGGAAACGGTGAAGACTATTGCAGCAGTTTGGGTTTTGCTTTTTATGTTTTCATAATAATGGGTTTAGGTTTATAATAAGGCAATATGTATCTGTGAACCGTATCACTGGCGCAAAGCCCCGCTATAGCCATGACAGGTCAGGTGTGATTGCACCATAAAATTTTATTGGCGCTAATCAGATGTTTCTTTTCCTTCTTAAGAAAAGATGGTAATGCGGGAAGTGTATGTGGAGGAAGTGTGAGGCAAGAAATCAGTGTGTCATTTATTATAGCCGGCTATTGCTATTCACTATAGGATAAAAACTAAACCCTATCTGCCGGCATCCTTTCATTTCACTTTGCAGTCAAAAACTGATAATGTCGGCAGACTGCGTTATATACGTACTCCCGTTATTTTTACGGAAGAGCTTTTTAAAAATCCCAATCGTTTCCAGCACAGCATTCTCATCCGTTGTAAATGCATCGTCAGCATCGGAATGAACGATAAAAACCGGGACAAGCAGTTTCCGGTAATTTGATTTGGAGAACTTGAATTTCGCTTTTATATCCCCTGCCAGGGCTTTCGCCTGTGCCAGGTTGTAAAGGCTGTCCACCAGTAAAAGATGTACTGCCGTAACAGCGCCTGATGTATCTATTGTAATATCATATACAAAATACTCAAAATCGCAACCGGTTCTTTCCTTGTCATCGGGGCTAAGGTTTCTTACTATATGGTGTACTAACTTAAATGCTTCGGCGTCAAAGACCTTTTGGGAAAAAGCACTTTGATATGACAGAAGCAAAAGAAGAAACGGGGAATATTTTCTCATGATTATTTTTATTTTTTTTAATAACACCCTCCGGCAGTTGGTTTTCTTCCTTTTGCACCCGGTAAGGATTTTTCTTCATTATCCAGCACCCAGCTAAAAATGGTATCAATACGGACCTCGGTAAGTGCATATTTGAGGCCCCTTGTACTATCATCAGACGGAGCCGGATTGGCAGGTGGCCATAACGGGCAATTCGGCCAGTGATAGTTCCATACCCGCACCTGCTTCCACGTTAATCCGGCCCATGCAAGATACCAGTAATACCTGTCAGGCGTGGTGGGGTTGTTGTCGAACAGTTTAATTGTATTCGCTATAAATTGCAGCAAATGATCAGCCATATAATTATGCTGCAAAGATGGCATCCCCGATTGTCCTGCATTCGGATTAAGCGAATCCCTGATTCTCAGCGAATCCACATAGGCATTAAACACCTGACCATGTAATAAGCCCTGCAATTGCTGTGGCGTGGTGCCCGGATTTAATTTCTTCCATATAAACAGCATGTAGGCATGTATCACTTCATGAAACAGAATAGTCGCAATGAAGATATCGGTAGCATTTTTTGAAGTGGCAGAATCAAGCAATATAGTGGCAGAGAATGTACTTGAATTCCCGTTATAAATAGCATCCATGGTAGTTGCGTTTTTATTAACAAGGGGCTTTGTCAAAAAACGAATATTAAACTTATCTACCGTATTAGGAATGCCAAGGGCCTTATCAAGTTTTGCCAGCATATTACCTATGGGGCTTCCACCTATTGCATTGATGAGTTTATTTAAGAGCCGCCTTCTGCAACTGTCTAATCCAATAGTATCAACATTATTTGCCCGCCAGTAATTGATTTTTATCAGATCGCGGCCATTAACAAATGAATTATTAAACACTGCCGATCCTGCATTTGGATTATAGCTCCCACCATTGGGAGGAGGAAATGGCTCCCAACCCGGCACACATGGATTAGTTACGTCGTTGCTTCTTGAAGTAGCACCGCCACAGTTATTTGGATTATTCGGTGGTGTCCATCCGCCACCGCTGCCACTGCCTGTGCCACCAGTTGGACCGCCAACAGGACCGCCACTGCCACCGCCTGATGGCGGGTTGTTCTCTGAATTTATCCACCCCGTTATTTCATAACAAACATCCGGGTCGGAAATACAATTGGTATAATCGCATCCGCCATGGTTATTACACCATACGGGACTGCCGCACACAATAAAACTAAAAAGAATGGTGGTTTCAAGATTAGTACGGCCTGCAGTAGCACCAACATTGGAGATTTCAATTGTCCGCTGCGTGGTATCATTTTCTTTTGGGTGACCGGAAAATAATAATGTGTCATTTAACCTGAACCGGGTATGCCCCAGCACCCTGTTATCCAACAGCATAAAAAAGGAGGCGAGGTACTCTGCTGTGGTATCTGTGGCGGGCAGGCCATGCTTTCGTTGTTGATATTGCCAATCGCAGATAAAGCTGTGGGTAGTATCTGTGGGCGTGGTGCGTACTACCAGCATGGCGTTTACAAAATTCTGACTATCCCTCACAAATGGTATATAAGAAAGATCAATGGAGTCACCAGCTGTCCTTCCGGTACCTTTAGTTGAAGTGGAGCCACCCACATTAATGGTTTTATCCCAATGTGGATACCCTATTTGCCGGATAATCTTTTCCACGAAACCATATTTTTCATTTTCGGTCTTTACATACTGTACAAGGACCTGTATCTGTGGGTCGGCGGAAGCATGACGGGAAAAGAACCTGTCTTTATGGTTTACTGCATTTGATTGATGCAGCGACTGGTCTGTTTTTCTGCAGGCGGCATACACCGTAGCTGCTACCAGTATAAAAAGAAAAATTCTGAATCTGAATTTTTGCATAAACAATCGGTTTTATAGTTTTAATAGTTGAACCAGGCATTATATAGCAACACCCTTGCCTGACATTTTTGAACACCTGCCATTCCTTTGCTTTTGCTTTCATTTAAACGATATCGGTTTACAATAAGGCAATAAGCTGTTGTACATCGGTTTTGCCGGCATAAAACGTTGCGTAGCCATAACCATTCAGTCATGACCACAGCCCAGAAATTTAATTGGCCTTAATAGCTACCCCTTTCCTTACTTAGAAAAGATGATTTGTTGGGAAGTATAGTGGATGGGAAGTGTGTGGTGAAAGTTCGTTTGTCCTTTTATTGCTGCTCTTGTTATGCAATGCAAACAATAAAAACACTATCATAATTACAAAACGAAAGTACTTCTTTTATTGAAGTTGCAAAATTTATTGAGAATTTTTTTATTCGTAATTTTTGTATGATACTTTATTTACTATACATTGATATACGAGTGAACGTGTCTTGAAATAAATGGAGATACTGCTATGGTTCACTGTAATGACTGAAGAATGGAGAGATGAGTTTCACTATAGATGGCGGAGTGAATCGTTACAAGCAATAGCCAAAAGCCCTCCATTAATATTTTTTCTGCGAGACTCGGCTATTTCTCTTAATGTTGCCTGCTCGCCTACTTCAAGTGAACTGTCTTAAAGTACACTCGCTTATTAAAGATGGGCTCTTTTATTAATTTTTGCTTTTTGCTTAAACTTGAATTTCCTGTTTTTATTTCCAAAAAATCAATGGAAATATTTTCTTTCGTATCAATATCAGTAAAAGAAATAAGGTCAATAGGACTACCTATAAATACTACTTCGTCAGGGTTTAAAATGTCTGGTGGCATTGAAGCCTTCCCTTTTCAGGTAAGGTTACACCGCAACATACAGCACCCTTTACATCCCCACAATACCATAAATTGGTTATTTCCTTCTAAAAACCACCCCCAAACCTGCAACTGTCCGCAAAAAAAGCGGACCCCCGCCTTTCACTCCAAAAAATACCCCGTTCGTCCAACCAATCCCCGCCAAAAACCATCCTACTCCCTGAATTCATTACCTTCGTTATCCAAAAACAAATAACCATGAAACGATTCTTTTTAGCCTTACTCAGTTTTGTCACACTGGCCGCCAGTGCCCAAACTGCCGATGAAGTAATTCAAAAATATTCTACCGCTATGGGTGGCCTCGATGCATTTAACAAAGTAACCAGCATCAAAATGACCGGCAATGTAACCGCACAGGGCATGCTGCTGCCACTTACCACCCAAATGATTAATAACAAAGCTGTGCGTACCGATGTGGAAGTAAGTGGCCAGCAAATTGTAAACGTATATAACAACGGCACCGGCTGGAAAATAAACCCATCCGCAGGCGCAGAATCCGCCACCGAACTCGCCGGACAGGAACTGATAGATGCCAAAGCCCAGGCCAGCCTGGTAAATCATCTGATGGATTATAAAAGCCGCGGCCATAAAGTAGAACTGGCAGGAGAAGAAACGGTGGATGGCGTAAAATGTCATAAATTAAAATTGGTAAACAAAGATGATGGTAAAACAACCACCTATTTTATCAGTACCTCCAATTATATGATGTTAAAATCCGTTGGCATGAGAGATATGCAGGGCCAGGAAATGGAAGTGGAAACTTTTTATTCCGATATTAAAGAAGTAGGCGGATTGAAATTCGCCATGTTAAGAAGCCAGAAAGTACAGGGGCAGGTATTCCTGGAAATCAAACTGGAAAAAATAGAACTGAATGTGCCGATTGATGAAAGCATCTTCAAGATGTAATCATCAATAATTCAATAATACAGAATGCCCCGCCTGTAAAAGCGGGGCATTTTATATTATACTGGTAACTATAATATGCCGGACTTTTATACTGAGAGTATTGTTGACCTTTTTTGCAATTCGTTTCGCCGTTACGGGTTTCGTTTGGCCGTTACGGGTTTCGTTTCGCCGTTACCGGGTTACTTTTCGACGTTACCGGTTTCGTTTCGCCGTTACGGGTTTCGTTTCGACGTTACCGGTTTCGTTTCGCCGTTACGGGTTTCGTTTCGACGTTACCGGGTTTCGTTTCGACGTTACGGGTTTCGTTTCGACGTTACGGGTTTCGTTTCGACGTTACCGGGTTACTTTTCGCCGTTACAGGTTTCGTTTCGCCGTTACGGGATTACTTTTGGCCGTTACCGGTTTCGTTTCGACGTTACCGGGTTACTTTTCGCCGTTACGGGTTTCGTTTCGACGTTACCGGGTTACTTTTCGCAGTTACGGGTTTCGTTTCGACGTTACCGGGTTACTTTTGGCCGTTACCGGTTTCGTTTCGACGTTACCGGGTTACTTTTCGCCGTTATTACTACATCTTTATCCTTTTTCCACTCTTTACAATTTGAAGCCTTCCCTCGGCAGTGCCATTCTGAAAATACCTGCTTTTCGAGGGCGTAAGTTACCAGAACGGAGTTCCGGTGTCCGGCCTGAACGCCGCTCCTTTTGGCAGTGTATTAATCTCAGTGTTTCTGTGGCAAACAAACCAGCCTTAAAGGAGTATGCTTTATTATTAAGACTTTCAAATTAAAACACCACCGATTTATTCACTATGCGCCGGTAATTCTGTTAGCGGCTTCAATTGCCCATCATTCCGCTGCCATCCCATACAAAGGCTGCCATTGGTAATAATAAGATAGTCCACCGGCACACCTATATTATACCTCAGTACCTGTTGCAGTACCGCTTCATCCAGGTTTATTTCCATCGCCTTGCATTCCACCATCATCCAGGGCGTATGCTGCCGGTTGTACACCAGTATATCAAAGCGTTTATTCAATTCACCCAGCTTTATTTCTTTTTCAACAGCCATTAAAGAAGAAGGATATTTTTTTACCTGCAGCAGGTATTGCACAAAATTCTGCCGCACCCATTCTTCAGGAGTGAGAACGATCCATTTTTTGCGAAGCACATCAAAGATATATTCCCTGCCTTCCCTTTTCTCAATTTTAAACGAAGGAGCAGGATATGCAATTGGCACCATGCTTCAAAAGTAATTGATTAAATTCGCAGGTATGAAGTCAAAAGAAGAAATAGTACAGAACTGGCTGCCCCGCTATACAGGGGAGCAATTGGCAAATTTTGGTGAATACATTCTGCTTACTAATTTCGGCAATTATGTAAACATGTTTGCCGAATGGAACAATGTGGAAGTGATCGGTGCCGGCAAACCTATGCAATGCGCCACTGCCAATAATATCAGCATTATCAACTTTGGCATGGGCAGTCCCACTGCTGCCACCGTAATGGACCTGCTGACAGCTATCAATCCTAAAGCAGTTTTATTTCTCGGCAAATGCGGTGGATTGAAAAAAAGGAATAAGCTCGGCGACCTTATACTGCCTATTGCCGCCATTCGGGGTGAGGGTACCTCCAATGATTATTTCCCTCCGGAAGTACCTGCATTACCTGCCTTTGCTTTGCAGAAAGCTGTATCTACTACTATCCGCGACTATGGTGTAGATTACTGGACCGGCACCGTATACACCACCAACCGCCGTGTATGGGAGCATGATGAACCATTTAAAGAATACCTGCAGAAAGTAAGGGCCTATGCCATTGACATGGAAACGGCCACCATATTTATCGTAGGTTTTTATAATAAAATACCTACCGGCGCTTTATTGCTGGTAAGCGATCAGCCCATGATACCCGAAGGTGTAAAAACGGAAGAGAGTGATAAAAAGGTAACGGGAAGTTTTGTTGAGAACCATTTGAAAATCGGTATTGATTCATTGAAGCAATTAATGAATGATGGATTAACCGTCCGTCATCTTAAATTTTAATTGCCGGCGTTATGTCATTCATAAACTGGCAGAAAGGCCACAAAGCCCTTTCCCTGCCTGTCCGCAGGCAGGTTTTTGTCGCTGTGGAATAATATTAAGCGTTTATTTATTATTGCTGTCTCCTGTATAACCTGAACATTCCCTTTTTTTAACCTTTAAAAATTAAGAAATGGCAGGTACTTTTTCACAATTGTATGTTCAGTATGTGTTTGCAGTAAAAGGCAGGCAAAACCTTATTCAAAAACCCTTTGAAGAAGAAATTTATAAGTACATAGCAGGCATTGTGTACGAGAAGGGACAGAAACCGCTGGCCGTAAACGGAATGCCGGACCATATTCATATTCTGGTGGGGATAAAACCGGCTATGAGAATTTCCGACCTGATACGGGATATTAAAAATAATTCCACCAATTTCATCAATGAACGATGGTTTTTAAAACAACGATTTTCCTGGCAGGAAGGATATGGGGCGTTTTCCTATTCGCAATCAAATTTTGGAAAAGTGATTGATTATATTAAAGATCAGAAGAAAAATCATGAAAGACGGACATTCCAGCAGGAATACAAGCTGCTGCTAAAAAGATTTGATATCCCCTTTGAAGAAAAATATTTGTTTGTTTTTTACGATTGATTTTTTATGTCACCCCTTCGGGGTTTGCCACCCGTATTAAAATCCGGGCTATATTAATAACAACCCTTCGGGTTTGAAAACCGGTCGCATTCATTTCGGGTTAATATTATCACGATATGGCTGAAGATACATTGTTGAAGAAGATGTTCGGGTTCATGGCAAATGTTTGCCGGAGTTTTGCGATCATTTTATGTCACCACGCCGGGGTTGGAATACATTTATTCTTTAGCTATATTGATAACAACCCTTCGGGTTTGAACGCAGTCTTAAACCCGAAGGGTTGTTATTAATATAGAATATCAATTAGCATACGGACCAAAACCCTGAAAGGGTGACATTAGTATAACGTGGTAAAAGGCATTCTGCAAAAAAAAGATGAAGCAAAACATATCTTGATTAAATGAAAGCAACCGGCGAACTTTACCTTAAATCCCAAAACCCTGCTTGCCGGTCCGCAGGACTCTGTAAGCAGACAAGGGCGATATTAATGAACCCACTACTCGAAATAAAAAATCTTTCCCTTGATTTC
The DNA here is from genome assembly GCA_031441485.1 of Chitinophagaceae bacterium. Lineage (GTDB taxonomy): Bacteria > Bacteroidota > Bacteroidia > Chitinophagales > Chitinophagaceae > JJ008. The sequence continues at coordinate 15,356 of JANOEQ010000001.1, forward strand.
AGTGCTGAATCTGGAACGGTACATGCCTTAAAAAATATTTCCCTTTCGGTAAATAAAGGAGAAGTAGTGGCATTGGTAGGAGAATCGGGTTCCGGCAAATCCATTACCTCGCTTTCTATCTTACAATTGCTGCCCTCTCCACCGGCGAAATACATTTCCGGGGAGATTCTTTTTTCGGAAGACGGACACACGCCTGAGGATCTGCTGAAGAGAGATCGATATGCTTTGCAAAATATCCGTGGCAATAAAATTGCCATGATATTCCAGGAACCGATGACCTCACTTAACCCCGTTCTTACCTGTGGCAACCAGGTAATGGAAGCCCTGCTGCAACACAAAAAAATATCCGCTCAACAGGCCAAACAACAAACCATTGCCTGGTTTGAAAAAGTAAAGCTCCCTGATCCGCAGGCTGCCTTTAACCGCTATCCGCATCAGCTGAGCGGCGGACAAAAGCAACGGGTAATGATTGCCATGGCCATGTGCTGCGAACCTTCTTTATTGATCTGTGATGAACCCACCACCGCATTGGATGTAACTGTGCAAAAAACTATTTTGCAGCTGATCAAAGAATTGCAATTGCAATCCGGCATGGGTGTAATTTTTATTACCCATGATTTGGGCGTTGTAGCAGAAATTGCTGACCGGGCCCTTGTGCTGTACAAAGGAGAAGTGGTAGAACAAAACACGGTGAAAGAAATATTTTTTAATGCACAACACCCCTATACAAAAGCGCTGCTGGCCTGTCGCCCCATCAATCATGAAAGAGGCAGGCGATTGCCGGTCGTCAGTGATTTTTTGGAAGAAAAAAAGACGGAAGACGGAAGTCTGAAGCCTGATATAAGGATCTTACATTCCGAAACGACCCCTCCGGCCTCTGACCTCAAACCTCAGACTCCGCTGCTCTGTGCCGAGCATCTCTCAGTATGGTTCCCTGCAAAAAAAACGTGGCTGGGAAAAGCAGTCTCTTACACCAAAGCAGTTGACGATGTAAGTTTTGAAGTATACAAAGGTGAAACCCTGGGATTGGTAGGTGAAAGCGGTTGCGGTAAAACAACATTGGGACGTACACTGCTTCGACTCATAGAACCAACCGCAGGAAAAATAATATATAATGGCATTGATCTTACAGCTAAAAAAAGAGATGAGTTAAGATCGCTTCGTAAAGAAGTGCAGATCGTTTTTCAGGACCCCTACTCTTCTCTCAATCCACGAATAACTATTGGCGCTGCCATAGCTGAACCTATGAAAGTGCACAATATCATCTCCTCTCCCAAACAGCGAAAGGAAAAAGTGATACAATTGCTGGAAAAAGTAGACCTGAAACCTGAACATGTAAACCGCTACCCGCATGAATTCAGCGGAGGTCAACGCCAGCGTATCGTTATTGCAAGGGCATTGGTATTAAACCCTTCTTTTATTGTATGTGATGAATCAGTTTCTGCCCTGGATGTAAGCGTACAGGCGCAAGTGCTCAACCTGCTGAATGACCTGAAAAAAGAATTTGGCTTTACCATTATCTTTATCTCTCACGATCTGTCGGTGGTCCGCTATATCTGCAACCGCATCATGGTAATGAACAAAGGGAAGATTGAAGAAAGCGGGCCGGCAGATGCTGTTTATTTTAATCCCCAGTCTGTGTATACACAAAATCTTATTGCCTCTATTCCAAAAGGGGGGATGAACAAATGAACAGATGAACAGATGAACAGACGAACAGATGAACAGACGAACAGATGAACAGATGAACAAGGAACGCAGAATAAAGAAGGGAGGGTGCTGATTGTGCCGGGGGTTACACCTCGCAAGTCCTTACTTATCTGTTTGGCATTCTCAGCTTTTCTACTCCTCAATTGCAGGCATCATATAATCCCTGCTTCTATCTTCTTCATAAAAACTCCGGGCACTTTTGCGGCGGGAGTAAAGCATTTTCTTCAACTCTTTTCTCAATAACACCTGCAATACATCTTCCTCTTTAATCTTAGTATCTGTAAGGCCGGTAAAATCATACTTGCTATTACCCGAATAATCAGAAAGCAATGAATACCTTACTACAGGCAGTTCAAGGTTAGCAGAATCAATAAACTCAAATTCTTTAGGGTTTTCCGGCACCAATCCCACCGTAGCGAGTTTCCAGTTAATATCATCTTTCTTCGCCTTATATTTAAAGAAATAAATAAACCCCCTTTTGCCTTTATACGTTAGCGGCAGCCTGTCTGCATATAGAATGGAATCTGGCTTGCTATTTGAATTACTGTTCAGCAATGCACTTTTACCAAGGTCCAGGTGATTATTATACAGGGATGGAAATTTATCCAGTTTATTTTTCATCTTCAAATCAGAATACAATTCAAACCGGTATTCATCTATAGCCGCAAAGTATTTAAGCAATGTATCCGGAAAAGGTTTTTGCTTATTCAGCAACAGCATAAGCGTATTATATTTTAACCGTTTATCACTGGAGGCCAGCATTTGCTGAAATAAAGGGGGCACCGCCGGGTTCCTGTCCCAAAAAGGCAGCAGCAGGGTGGCATACAAACTGAGATCGGCATTTCCGTAATCAGTATTTGTGTTAGAACTATACAAAGAAGCAATTTTCTTTTCAGTTTTACTTTCCACCGCTTCCTCAATCGCTTTTTTCTTTTCCGCAATGGACTGTTTCTTCAGCAACTGTTTGGCTTCTATTAAAAACTTACTGAAATACATTTCATAATCAGCTGGCTTCAGCAGGTTGCTGTCCACCATTTCTCCCAGCAAAGACATGATCGTACTTTTATAGTCTTCCAGGTTCAGCAGTGGCAGCAGGTCAGGCAAAATTGCTTTCGTCAATTGCAATGAATCGGACAATTCATCCAGGAATTTACCATCGTCATACTGGTAGTCACCTGCGTACGATAATGATAATCTTCTCTTTCCTACCCTTCCTCCTTCTTCGCCATATTCCGAATCACTGTAATCAAGCACCGGCGGCTCATTATTTATAATATCCCTGAATACCGAATAGGCAAATGATGTTTTATGCTGCAATAAATTTTCGAGCACTGCATACTGAAGCTGCACCGTATCATCCAGGGCATAATAAAGATCTTTCAGGTATACTGCCACTGCATTTGTTTTTATCCTCCCCAATTTGCTGATCAGCGACTCTTTGTTGTCCAGGTAATTTTTCTCATTCCAACCGGCCCGGCTTATCAATGCTTTCAGCTGCGGAAGATCAGCAGAATCCAGTTTTATTTCTGAAATATGTTTTACAGCCCTTTTATGCAACACACTGTCGGGGCTGTTATAATCATCGAAAAAAAGTTGCGATTTTTTTACAAATGGGTTTACCCCTTTCAATGTGTCGGCAGGGGTAAAGGTTTCATAAAAGGTTTTTAGAAACATGCTTGGCGCTGTCAGCGTATCAGACTGTGTGGTTAATGAAAACCGTATACCCTCTTTATAAAAAGTTTTATTCCAGATAGTACGGCTGCTGCCGGTATCGGTAATAATCACTTCTAATACTTTCATTTGCCCGGGCATACCTGTTTTCTTTCTCCATTTTACTATCCAGGCCGAATCGCCCATAAAGGTAATAGGCCGGTCCTTTGTCAGAAAGCTGCTGTCATCTGAATAATAATAACGGGGTGTTTTGGAGAAAGTGATATACACTTTTTCGCCTGTTGTGTCGTTAGATACAACCTTATTTCGGTAGATACCTCCCTGCAAAACATCGTCTTCAGATTCTTTCTCCTCATTATCCGTGTCAAAAAGGTTTCCTCCCGGTATATCGAGTTTTATTTTTTTATTATCAGGATATACAAAAGTCTTTACTGAATAATACAGGGAAGTATCTGCATCCATTTTGAAATCCCTGTACACCATCGGTTTTATTTCAAATGAATTCAGAAAATTAGTTACCGCTGCTGTTTCCTGCTTTGCATGCGCCACAAGCGTATAATAATGCGTACCCTGTATGATAAAGCGGGTTACAAACAACATCCCGTCTTTATCCCTGTATTTACAATCCAGTGCCGGATAACCTTTGAAAATGGTTTGCCTGCGCATTACAATTGTGTCAATAAATTCAGAAGCGGCAAAGCTTTCATCCATCAGGCCAAGGTCAAACGTATCTTCTTCTGCAAAACTGTAATTATGGATATCAGTTCGCATTACCCGGAAGTAAGCGCCTTTGTCAGCCGCATCATAAATCCAGCTCCCGTCATTGCCACGGTAAGGCTCATGCGGCAGTTCAACGCTGAATCCTCCGGTGGGCGGGCTATATTTTTTCCATGTACCGGCCACTTGTTCGGCGCCATTCTTATATTCCTTCAACTGTATGCTGCCAAAAAATTTCTTTGCCTCCTCTCCACCATTTACATACTCTCCGTTGCCACTCATTTTAAACAATACAATTTCAAACGGCGTGATAAAAATATTATACCGCTGCACATCACCCCGGCGGGTTTTGTTGGTAATATCAAACCCCTTGTACCCGTTTTTACTGATTATTGTTTTTGAAATTATTTTACCCGGAACATTTTCATATAAAAGACTGTCGATCTTTTTGTATACATCTTCGGAGCTATGGTTCCATAACCAGGCATTGGTCATGATACGGGTTACCATATAATAGCTGCCATTGGCCATATCGGCATACTGCCGTTGCTCAAGGGAGATATCTTCCCCAAATCTGCCCGCAGGGTCCTGTGAATAAAATTTGCCCGGAATATCCACTTTAAATAATCCATCTTCGGCGGTTTCTGTTCTAAAGGTCACAGGTACCCGCAATTTGTCAACGCCGTCTTTTACTTTGCTGGCCCGTTCCCCCATTTTTACCGGACGGAGTTTATACCCGCTGCGGCGCAATATTTCTATCACCCCCCGTTCGCCTGGTAAATGGGCGGCACCCACCCCTGCAAATAAAGTGGAGCCGGACTTAAGAATAGAATCTATAGAGGCTGCCTGTATATCATTTCTTTTGTAAAGGAATTTATCATCAAAAGCTTTGGAAAAACTGTTGTATTTATTGATGGAGTCAAGAAGGTCCAGGTTGCCGCTGCGATAGGCTTCCTGCAATTTTTGAGATGAATACTCTTCGTCCATATCACCATAACTTCTTTCTTTACGGTTTTTTTCTTTGGCGGCATCCTGGTAGGCTTCTGCCATCAGCTTCATACTTTCTCCATAGTTCTCTACTCCTGCCACCCGCTTTCCCCATTTCTTCCCGCACTGATATATGTACATATCCAGGTAAGTGTCTTCCTCAAAATCGCTCGATGCATTCCCGTAAGTTCTGTACAACAGGTTATTGATAGTGGAAGAATTGCTGTGAAGGGATCGTTCAATTTTAGTATCGTATTTATAAAACTTAAGTGTATTAATGGTAAGGTATTCATTAGGCATTGAAAAATTGCCGTTGTAACTCCTGTAATTGGTCCTGTCCATATCATATTTGCTCATATCATCCTGCCATGTTTCGGGGTTCGTTTCCAGGGCCACCACCTGTGCATTCCTGATAGCGATGTAAAATGAGTCGGGCAGGTTAAAAACCAGTTTATTGCTTACATGCATAGTACCGATCAGGTAAGAGGGCTTCTTCACTCCATTACCTGAAATCTCCCATAGCAGGCTGGGATATTTTTTTGTTTTGACGGGCGACTGTGCTTCAGCCAGGCTACAAGAAATAAGGAGCAACAGGAACAGTAGGGGGCGCTTCATACAGGTTGGTAATAAGTAATTAAAGTAGTAAACAAATGTAAGATGCTGCACCACAATAAAAAGCATAAAGTTTTTCGAAAACCAATGTTTTGGCAGCCCTCGATCCGGTCTCTGGAGAAGCTGTACAGGTTGTGAAAAATTAAACGGGATTTTACCGTGCAAAAGTGTACCTTCGCCCGCTTAAAAGCAGTCAATTTGACCAAACCCGGCGCCGTAAGGCCGGAGTTGGAATCATCTCCCGGCACCCTGCCCGGTTTGCGTCATGAGACTTTAACTTGTCCATTGCCTTTCTAACCGAAGCGTTGTAAAAATGGCCAGGTTGAAATAAAATTAAATACACTCATGAAGCTATCACAATTCCGATTCGACCTCCCGCTCAACCTAATTGCCCAAAACCCTGCCAAAAGACGTGAAGATGCCCGTATGATGGTGGTGAACCGCCATACCGGCGACATTGAAAACAAGTATTTCAGGGACATCATTGACTATTTTGATGATAAAGATGTGTTTGTAGTGAATAATACTAAAGTGTTTCCCGCCCGTATGTATGGCCGCAAGGAAAAAACAGGGGCCAAGATTGAAGTATTTCTGCTCCGTGAACTGAACCGCCCCAATCGCCTCTGGGATGTTATCGTTGATCCCGCAAGAAAAATCCGCGTAGGAAATAAATTATATTTCGGCGACCAGGAAGACCTGGTGGCAGAAGTAATTGATAATACCACCAGCCGTGGCCGTACTATCCGCTTTTTATGGGAAGGCAGTGAAGAAGAATTTCGTGCACAATTAGAAAAGCTCGGTGAAACGCCTTTGCCTAAATACATCAAACGTAAGCCTGATGAAGAGGATAAAGAACGCTACCAGACCGTTTATGCCAAGCATGAAGGGGCAGTGGCAGCACCTACGGCCGGTCTGCACTTTAGCCGTGAACTGATCAAGCGGCTGGAAATAAAAGGCATCCGTTTTGCAGAAGTTACACTGCATACCGGTCTTGGTACTTTCCGCCCTATTGAAGTGGAAGACCTGAGCAAACATAAAATGGATGCTGAATATTATAATATTGATGATACGGCCTGTAAGATCGTAAACAGGGCCAAAGAGTACGGGCACCGCATCTGTTCTATCGGTACCACCACTATGCGTGGTATGGAATCATCTTTTACCGCACAAAAATTATTGAAACCATCTGAAGGCTGGACGAATATGTTCATTCACCCGCCGTATGATTTTAATATTGCTGATTCATTGGTCACCAACTTTCATTTGCCAAAAACAAGCCTGCTGATCATGACCTGTGCATTTGCCGGCTATGAACTGGCGATGGAAGCGTATAAGAAAGCAATTAAAGACAAATACAGGTTCTTTAGTTATGGAGATGCGTTGTTGATAATTTAAGAGCTGCGATTATTTTGGCTTTTTTAAGATTTACTGTAACAAGAGTATGGCTTTTATCAGTAACAAAAATTTGCAAACAGCGCTCTTACAGCAATGTTCTATTCACCCAGTTCCTTTTCAATGTATTCGCTTATTTCCTGCGCCCGGTTATAGATTATCATATGTGTTCCCTCTTTTACAGTGAAGGAGGGGGTTATTTTTTTTACCGGAAAGATTCTGTCATTGTCTCCGTGGATATGAATGATATTATCCGGCTGCCAGTTATTTTTCCAGTTCACCACCTGGTTGATGGCCCAGCTAAGATAGACAGGATCGGCATTTCTGCGGTAGGCCCTTACCATTTCCCTTTCTTCTTTAGTGGTTACTCCCAGGCGGTTATTATCCACTTTCTCCGTGTATTTATAGGAACGGGTGGGCAATAATTTATTCAGCTGCAATTTTCCTGCAATGCGCATCCAGGCGGGCAATTCTGCAACAGACTTTATACTTGATACAATGATCAGGCGTTTCACTGGCATCAGCTTGGCAATTTCGATACCCACCATTCCTCCAAATGATACACCGAGTAATAGGGGTGATTGTTCAGTGATCGGTGTTGTCATTCGCTGCGCATAGGCCTGTAGTGTTTCTCTTTTTTTCGGGCTAAGCCAGGGAATATACTTCAATGCATAGTCCTGCATTTGCATATTTGAAAACACTTTCTCGTCTGCGCCAAGACCACTGATACAATAAATTGTTTTTTGCATATTGTTACGGCTTACTAAAAGATTGAAATGCGGCCTCAAAAATAGTAATGTAAAGCATAAAATAAATGGCTCCGGTTACTAAAAAACTGTCAAATCTGTCGAGAAAGCCCCCCTGTCCCGGCAACCAGTTGCTGTAATCCTTTACTCCCACTTTTCTTTTGTACCAGGAAGCCAGCAGGTCGCCGCATAAGCAAGTCAATCCTGTTAATATCCCAACCAATGCGGTTTTGTATAGAGACAGAGAAACCCAGTTACCCGTCATCATTGCCACAGCTATACAAAATAACCATCCTCCTGCTAAGCCTTCCCTTGTTTTAGCCGGGCTTATAGTTGGTACCAACGGATGTTTACCTGCCAACTGCCCTGTGATCTGGCAAAATCCATCGAATACGATTACCTGCAGATAGATATAAAGTAAAAAAGAATAGTGGAGAGTAACAGTAAAAAATATAAACCCGGTGGCCACCATTATAAATACCGCTATTGAAAATATGTTCCGCTGTGCAGATTTTACTGTTGCATCAAAATTAACTTTTAGCAATTCCACCAATGCCGCCAACGATATAATGGCTGCCACCCATGGTAAAAAATCATAAAAAATGCCCAGCACCACCACCCCGGTAAAAAGGATGTATGTAAAATATTTGAGCCATCGCTGCCTCCTTATATCAGGATCGGCTTTCCTGTTGGCAAGGGCCATACCCGCAGCGCCAATGGCCAGAAAGAATAATATATAATAAACAACGGGATGCATCACCCTGCCTTATTTTTCAATATCCAGTAAAGACCTTTTACATTCATCATCGGTTTTTTGATCAGTACTATGATAATAATTTCTTCCACACAAGCCAGTATGCCTGTTATCATACATAAATAATATAGCCAGGGATAAAATCCAAACAGGAACAATGATATAATAAATGCCCCTTGTACATAGCCGGTAGATTTAAATAGGTACGTATGCAAACCGATCAGCCCCTTAAATTTTACAAAAACCACCATATAAGACAGCAACCATACTGCAAAAAAAATATACAATATCCATGCATGAGGCTTTATGTCGTCCCATTTAAAAAAATAAATAGCCAGGAACGCACAAATATAGGTGCCGGTATCCGCCCATGAATCCAGCCTGGCGCCAATTTTTGTTTGCATATTGAATGCCCGTGCAATAATACCATCGAGCCAATCAGTAAAAAGATTAAGGGCTATGAATATCGCAACCAATTGCTCCTGTCCGTCAAAAACCCAATACAGCAGCACCGGGAAAACCAATAACCGGTAAAGGGACAATGCATTGGGCACGTTCCAAAATTTTTCTTTTACTTCTGTTGCAGTATTTTGTTTCACTACCTGCAATATAATAAGTAATTTATGGGTTGAAACCAACATTTTCTAATGAGTCCGCAATTATTTTCACTGCTGATATTCCTGGCCATTCTCGGTGGGCTGATGTTGATAACGGTATGCCTGCACCGGTACCTGAAATTACCAACTGAGCAATCAAGAAAATTTTTGCATGTGGCAGGGGGAATAATGTGCCTTTTCTTACCTTCTTTTTTTCAGTCACATTGGTGGGTACTGTCGCTGTCGCTTATTACCTTTTTGATTCTGCTGGTTACATATACCCGAAAATGGATGCCCGCCGTACACGAGACAAAAAGATATTCATTGGGCAGCATATTATTTCCTATACCGGTATATGCCTGCTTTTTGATGGCGGAACTAAATGGGAATGGGCTGTATTTCTATCTGCCCATCTCCCTGCTGGCTATCAGTGATACGGCTGCTGAAATAGGCGGGGTAAAATGGGGCGCTATGAGCAAACAGTTCTTTAACGGACAGAAAACCCTGGTGGGCTCTCTCTGTTTTTTTATTACTTCCATTTTTGTTTGTGTGGGCTGGCTGTATTGCGGATTTCATCTGCCGGTAAAGGATGCGCTACTACTTACGATACTAATCACCTTGATCTCCACCATGGCCGAGCTGGTTACTCTGCATGGATGGGACAACCTGACCGTGCCTGCTGCTACCCTTCTTATTCTCCAGCTTTTTGGCTGAATTTATTCCAGGCCAAACATTCCTCGATTGAGTTGCTGCAATATTTGCGTTTTATATTCAGCAGGTACCAGTAATGAAATATTATGCGGGCTTCCGCCGTAGGATACCATGCGAACAGGGATATTCATGATGGAACCAAATAGTTTCTTCACCATGTCTTCTGTTTGTGATATCTGGTTACCCACTACTGAAATGATGATCTGGTTCTCATCAATTTCTACTGTGCCGAATGGTTCCAGTTCTTTTAAAATCTCTTTCAGGTTTGTTACGTTATCAATGGTCAATGATACCGCCACTTCTGATGTAGTGATCATGTCAATAGGTGTACGGTATTTTTCAAATACTTCAAAAATCTTGCGCAGAAAGCCATAGGCCAGTAACATGCGGCTGCTTTTGATACGGATGGCGGTGATATTATCTTTGGCGGCCACTGCTTTCACTCCCACACTGCCGGCTTCAGCGATGATAGTGGTGCCTTTGGCTTCGGGCTGCATGGTGTTGAGCAGCTTTACCGGAATATTATATTGCTGTGCCGGCCAGATAGAGGCCGGGTGTAAGATTTTAGCTCCGAAATATGCTAGCTCGGCCGCTTCATCGAAACTCATTTGTTCTACAGGCACTGTTTTCTTTACAATGCGGGGATCATTGTTATGCATACCGTCTATATCGGTCCATATTTCGCATACCGATGCATTGATGGCTGCTGCTATCAGCGAGGCCGAATAGTCGCTGCCACCCCGCTTCAGGTTGTCCACTTCTCCCCTGGCATTGCGACAGATATATCCCTGGGTTACGAATATTTTTTTATCCTTATGCTTTTTTAATAATTGCGACAGTTTTACTTTGATGCTGCCGATCTGGGGTTCATCATAATGGTCGATGGTCATAAATTCCAGGGCTGGCAGCAATAAATGGTCAATACCCCTTTCTTCGAGGTATACGCAAAACAGTTTGGTGGAAAGTAGTTCTCCCTGTGCCAGTATATCCTTGCTCAGCGCTTCACTGAAGGAGATGCGTAATATGATGGTGAGGAATTCAAAATGCTCTGCAATGATGGCTTTTGCTTTGGCAGTCGTTTCGGGTTTTTGTACCAATTGACTGACAAAATCCTGGTAATGTGCTTCCAGTTTCTCAATGGACTGTTTTGCACCGTTACGATCGCCCTTGGAAATTAAATCACCAATTTCCACCAGTGCATTGGTGGTGCCTGACAGGGCTGATAGTACTACGATCGTTGGTTCAGACTCTTTAGTTACCAATCCTGCGATATGGTGCATTCTTTCCGGCCTGCCCACACTGGTGCCGCCAAACTTCATTATTTTCATTTTGTTCCCCCCTCCCGATATTTTTTATGGATTAACTAATTGCAAGCAAGGGTGCAAAGATAAAGATTCAGCAATGAAATATCATTGGTTTAAAGTATTCCTGTTCCAAACTTTTCACCCAATAAATTCAGTTCATTAACCACCTGTTCAAGTAATGGAATCCCATTCATCATTCTTTCCGCTTCATACTCTCTCTCCGGATCACCCGGTACCAATACTTTCTCTTCATCCGGAATTGTTTTGCAGGCACGGAAGCCCTGTATCCAATGGTCCATACTTTTTTTAAATTCATCTGCCGGCCGAAAGGCATCTATCCGCATCGCCCCTAAAAAATGCCCGACACCTTTACCAGGCTGCTGCGCGGGCATAGGCACATAAGCTGGGAAAGGCGGTACCCAGGGTGCATAATTGGCCCCACTCAATAAAGCGGAGAATATATCCACCATCGCTCCGAGTGCATAGCCTTTATGACTGCCATGCTCCCTGTCGCCACCCAATGGTAATAAGGCGCCGCCAGTTTTCAATGCATGGGGATCATTGGATGGATTGCCATCCTTATCCTGTACCCAGCCATCGGGAGTTTGTACATTTTTTCGTTGCAATATTTCTAATTTCCCATTGGCTGCTGTAGTGGTTGCAAGATCGGCAACAAAGGGCGGCTCTATTCCGGCAGGGGCAGCCATGCAAATAGGGTTAGTACCAAGCATTTTATCAATTGAAAAAGTGGGAGCTACTAAGGGACTGGCATTCGTCATGGCAATACCAATCATATTATGCTCCAGCGCCATCATTGCATGTTGGGCAGCTATTCCAAAATGATTACTGTTTTGCACACTTACCCAACCTGTACCCACATTCTTTGCTTTTTCAATGGCAATCTGCATCGCATACGGCGCAATCACTAACCCTAATCCGCTATCCCCATCCACTACGGCAGTTGATGGAGTTTCATGAATCACTTTTATATCCGGTTTGGCATTTACTCTTTTTACTTCCCACAAACGTACATAGCCGCTCAGCCTGGCCACTCCATGTGAATCTATTCCCCGCAGATCGGCTGATAACAATGATGTGGTTGCTATCGCTGCATGTTCATTACTGCAACCAATTTTTTGAAAAATGGATTGGGTAAAATCGAAAAGTTGCTGGTAAGAAAATAGTTGTTCGGGCATGGGGCAAAGATACCACCAAACTCCCTTAAAGGCAATGTCATTAAGAATATCGAACAGATGAGCAAACGAACAGATGAACAAGGAATAACGAACGTAGAAGTAAGTCCCTTCTTCTGTTCAACATTCCTTGTTCATCTGTTCGATATTCTTTGTGTGTTTGTGGGAATACTTAAAAAAAAGCCTCTCCAAAATGGAAAGGCTATTTGTTAGTTTGTAATTGCGACCTTAAAAAGGAAGATCATCTACCGGCTCGGTAATATCACCCGGTGAGGGTATATGACTGGCCGATGCAGATGCGGTGGCAGCAGTATTGGGCTGGTAAGAAGATGCACCACCAACTCTGTTCTCATTTTTGCTGCCCAGTAATTGTACTTCTCTTACACGCAGGGAGAGTGAAGATCCCGGTGTGCCATCATTCCGTTGAAAAGAACGGGCTTCAGGCTGGCCTTCTACATACACCTGCGTACCTTTTTGCAGGTATGGCGACACCGCTGTTCTGTCTGTCCAGTAAGCGCAGTCCACCCAAGTTGTTTTTTCCTGCAGCACACCCTGGCTGTCTTTGTACTTTTCTGAATGGGCAACAGTAAAGTTGATTACACTTTTTCCATTTACCGTGTTTACCACACAGTCTTTGCCTAAATGGCCGATAACTTGCATTTTGATCATAGTGCTCGATTTTTAATGTGACGTAATTATTATTAAGGCATGCAATTTACAATTATTTAATATACATACACAAATCTTAAATACTTAAATCTCTTTTATGTGACCAGGCTGTGTATAACTTTATACCATTACTCCGTTCTTCCGCTGGCTGCATCAATGATTCTTCCGAAGAAAATCGCATTCATAAATAATTTATTTCCACCCAGCCAAAAGGCCCGGAAGTTGGGATTGTCTGCAATATTTATTACCCGGCCAGTACCCACAGTATTTACAATTACTGCAGCTGAATTTTTTATCACTCCATAGTTCTCCTGGCTTACCCATCCGCTTTGCAAGGGTTTACTGCCATAATAAAAAGGGGTGGCATATGGATTCTTACTTTTTTCCATAAACACCTTATTGGCTTTGAATAAACTAATAGCAGATTGATTATACCCGTATGCCAATGGATGGGCAAGGTCTGCATCTGCCCCAAAAATGGCCCCGGCTATTTGCTGGGCACCGTCCACCTGTTCCCTTTCTGTATAGGCCATTCTTGTAGCGCTGTCAATCGGGGAATTTCCTTTCTTAAATTTAATATCTGTGATGCCATTCTGTGCTGCCCAGGTTACAGCCTCTTCAGTTAATATCAATGTACCGCCAGCCTGCACCCATGTTTTTAATTTTTCCCTGTTCAATTCAGTATAAGTGCCGCCCACCATTATCAGGGTATTATATTTATTTAAGTCAGCACGGTTAAACATCGATGGCTCCAAATGCGAGGCAGGGATATTCATTCGCTGGTCTAATAAATGCCATACTTCGCCTGCATCCGTGGCATTGACACCCGGTCCCACTATCATGGCAATACTTGGCTTTGTGATGGGGATAAATTTGCTGCTGCCAAGATCGATACCGGAAACAGAATTTCCTGTTCCCAAATCATACACTTTAATTCCGTATCTGGAAACCAAATCTGAAAGTTTATTATAAATTTCTTCAGACGATTTAGTTTGCATGGAAACCGGCACCAATAAAGTGCCATATTCAAATTTTTTATACCCCCCGCTAACATAAATTTCAAAACTGCCTGTAGCAACTTTTGTAATGATACCGGAATTTAATAACTGATATAATGCAACTGGCGAGTTAAAATCATTCCATTCAACCAGGTAACCAAAGTTTGATTTTACACCATGAAAGATTCCATTGGCCGTTGAAATATTATCAACCTTTTTACCAAATACACCAGAAGCCGGGCTCAAAATACTTTTAAATGGCAAACCAAAGGCTAATGGCATATTCCATGCGGTAATATCATAAAAAATACTGTCCTTATATACCGGTACATTTTCAAAGATTGTTTTAATTAATGTGCTCTGCGGCTGATTGAGTGACACCACAAATGCTTTCCCCTTCTCAAAATCTGCATCTTTCCATGTATCTGTCAAATATCTCACTTCAATTTGATGCCTGAGCAGCATCTGTACAAAAAGACTTGTTTTGGTATCATTATTTTTATCGCCAAACACATACCCCGCAACGGGGCCCAATGTTGGTATGATTGCCTTTTTATAAAAATCTCTTTGGTATTCTAAAAATTCTTTCCGTAAAGCTTTTGCGCCTTCCAATGTTGATAAGGTTGTTACAAACTGGTTTCTTATTGTAAACGGAAAACTCAGCAACCCATTTGTTGTTTGCTGCAAATGTCCTCTCGAACTCGCCTGTTCAAATAAAATACCAATTGCCCCGTTGATATCCGGATAGGTGGATCCTTTTCCATAATAAAAATCATCATAGTTTTCTTTTGTAAAATATAAGGAGCCGATACGGTCTAAATACTGTGCATGAAATTTTGCCAGCTTACCGGTCAGTTCCTGGTTCTTTGCCGGTGTTAATGGGTTTACCCTGGATGGCACACCCGGCTGAAAAAAGAAAGTGGCATTGCTTCCCTGCTCATGATGGTCTGTTAAAATATTCGGCTTCCACAGATGAAACCATTTCAATCTGTTTTGGCTTTCCACATGCACGGCAGGCAGCCAGTCACGGTTCAGGTCAAACCAGTAATGGTTGAAACGGCCGCCGGGCCATACTTCATTAAACTCTCTTGAGTTGGGATCGCTTACCAGGTTTTTACTCTTATGTTGATTAGCCCAGGTGGAGAACCGTTGCAATCCATCGGGATTAAAAGAAGGATCAAATAATATCACTGCATTATCTAATAATTCATCGATCTGTTTTCCCTGTGCGGCTGCTAAATAATAAGCGCTTACCAAAGCAGCGTTTGCGCCGCTGGGTTCATTACCATGTATGGAATGGCCGATCCATACTACGATAGGCATATTCTCTATATTAACTGACGCAGATTGGGCAGGGTCACTTAATTTAAGATGCTGCTGTCTTATCTCTTCTAACCGCTCCTGGTTCTTTTGCGAAGTGATGATCAATAATACCTGCGGACGGTTCTCGTATGTAAAACCCATTGTTTCCAGTTTCACTCTTTCCGGTGCTGCCGCTGCAATAGCTTTCATGTAATTCACAAGGCGGTCATGCGTTACATGCCATTCTCCCACTTCATGATAGATGATGTCCCTGGGTTTGGGAATAGCGGGATTGCAGGTAACACTGTCAGGCAGATAGTATTTCAACTCCTGGGCGATAAGTGAACAGTGAATGATAAAAAGTGAATTGGTTATAAGCAGCAGCTTTCTCATATAAAAAGTGATTTTACAGGAAAGATAAACAAAACCGGCTGTACACCATCCTTAGGGTGTCGAAAATTATACCCAGCGAAATCTGTCTATTTTCACCTACATTTCGCTGGATATAATTTTTGGCATATTTGAAAATATTCCTTTTGGCACCGGCCCACAAGGCGGGTCCGAAAGGGAGCAGTGTTCTGTTTTACAACTATTCAATGTTTTGTCTGCAAGTGCTGAAATATTGAAATTGCGGCACTTTAGAACACACCCATACTTTTATACTCAGCGAAATATGCTATTTTTAGGGCACATTTCGCTGGGTATAAATAATACAACATGATTGGAAGAACAGATGAAATTAAACTGCTGCAAAATATGCTGCACTCCAAAGAAGCAGAACTGGTAAGTATCCTGGGCCGTCGCCGGGTGGGTAAAACCTATCTTGTACGGCAAACTTTTAAGGAGAACCTGGCATTTGAATTTACAGGCATTCAGAATGGTACCCGGCAGGAACAGTTAAATGTCTTTACCTTCAGCCTGCAGCAATACTTTGGTAAAAAAGCAGTGCAGCGAACTATTACAAGCTGGCTACAGGCTTTTGAAATCTTAACCCGGTTGTTAACTGCCGGAAAAACTAACAGGAAACAGGTTATTTTTATTGATGAACTGCCCTGGATAGCCGGAAAGAAATCAGATTTTTTAAAAGCCTTTGGTTTTTTCTGGAATAACTGGGCCAGCAAAAAAAATATAGTGGTTGTTATTTGCGGCTCTGCTGCATCGTGGATGATAAAACAGGTGATCAACAATAAAGGCGGGCTGCATAACCGTGTCACACGGCAAATTTACCTGCAGCCATTTACCTGTCACGAAACAAAAACTTTTTTACATCAAAGAGGGCTGAAGTTCAGCGATGAGCAGGTAACTGAGCTGTACATGGCTTTTGGCGGTATACCATATTATCTGAAACTGATTGATAAGGGCAAAAGTGTGGCACAAACAGTAAATGAGCTTTGCTTTAAAGCAAATGCCGCATTGAAAAATGAATTCAATAATTTGTATGCCTCTTTATTTACCAACCATACTAACCATGTCGCCGTAATAAAATCCTGTTATACCAGATGGAAGGGCGTCGGGCAAAACGAAATAATAAAATTAAGTGGTATCCGGAGCGGCGGCACACTTACCACCATACTTAACGAGCTGGAAGTTTCAGGTTTTATAACAAGTACTTCCCCATTCAGTAATATTAAAAAGGAAAAACTCTACCGGCTTACGGATGAATTTTCCCTTTTTTACCTGAAATTCATAGACGGTAAAAAAAATACCGACTGGAATCTAATAAGCCAGGGCCAGCCGTTGAAACTGTGGCAGGGTTATGCCTTTGAAAATTTTTGCTTTAAACATATAAAAATAATAAAGCAAAAACTGGGTATCGCTGCTGTGATTACGCAGCAGTATTCATACAATATTAAAAGTAATAAAACGGGGGCAGGCAGCCAGATTGATTTAATCATTGACAGAAATGACAAGTGTATAAACATCTGCGAAATTAAATACCACGAGAAACCATTTAACATTACCCCCCAATATGCCGGACAACTGGAACAACGGATAAAAAGTTTCAAATGGGGAACAGGCACAAGAAAGACAGTGTTCCTTACATTCATTACCAAATCGGGCATTAAATATAATGGTCAGCTGGTTGACAGTGAAGTGCTGCTAAAAGATTTTTATAGCTGACAGACACACATATATACAGTACTCCGGGCCTCACAAAAAAGAAAGGCGCACCATCAGGCTGCTGCTGCAAACCAGCATTTCAGAAAATATACTTTCTTTCTTTTGGCCACATCAATATACTCGCCGTTATACAGCTTTACTTTACTGCCATTATAGTTTACATACTTAAGAATAAAACTCCGGTTTATCAAATGTGTACGGTGAATTCTTATAAACCGGTGATCAGCCAGGGTTTCTTCAAACCAGCGCAATACTTTGGCCACTACCAATGTTTTTCCATTGCTGAAAAAGAGTTTGCTGTAATTACTGATGGCTTCTATCCTTACTATTTCGTTTATATCAATTACCTCAATCCCTTTGCAGGTGGTAAGGAAAAGTGTTTCGGAAGATTTTATTGCTGCATTCATGATTACCGGTTATTTTAAGTATCCCTGAAAGAAAAGCCTCCATCTATCTTTAACATTCAGTACTTCTTAATTTATTCTTGCACAGTTACAATAGACCCTTATCGTTCTGCTGCTGGAACTGGTATTATCAATAACCAGTCTCCACGCATCAAGCGGAGCATTAATGTCGGGGCCTGAATAACGGATGTGAATATCATTTGCAGCAGCGTTAAAGTCTCTGTGACCTCCACCACCAGAAATGAGCCGGGTACCTCCGGGGCATGCCAATGTATAACCTGCAGTGGTATTGCCTGCTACTGCAAAGTCAACAACCCTGTCTGTAAGCCCCATATTTACATTTCCATTAACTGTAACGCTGCCGGCAAACTCTGCGCCACCTTCATTCCAGAACTTAATTTTCCTTAACGGCCCGCTGGCGCCTGCACCAATAATATCCAACGCATCGGGGGTAAAAGTCTGATAGCCTATTTTGCCGGCATTGACTTCTTTGCCTGCTATCCCTGCACCAAATTCCAATGTATAGATACTGTCAATTTTTACATTGCCTGCCACATGCAGTTTTGCCGAAGGGCTGGAAGTTCCTATCCCTGCATTACCTGTACCGGTAATGCGCATCAGCTCCTGCGAAGTGCTGTCGCTGGTGCCTGCGAAAAACACATGGCTGTCATTAATGGAAGAGCCCACCTGATAACGAAGCATACCCGGATTAACCCCAAATCCAAGATATTGATGGTTATTATTAAACGCATCCCACAAAACTATTTTCCGGTTTACCAATGCATTTGAAAATTGCAGGGGTGCATCAGCTTGTGAAATGCCTATTCCAATATTTCCTGCAAATAAGGCCCCACCCTCATTCCAGAACTTTATTTTACGGAGCGGTTGGCTGATTCCTGCACCAACTATATCCAGGGCACCCGGGGTAAATACCTCGTACCCTATTTTTCCGGCATTAAAATCTTTACCAGCTATACCAGCACCAAATTCAAGTGTATTGGCGCCATCTATTTTCTGATTGCCGGCCACATGCAGTTTTGCGGAAGGATTTGCAGTTCCAATACCCACATTCTGCGCAAATATGGGCCGGTAATAATGAGTGAGCACAAAAATTAAAATTGCGGCGGAAATCTTATACCTGTTATTTTTCATTGATTACTATTTTATAGTGGAAGGAATTTGTTTAATTGCTTTATCAATTTGCCTGCTGCGTTGCCGGCTCTCCAGCAGCAGGTATGCCAGTAATACCAGCCCGCACAACAACAGCAGGTATGCCAGGTAATTTTTATTGAATCCTGCTTTCCGCATTACTTTCATTTGACCGGATGAAAATAGATTCATCTGCAGGCCATTCCTATTTTTTTGCGGGACATAGCGGGACAACACCTGTGACAAAACGGGACAGGCCGGACACCGGAACTCCGTTCCGGTACAGTTGAAAAGGAAGTATCACTCCAACGAAGAAGAGGCATTCAGTTCCGCTGAAACGCTTTTCAGTCGTTCCGAAGCTCCGGCAGAGACAGGGCATGCCCTGTCTGTACTGCCGGAGCAGCGTTCAGTCGAAAAGAAACGTAATTGGGGCAAACCGAGAGTATAAATCAGTTGCCGTTGATGAGCTGGATATTATTAATGAATTCTTCCAGCCCGTTTTCGCTGGTAATTTGCAGGCGCTGCCTTAGACGGCTCTTGGTTTTACGAACTGCGTCAGCACCAATGCCCAGCATGGAAGCGATATGCTTGTTGCCCAGCTTTAACCGGGTAAGTGCTGCAAAACGGATTTCAGCGGTGGTAATACCCGGAGCTATTGATTGAAGCTGATTAATGAAACCCGGGTTGGCCTTCTCAAACATTTCTTTAAACCGCAGCCAGTCATTTTCGGTGAGTATGGATTGATTTAGCAGTTCTTCGTTTACCTGCATATTTTGCTGCTGGAGCTGTTGCTGCAGTTTTTCTATCAGCTCATTTTTGTTGATAATATTTTGTGTAAACTCCTCCAGTTTCTCGCGGGCATTCTTTACTTCTGATTCTGCCATTTCCTTTTGATGGAGCAATTGCTGTTGTCTTGAATGATAGCGCTGCCTTTGCCAGCGGAAATAAAGCCATCCGGAAATCAGCAACAGCAGTATGCCACCGAGTAAAAAGTTGCGTCGGGTTTTTTCAGCCTCATTTTCATGTAGCAAAATGCTTATGCTGTTGCTGGTTTTCTCAAAGTCGAGCCTTGTCTGCACCACATCGGCACGGTTCCTGGCTACTGACAGATCTATCGAGTCTTTTATCCGGTGATAAATATCCGCATAATAAAATGCGCTATCTGTATTACCCAGTTTTTTGAACACTTCGCTTACAGCATAGTTTACATTTTGTACAAAACCCGGATTGTATTCCGGCCCGGCTGTTACAATTTGCAACGCCCTTTTGGCAAGCAGCATGGCACTGTCTGTTTTATTGCGCCGCAGACAGATCAATGCTATCCGGTGCAGGGTATTGCCAGCGTTGTTCATTTCACTTTTCAGGCAGGTGTGGTAATCACTCCATAAGAGAGGAAGCGCCTTTTCATCCTGCTTTTGTTCAAAATAAACGGCGCCTGTATTGCCGCTTACAATACCCATCCAAAGAGAGTCGTCATTTGCCCTGGCACTTTCCAGGCTTTTATTGAACCAGTACAATGCTGAATCATAATTATGCAGTCGCTGGTAATCAAGCCCCAGGGTATTCGTTGTACCGCTATGTATGTTTGTTGAAGGAGAAGCCAGACTGATGGCCAGCTTTATATATTGTACCGATTGGTGATACTCCTGCATCTTATACAATAGGTCGCCCAGGGTTTCAAAGAGGTTGATATTTTTAGCGTAAAAAAAACGGTCTCCCAGTTTTTCTCTTAACTCGGCAGATTTTAAAAAGTAAAAAAGGGCTGTTTCAGGTTTTCCAGCCGTCATACAATGGAAAGCATAGATTTCAAAACACTGTACCATCAGGTACTCATCCCCGCTCTCCACGGCACGGTTAATTGCCCGCTGCATAAAAACATGCGCATCATAACTGCGAAAGGGAGGCCTGTAAATTACCACTCCTTTCCAGGTCAGGCTCCTGGCAGCAGTATAAGGATTACTGCTGCCGGATTGTTTATCAAAAAAATTCAGCAACTGAACTTTTGCGGACGAATCAGCATGAGTGTAGATGGAAAGAAGCACCGAATCATTTTTGGCAATTAATTTTTCATTGCGATTGCTCACAATTTGCAGCAAGGCCTTTTCATCAGTGGTTTGCCCCTGTAATGTAAGACTGGCGGCAAATATTGCCAGTAAAAAGGAAATCTGCTTCATTAGTGCTGTAAAATAAAGAATGTATTTGAAAACATACAGCACACCAATGATTAACCTGGATTTATTATCGGAGCTCTATGGCCCGGCGGCTGCCGCCATACTAAAAAAAATGAGTGCCTGTAAAAGCGGAATGCAAAAAGATAATAATCACAAGCCATTCATATTGAATTGGAAAGCAGTAATTCAGGCGGCGGGGGTATACCAGCTTTTCAGAAAATTGGTTTTCTTTCGTTTGGCCACATTAATCCATTCGCCTGTACACAATTCCACTTTTCCACCTTCTCCCCTTGTATACTGATAAATAAAACTTTTATTGATTAAATGAGTGCGGTGGATACGGATGAATTGTGTTTCAGCATACCCCCTGCCCTGAAGAAGAGACAACTGCTCCCCGAACCAGCGCAATACTTTTGCCACCACCAATGTTTTTCCATTAATAAAATACAGTTTGCTATAATTACTGATGGCCTCAATTCTTATAACAGTATTAATATCTATCAGCTCAATACCTGTACAGGTGGGCAGCAATAATATGCAAACCTTACTTACCGGATTAATCTTATACTTCATAAATAGTTTTTAATTGTCCAGTTGCTTCCATTGTGTTCCATTCCATCCAAAAAAATGGCTATTGGAAAAAACAATCGTACCCGCACCGCCTGTGGGAGCCGGAATAGTATCATTATTAATAAGACCTGTGTAGCCACCATCAGCGATTTTCAGGGCACCGTTTATGGTAAGTTTTTCGGTGGGGGTATTTGTTGCAATACCCACATTACCTCCACCGGGGTTGAGGGCTAAGTTGGCCCAGGCTGTCAGGTTTGCATTATGACCCCCAATAGTTGCCACACCATTCAATTGTCCGAGTATTACACTTGCAGTGGTATAACCAAATGCAGCTCCCCCGTGCCATGAAGTGCCTCCTCCATACGACCTTACAGCCACCAATTGTCCGTCGGTGGTAGCCGCACCAACAGAAAGCCGGTGCTGCGGAGACTGATTACCGATACCCACCGTTCCATCCCCCTGCACCACCATTACGGGGGTACCGGCAGTGGTTGGGGAAGCGCCTACAGACAGGTCCAGTAAACGATAGTTACTGCCATTGCCGGCTATTTTAACCGCCAGCCCGCTGGCCCCCTCTAAGAGTGAAGAATTATACAAAGCCTGTACATACCCTTTGTCATTCATACTCCATGAAAAGGAAGGCATGCTTATTCCAAAATTATCACTGGCAATAATATTTGAATCAGTATTGGTTAAAGCGCATACAGGATTGCCATTTCGTATTCCAACATTCCCATTGCCGGCCAGGTATATCCGTACCGCATTATTGCTGATGATACCAAAAGGGTGGTTTGAGTAAGTACCTACAAACGGCACATAATTAACAGTGGGAAAATAAGCTGCGCTAAGTTTTACAAAAGTACCCGAAGTATCCTGGATGGATAGCTGAGCATCTGTACCACCTCCATTAATGTGCAGTTTTGAAAAGGGATTTGATATGCCAATGCCCACTTTGCCATCCCCATTAACCACCATGGCAGCCGTGCCGGCAGTATCCTGAAAATTACCGGTAGAAAGCTCCAGTATTCTGTTGTTACTGCTGTTGCCTGCAATTTTAACAGCCAGGCCATTAGCATTCCCATTGGGGTTATCATTATATATCGCCTGTGTATAACCAACATCGTGTATCACCCATGAAAGGGCATCTGAGAGAATTCCCACTCCATTACTGCCGCGGATTCCTCTGTTGGTATTGCTCAATCTGGTAGCAGGGCTGCCAATTCCAATACCCACTTTCCCATTTCCGTTTACAACCATAACAGGCGTACCGGCAGTATCCTGAAAATTACCCGTAGAAAGATCGAGTATACGGCTGGTGCTTGCTGTACTATTTATTTTTACTGCCAATCCGTTAGAGCCCGGAAAACCTGAGCTATTATAAAACGCTGTAGTATATCCGATAGATGGTGATCGCCATGCCAATGCATAATAATTGCCAACACCCTGCGAATCGCTGCCGGCAATATCCTTGTCCGTATTTGTAAACAGCGTATATGGATTCACTGTATTGATGCCAATTTTAGTGGCAGGCCCGTTACTAAAATGCATCCTGATATAACCACCGGAAACAATCCAGAAAGGGTGATTGCTGAGGGCCCCAACGTAAGGGGTAAACGTAGCTCCGCTGATATAACCGCCGTTGAGCACGGTCATTGCCCCGGAACTGTCACTGATAATTATCGCGTTGTTATATCCTTCGCCGGCAATATGTAGCTTCTTCAATGGCGTGGTGGTTCCAATGCCTACATTCTGAGCATTATTGATAGTGCCGCAGCATAGTAACAGAAAACTGAAGAAAAAATTTTTCATGTGTGTTTATTTATTGACAGGTGATTGTGATTTTCCTTGTGTTTCTTTTCTTTTTTCTTTTTCCAGATCGGCAAGCCAGGAACGGAACAACAGCCAGATAAACAATGCCAGCAGGATACAAATCCCGGTAATGATCACGTAGTACTTGTTTAACCAGCGATATTTTTTTCTCCTTTCCATTGCGCATATTCTTATACAATATGGCGGCAACAGCGGGTCTTTTCCAAATAAGCATGGGGGGATAAAAGGGGACAGAGGGCGGACAATAAGGGGACAAATCGAGCAACCTGGTAAACAAACGTTTACATCAGGCAATTAAAATGTATTTTTAAAATTAGTGAAGATGGCAGAAGGCTCAGATCATTTCAACCAGTTCTTCAAGCCCCCCTTCTTCCGGAAGATTGATCTTTTTACGGAGCCTTTGCCGGGCTTTCTTAATGGAGTCATAGCTTATCCCAAGCATGGCGGCCATATCTTTTGCAGGTAATTTCAATTTGGTGAGGGTCAGCAGCCGGGTGTCGGCAGCGCTGAGGTCGGGCATCTTTTCTTTCAGGCGGATAAAGAAACCGGGATACACTTTCTCAAACAATTGTCTGAAGGTTTTCCAGTCTTCATCCGTAAGAATGGTGGCAGACAGTAAGCTGTTTATATTCTCAATCCTGTCACTGCCTTTTTGCTGAGAATCAATTTCGGAACGCAATTGTTCAAGCAGTTCATTCTTCTCCGTCAGCTTTTGCGTATATCCCTGCAATTCCTGTTCGGCAAATACCAACTGCTGCCTTGCTATCTCCTTTTCTTTATTACGCTTAAGTAATTGTCTGTTTACCCATAACAGGGCTATGATGCCCAGCAACACCACTCCCACCAGTAAACTGTTACGCAACAACAACTGTTGTTTCCGCCTGTTTTCCAACCGGCTTATATCATTTATATGCTGTTCGGTTTCAATTTTTAAAACAGTTTGATTGTATATCGTCTTATCACGAAGTGCTGCCACACTGTCTTTATATATCAGCAATGAATCAGCATACAGGCCGGCGTTCAGGTAATCTCCTTTTGCTTTATTAATATGATACAGGTTTTCATACCAGCTTTTTCGCAGGTTGGCATCGGTGGATGCGTAAACAAACTGCCGGCATTGCTGCATATAATTTTCTGCATGCAGCAACTGGCCTTTTTTTATATAAATTGCCGCCAGCGCTATGGCCGCATTTACTGCACTGCCCTGTTCCCCGGCACGGATGCTTACCATAAAATCTGTTTCCAGTAACGGAACCGCTTTATCATACTCGTTTTGTAAATAAAAAGTATAGCCAAGGTTGCCATTGGCCAGCGCCATACAAAATGAGTCTTTAAATGCATAAGCGGCTTCATAAGAGCGGTTGAACCATGCAGCAGCCGAATCATATTTCTTTAACTGCCGGTAACATAACCCTATGGTATTGTAAACGCCGGGAAAATAAACTACCGAACTCCAGTAGTCCGGTAATTCAATTGTCTTTTTAAAAAAGCGGATAGCCAGTTCGTATTCACCAAAACTGTAATAAGAATGTCCCAGCATGCCTGTATACCGAAGCACCATCGGGGATTTTTCATTTTCTCTTTTTTCAAAGACCTGCTGCGCTTTCTGTAAATATTCAAAGGCAGGCCCGTACATACCGCCGACAAAATAAAAAGTACCGGCATGATGCCAGCATTCTGCCTCCGTTAACCACCAGCCCTTACCATTTGCTTTATCAGCAGCTTCCAGCATAGCAAGGGCGCTTTTTTCTCCATTCTCTTTTTTCCCGGCCAGGTAAACATGCTGCAGCAGCCACGCCTGTCTTCGCAACAGGGAGGCCCCTTTTTCAGCAAATAAATTTTCGGCAGCACTGAGCGCAGATACAACCTGTTGTGAATCTTTTTTTAGTATGTCATTGCGGTACCATTTCAGCAAAAGCATGATCTGTTTTTCATCCTGGGCGGCCAAAATAGAATCAGGCTGTGCCGACACATACAGGCATTTAAAAAAAAGAACAATAAGAAGTGTGTAATGGCGGGGTTTCACAATACTGTTACTAAGTATGAACAAATGTACTTAAACCGGGCAATCTATTGAATAATCCCATACCGGAATTCCACCCGTTTTATTACTCATTTCGAAACCGGCTGTGCCATTTTTTCATTGTATCTTTACGGCTTGCAATTTTCGTAAATTATGAGCCGAAAGGGAAAAGTTTTGGTAGCTATGAGCGGTGGCATCGACAGTACCGTTACCGCTCTTATGCTCAATGCAGAAGGATATGAGGTGGTGGGCATTACCATGAAAACCTGGGACTATGCCGCCAGCGGTGGCAGCAAGAAAGAAACCGGTTGCTGCAATGTAGATTCATTTAATGATGCCAGGCAGGCTGCTGTTGAACATGGCTTTGCCCATTATATTCTTGATATAAGAGAGGAGTTTGGTGATTTTGTGATCGAAAATTTTGTAGACGAATATTTAGCAGGAAGAACACCCAATCCCTGTGTGCTTTGCAATACACATATCAAATGGAGGGCCTTATTAAAAAGGGCTGATGCATTGGGCTGTGAATATATTGCAACCGGTCATTATGGCAAAGTTCGTCAGCATGATAATGGCCGCTATGTGGTGAGCAAAGCCATAGATGACACCAAAGACCAGAGTTATGTATTGTGGGGCTTGCAGCAAGATTTGCTTAGCCGAACATTATTACCATTAGGACCTTACCGAAAAACAGAGATTCGCCAAATGGCACACGATTATGGGTACCCTGAATTAGCCAAAAAAAATGAGAGCTACGAGATCTGTTTTGTTCCTGATAATGATTACCGTGGTTTTTTAAAAAGGCGGGTAGAAGGGCTGGAAGAAAAAGTGGCCGGTGGCAATTTTGTAGATAAACAGGGAAATATATTAGGACAGCATAAAGGATACCCTTTTTATACCATCGGTCAGCGAAAAGGGTTGGATATTACGTTTGGCAAACCGGTATTTGTAACAAAGATCGACCCGGATAATAATACTGTAATGTTGGGTGATGAGGAAGATCTTGATCAGAATGAAATGATAGTGGGTAAAATAAACCTGATTAAATACGATACAATTACACCGGGTATGGAAGCTGTTACCAAAATACGATACAAGGATAAAGGGGCGTTATCCAATTTATATCCTGTATCTGTAGAAACAGGGCATGCCATGTCTATACGATTCTACGAAAATGTAAAAGGCATTGCCCCAGGCCAGAGTGCCGTCTTTTATGAAGGGGATGATGTTATCGGCGGTGGTATCATACAGCGGGGCGAACTCGTTTAGAATCAGGCAATAAAGCCTCAAAAAATACGTTTTTAGGCGGGGAGCAATGTTTCCCCGCTTTTTTTGTAGTTTTATTAATGCATTTTTGACCACAATGGAAAAAATGTATCAGACCTTGACTGAAAATTTGTATCCCTAAATACAGAAAAACCTTTTATGAGAATCTTACCTTCATTCCGTTTTATTCTTATCGCCTTTGTGGCTGTTTCCCTTTTCTCCTGTAATGAGAAGGAAGAATTTACCTCAGAAAAAATAAGTGACTACTTGCCGGTAACTCCCGGAAAGTATATCACTTACCGCCTCGATTCTCTGGTGTTCACCCAGTTTGACAGGGTTGCCGAGATTCATAAATACCAGGTAAAACATGTTGTGGACGCACAGATTGCTGATAACCTTGGCCGTCCCAGTTACAGGATATACAGATATATCCGTGACTCTGTGAATGCAAGTTCCTGGACAGCGGCACAGCCCTGGATACCCGCAGGTTCATATTTTATTACTCCACTAAGCGATCAATTGGAACTGGTGGAAGACAATCTCCGTTTCATAAAAATGCACATGCCCATCAAAAATGGATTTAGCTGGAAAGGCAACCGCTATTTACCTACTGATCCTTATGGCACTAAATATTTTTTCAGCAATGATGACAATATGGAAGACTGGGATTTTTATTATGATGGCGGACCTGCTTCCTTTAGCTATCGTAATATTAGTTACGCAGATGTGCAAACAGTGGAACAGGCAGATGAGACTTTTAATATCCCCGTTACTTTACCAACTGCGTACGGTTCAAAATCAAGATCCGTAGAAAAATATTCAAAAAACATTGGTCTTGTCTATCGGGAATATACCCTTTACGAATACCAGCCTGATCCCAGCCCGGGAGGCCCTAATTATGCGTATCGGGGCTTTGGTATTACCATGTGGATGATAGACCATAACTAAGTTGCCTTTTCATCCGTAAATTTGAAGACATTTAACGTTGGTTATGAAAAAACTTTTACTCCTTTGTTGTCTTGTCTCTTTTATTACCAGTCAATCACAGGCGCAATTCACCCGCTACATCGTACGGCTTAAGCATAAAGGAAATAGCCCTTATTCATTTTCCTCCCCACTTACCTATCTTTCACAAAGGGCATTGGACAGAAGGACACGCTACAGCATAGCCATTGACAGTGCTGACCTGCCCGTTACCCCAAGCTATATCACACAGATTGACAACATACCCAACGTTACCATACTCAATGCCTCCAAATGGCTGAACAGTGTATCCATTTTAACCACCGATGCTGCTGCCATCATCGCCATCA
The DNA here is from genome assembly GCA_031441485.1 of Chitinophagaceae bacterium. GTDB lineage: Bacteria > Bacteroidota > Bacteroidia > Chitinophagales > Chitinophagaceae > JJ008. The sequence goes on from JANOEQ010000001.1 coordinate 43,565, forward strand.
ACGCATTACCTTTTGTACAAAATGTGGCAGGCATCGCATCCAAAACATCTGAGCCAGGCAAAAGCACCCGTGATAAATTTGCCGGAGAAGAGATAATTAATGAACTCCCCCCATCCACTGAAAGGATAACGGCCGATTATTTCAACTATGGCACCAGCTCTTTCAATGAGATACACATTCACAACGGCGAGTTTCTGCATAATATCGGGCTGAGGGGCCAAGGCATGCATTTATCCGTATTAGATAATGGGTTTACTAATTATACTGCACTAAAAGCATTTGACAGTGTAAATATGAATGCACAGGTATTGGGCACCTGGGATTTTGTGGCCCGTGAATCCAATGTGATCAACGATGGCAGTCATGGTATGAATTGTTTTTCCACTATTGCCGCTAATATTCCAGGTCAGTTTATCGGCAAAGCGCCCAAAGCATCTTTCTGGCTTTTTCGTACAGAAGATGATGCCAGCGAATATCCCATCGAAGAACATAACTGGGTATGTGCAGCTGAAAGGGCCGACAGCAATGGGACTGATGTTATTTCATCATCCCTCGGCTATTTTGATTTTGATAATGCTACATTGAATTATGTATATGCCAATATGGATGGCAACACCACCATGGCAGCAAGAGGGGCTGATATGGCGGCTAAAAAAGGTTTGCTGGTTGTTATATCTGCCGGCAATGAAGGGAGCAGTGCCTGGCATTACATTTCAACTCCTGCAGATGGAGATAGTGTGGTAGCTGTGGGCGCAGTAAGTACATCAGGTTCAGTAGCCGGATTTTCAAGCTTTGGCCCTTCCTCTGATGGACAAATAAAACCTGATGTAGCAGCTGTTGGTGTTTCCGCATTAATACAAACAACAGGCAATACAATCGGCTCCGGCAACGGAACATCTTTTGCCTGTCCGAATATGGCCGGCCTTGGCGCCTGTCTGTGGCAGGGCTTTCCGGAATATAATAATATGAAAATTGTAAGGGCACTGCAGCAATCCGGCAGTATTTTTTCCACGCCTAATGACAGGACCGGCTATGGTATCCCGAATGTAAAAACAGCATTCAAAAATTTATTGATTGAATATGCCACTTCCAGTACAACGATAAATGCCTGCAATGTGACTGTAAACTGGAGTACAAAAGATGTAGAGTCCATGCGGTATGAAGTTGAAAGAAAAGTCCCGGGTGAAACCGTATTCACCAAAGTGGGAGATGTAACACCATTTGCAGGCACCTTACTTGCCAACCGCAGTTATCAATTTGTCAATACATTGGTGGGAGTAAATGCCGGCACAGTATCATATCGTATACGCCAGGTAATAGATACAGCAACAGCTGCTTTTACAGATGCCTATATTGATACAGTTACTGTAACTATTCCAACCGGCTGTGTTACCACCGGCACAGGCAGTGTCGATCCTACTAAAGAATCCGTATCCCTTCAACCCAATCCTGCATCAGCATCCACCACCCTCGTTATTGAAACAGCTTATGCTGTTACCAATATGCCAATTACCATTTATGATGCTAAGGGCAGGCTGGTGATGCAATTGAACCAATCTAAAAACACAGGTAAAAAAACCATTGATCTTTCTGTGGAAAGACTGTCAAAAGGAAAATATTATATTAAAGTAATGAACGGCCAGAAAACAATAGGTACAGTGGAACTGATTAAATTATAATGGCAGTTGGAGTAAAGCCGCAAACATTGTATCCGCTCTTTTATCATATCCTTTTAGGAATTCCATCTTCACCGGTTGCAGATGGAGTTTTTCTTTTATAAAATCCACCACTTCTTCATTTTCTTTCCTGAAAACAGAGCAGGTGATGTATAAAAAATAACCGCCCTTCTCCAGGCGGCCGACAGCAGCACCCACTATCTTCCTTTGCAAAGCAGCGTAGTCTGCAATTTTTTGCGTATCGAAATAATACAACTGTTCAGGTGTTCGGCTCCATGTACCAGATCCTGTACAAGGCACATCAGCTATGATAAAATCAAATGACTCAGCAGGCAGGTTCTGCGGATCGCTTATATCGGCAACAAAACTTTTATAGTTTATAATACCCGCTGCACGGAATCTTTTACCCAAATTTACCAATATGGATTCCCTGACATCAGACACCGTAAGATCAATATTTCCAAGGATATCATTTGCCATAATGGATTTTCCGCCACTTGCCGCACAGCAGTCCCATACCCGGTCTGACGGTCTCCGTCTGACCGGATGTATATCTGACGATCCCCGTCTGACCGGATGTATATCTGACGATTCCCGTCTGACCGGATGTATATCTGACGGTCTCCGTCTGACCGGATGTATATCTGACGATCCCCGTCTGACCAGCTCCATCAACTCCCCCACCCGTTGCGAATTATAATCCTGTATCACCACATCTTTATTAATGGATAGAAGGGCATCCATTTTGGAAGCTGCGGGTAATGCAATACAAGTACCAGTTATTTTTTTAAAAGTAATAGCAGCCTTTTCTAATTGAGAAAAAACAGTTGCCTCTTTACCGGGCCGTACCCGCAGAAACAATTCCGGTTGAATAAAAAAGGACAAGCAGAATTCTTCTGCATCAGCGCCTGCACTCATCTCATTGGTCCAGGGGAATACGCTTTGTAAGGCATTGCTTTTATTTATTACAGCCAGTTTTTCCTTCACCGATAATGAAATAATTTTATTCCATTCAGGCTTTAGCTCTTCCAGCATATCCACCGGTGAATGGCTACAAAGAAAAAGGCCCATTATTATTCTTTCTGAAACCGGCATATCCACAAATGCCTTTCCCAACCTGAAATAACAATAACACAAATGGCTCACCTGTTTCCGATCCCTGGAACCAAATTTTTTACACTGCGTAAAATATTTCTTGATGAACGAAGCAAATGGCTCCTCCCCCTGGTAATGAGAAAGAATTTCACCGGCAGAATTGAGGTATGAATGATATTTACTCAAACTATTTACAGAATCATTAAATGAAAAGCCCGCCCAATAAAAGAGCAGGCATCAATACAATACCATTTAGATATGAAAACGAGACAGTCTCCAGCTAAAAAATAATGCATCACACAGAGCAAAAGGAGAAAAAGAGGGATATAAAAAATGCACAGCACCACTCTTTCTCTCTTTTATATCTGTACGGGATGTATTCCTCTTCAGCATACTACCATTTTGATAATTTATTTCCCCTCAGGAGTTTCATAGCTCTAACAATGTCTTCACAGGATCTTTACCAATCAGCAACTGCTCCGGGTTTTCCAGCAATTCCTTTACCCGCACCAAAAAACTAACTGACTCACGGCCATCAACAATGCGGTGGTCATAGCTCAGGGCCAGGTACATCATCGGTCTTATCACCACCTGCCCGTTTATGGCCATCGGTCTTTCCTGTATTTTATGCATTCCCAAAATAGCACTCTGAGGAATATTAATGATCGGAGTACTCATCAGTGAGCCAAATACGCCACCATTGGTAATGGTAAAAGTGCCTCCCGTCAGTTCATCTGCTGTTAATTTACTATCCCTTGCTTTGCCAGCCAGTTCCACCACTTTTCTTTCTACATCTGCCATGCTCATGCTTTCTACATTGCGCATTACAGGCACTGTTAATCCCCTGGGAGTACTCACAGCAATACTTATATCTGCATAGCCATGGTATACCAGCTGGTCACCATCAATGTATGCATTTACTGAAGGCCATTCGGCCAGGGCTACTGCACAGGCTTTGGCAAAAAAACTCATAAAGCCCAGCCCTACGCCATGTATTTCTTTAAATTTATCCTTGTACTTTGTTCTTATTTCCATGATGCTGCTCATATCCACTTCATTGAAAGTGGTGAGCATAGCTGTAGTGTTCTTTGCTTCTACCAGCCGCCTGGAAATTGTTTTACGCAGGTTGCTCATTTTTTCCATCCGTACATTACGGGTATTCAGTTCAGTACCGGCAAAAGCCTTCTTACCCGGGCTGGCCAATGCAGTAAGAACATCCTCTTTCATTATTTTCCCCTGCGCACCTGTAGCCGTTACTGTTTTCACATCCACTTTCTTATCAGCAATGATGGCAGAAGCCACCGGACTTGCTTTTATATCAGCAGTTTGATGTCCGATGTCTGAAGTCGGGGTGATCGTTTCTTTTTGAGCTTTCACCTGTTCGTTTGCAGGTGCGGCGGCAGGCTGCCGGCTTCCGGCTTCCGACTTCGGACTTACCGCTGGCTTAGCCGCAGTTTCATCTATATTTGCCAGCAGATCACCTATCTTAATCGTATCGCCCTCTTTTAAATTGCCGAGCTTCAGTATTCCCGCCTTCTCCGCATTTACTTCAAATGTGGCTTTTTCACTTTCCAGTTCTGCAATCACTTCATCCCGTTCCACATAGTCGCCATCTTTCTTTGTCCATTTCAATAAGGTTACTTCACTAATGGATTCACCTACTGTTGGCACTTTAATATCTATCATTAGAAAAAATTTTCCGGTTTATTATTCTATGTCGAAGTCAAGTTCTTCCCTCAATTCTTTCCGCTCCTTTTCGCTCATCTTACTATATAATGCACGAAGTGCATATCCCCCGATCATTTTGTTGTTCCTTACATACATCCAATCGCTGATATCCTCTTTTTTCACCTCCAGCGTGTCCCCCATTTTTAGTGTTGTAACATACGCAGGGATACTATTTAATATGCCAAACAATTTCCCTGTCTTAAAGTGCAGTTCATTCACCCATATATGCTCTGCTATATCACCTTCATAAGAAAACCTTATTTTTATAACGAAGTTACCTGCGCTGCTATCTTGTCTCTTAAAATCCTCAAGAAATCTGCTGTACGTGGCTTTCGCAGAGTCCACCGCCCTGTTAATCGCTATGTCGTCAGGTTCCACACTATATACTTTATCGCCGTTATTCTCTACTTTATCTGGTTTTCCCTTTTGCTCCTTACAGGAAAAAAGAACCAGTGCTGCTGTTAGTATAGATAAATATTTCATTTAAATACTAAATGCTGTTTCCACAATTTCCTTCTGTTCCTGCAAATGCACTTTATTATAGCCAGTGGCTGTAGATGCAGATGGCTGCCGGCTTATCACACCATAATTAATAGTTGTAAGGTTCATCTTCAGGAAAGATGCTGCACCCATATTCAATGGTTCTTCCTGCACCCAAAACCAGGTGGCTTTGTCGTATTTAGCGTGCAGCGCTTCCAGCTGTTTAAATGGCAATGGATAAATCTGCTCGAGCCTGATGATAGCAATATCAGTGCGGTCTTCTTTTTGCTGGCGCTCTGCCATATCAAAATAAATCTTTCCACTGCAAAAAAGCACTTTCTTCACTTTACTTATATCTGCAAAAACATCATCAATCACTTCTTTAAATCCGCCATTCGTAAATTCTTCAATTCTTGAATAGGTTCCCGTATGCCGCAGGTTGGCCTTTGGTGCAAAATTGATCATTGGTTTTCTGAAAGGCCATGCCAGTTGTCTGCGCAGGGAATGAAAAAAATTAGCGGATGTGGTGATGTTAGTGATCACCATATTCAATTCCGCACAGGATTGTAAAAAGCGTTCCAGCCTGGCACTGCTGTGTTCGGGGCCCTGTCCTTCATATCCATGTGGCAGCAGCATGGTTACTCCGTTCATTCTATTCCATTTTTGTTCACCCGCTGCAATAAACTGATCAATCATCGTTTGTGCACCATTGACAAAATCGCCAAACTGTGCTTCCCATAATACCAGGGCATTGGGACTAGCCATTGCATAGCCATATTCAAAACCAAGTACCCCGTATTCACTCAGCAAGGAATTATAAATCCTGAATTTGCCTTTGGCATCAGAAAGATGGCTGAGCCTGTTATAGGCTTTGTCGTTCTCTTCATTTCGCAATACCGCATGACGATGGGAGAAAGTGCCCCTTTGCACATCCTGCCCGCTCATCCGCACATCTTTTCCATCCAGGAGCAGGCTGCCATAGGCCAATAACTCACCGGTGGCCCAATCCACTTTCTGTTCTGTTTCAAACAGTTTTATTTTATCCTGCAATATTTTTTCCACTTTGCGAAGCGGCTTAAAGTCCGCCGGCCATTTCATCAGTGCATCGAAGATTTTTTTAAAATTATCGCTGCTGATAGCCGTTACCGGCGACTGTTCAAAATCATTGTAAGTGGCACGGCGCAGTTTTTTCCATTCCAGTTCTGGCTGCTGATAGGTATACGGCAGTGGGTTTTGTTTTACTTCGTCTAATCTTTCCTGCAGGTCGGCCCAGAATTTCTTTTCCATTTCTTTGGCCAGTTCCTGTGCATCCGGTTCACCATTTTCCAGTAAATATTTTACATACACTTCCCTTGGATTGGGATGCTTATCTATCAGCGCATATAAATGCGGCTGGGTAAACTTTGGATCATCTCCTTCATTATGGCCATGCTTACGATAGCAAACCATATCAATAAAAATATCGGAATTAAATTCCTGGCGGAAACGGGTGGCAATTTCCACACACTTTACCACGGCCTCCGGATCATCCCCATTTACATGAAATACGGGTGCCTGTACCGCAGCCGCCAGGGAAGTACAATAATCCGAACTCCTTGCATCATCAAAATCAGTGGTAAACCCGATTTGGTTATTGATCACAAAATGCAGTGTGCCGCCTGTGTAATAGCCTTTCAGAGAACTCATCTGCAGCACTTCGTACACAATCCCCTGTCCTGCCACAGAGGCATCACCATGAATAAGTATAGGAAGTATTTTATCAAAATCACTATGGTACATCACATCTGCCTTGGCCCTTGAGAAACCCACCACCACCGGGTCCACTGCTTCCAGGTGAGAGGGATTCGGCATTAGTTTCAGGTGAATGGTTTTATCATCCATCGTTTTCACCTCACTGCCGTAGCCCATGTGGTATTTCACGTCGCCACTTCCCATTGTTTGGTCCATTTTGGCTGTACCTTCAAACTCGCTGAATATCTGCTCGTATGTTTTTCCCATGATGTTGGCCAGCACATTCAATCTTCCGCGGTGGGCCATACCAATCACCACTTCGTGCACATCATAATCAGCTGCTGTATTTATAATAGCATCAAGGGCCGCGATTGTCGTTTCACCGCCTTCGAGGGAAAATCTTTTTTGCCCCACATACTTTGTATGCAGAAATTTTTCAAACATAACCCCCTCGTTCAGTTTTTCCAGTATTCTTTTCCTTTTATTCAACGCCAGTGGCGCTGTCATTTTATGCTCAACCTCATTCGTAAGCCAGTCTACTTTCTTTTGATCACTGATATATTTAAACTCGATACCAACATGCGAAGCATAACATTGCTCAAGATGTGCAAGGATAGTATGGAGGGTAGTAGTTCCCAGCCCGATTAAATTTCCTGCATGAAATGTGGCATCAAGGTCTGCATCAGATAAACCAAAAAAAGATAATTCAATATTGGCACCCCGGTCTTTTCTTGTACGGACGGGATTTGTTTTGGCCAGCAGATGGCCTTTGTTTCTATAACCAAGTATAAGCCGGTACACCCTTATCTCCCGCATCCAGTCAACATTTTCTGCAGCAGCAGGCAAAGTCATTGAAGCAGGTGTGGCAGTTGACACAGCAGGTGCCGTAACAGCACTGACGGTGTCACCATTTTTTACATTGCTGACGGCAAAATCAAATCCTTCAAAAAATTTCTTGAACTCCGGGTCCACACTGGACGGATTTTTCACAAACTCCTGGTAAAGGCTTTCTATATACTGCGGATGCTGACTGGTGATGTACTGGATATCTTTCATAGTAAAGCTGTCAACTGGGTGAATACCAAAAAATGAGTTGGCAAATCTACGGATTTTAGGCTAAAGGGGGACTCAAATAATAGGGGTAGCACCCCTGCTTGAACCACATAAAGGGATAGATACATTTGGAATGCACACATAGGAAAGGCTATGTATGTATTCCTGTAATGGCCATTAGCTATACAGTTCAAAATTGCATAAAACCACGCTGAAACAAAGCTGATACGCTACTAACGGGGGCAATGGACCTCTAATTATTGTATCTTGCCAATACAAAATCACTGTATGAAATCTGTTTTCATTTGGCTGGGATTTACGGTCCTGCATTCATTTGCTTCTCCCAATAAACTGTTGTTCAAACCAACTACCGGGTCGGCCACCAACTTTATATCAATTGACAAAACCCCAACAGACAGTCTGGATATCAAAATAGGTCAAATGATAATTTTTGGCTTTTATGGAACCAACGCCAATAAAAACGAACCCGTTTTTAAAGCAGTGAAAGAAGGAAAAGTAGGCAGTATTCTCATTTATGGAAGAAATATCGCACAAAAGAATACAGCTGACTCGCTGGTAAAAATGATTGACAATTTTCAAAAAGCTGCCGCTATCCCCTTATTCATCAGTATCGACCAGGAAGGCGGACTTGTAAACAGGCTACCGGCCTCACTTGGATTTCCACCAATGCCTTCTGCGTTTTGGCTCGGCAATAAAAATGATCTGGAAATCACCAGGTATTACAGTGATAATATTGCTTATACTTTATCCAGGCTCGGTATCAACCTCAACTATGCCCCGGTACTTGACCTTCATAATCCCAATTGTCCGGTAATGGGTGCCAGGCAACGCTGTTTCTCGTCCTTACCTGGCAAAGTAAGTGAGCAAGCTGCGCAGGTGGTGCAATCACATAATTATTTTAATGTGCATACTGTTTTAAAACATTTTCCGGGCCATGGCAATTCCACTACAGATTCACATCTGGGTGTGGTGGATGTTACCAGTACCTGGAAATGGGAAGAGCTGGCACCCTATAAAACGCTTATTGAAAGCAATATTGCAGATGCTATTATGACCGCACATATTGTAAATGCCCGGCTCGACAAGTCAATGCTTCCGGCCACTTTGTCCCGTCCTGTCATTACCGGCTTATTGCGGGACAGCCTCGGCTTTAAAGGTGTCATATTTTCGGATGATATGATGATGCAGGCCATCAGCAGCCAGTACGGGCTTGAGCAGTCTATTCAGAAAGCCATCGAGGCCGGAGTGGATGTGTTGATGTTCAGCAATAATATCAGGGGTGTTCAGCAGTATGCCCCTGAAAGTATTCATTCCCGCATTAAAGAGCTGGTTATCAAGGGAAAAATAACCCCTGAGCGAATCAATGAGTCGTTCAAACGTATTATGCAAATGAAACAAAAATGGGGCTTGAAAAGCTTGTAAATTTATATATCCCAAAAGTCAGATTATAACAGCTTTCCCCTACCTTTGCCTCCCGAAATTATACGGACAAAAAAACAAAAAGAATGGCTAATCACAGCGCAACAAAGAAAGATGCCCGCCAGTCGGCTAAAAGAACTATCAGAAATAAATACTACGGCAAAACCACCCGTAATGCCATTCGTGACCTGAAGGCGCTGACTGGAAAAGAAATGGGTGAAAAGTTCCCTGGTGTTGCCAGCATGATTGACAAACTGGCTAAGCGCAATGTTATTCATAAGAACAAAGCGGCCAACCTGAAAAGCAAACTGGCGAGAAAAGCCAATGCTGCAACTACGTAATTTTGTTGTTATAAATTTTTTGAAAAGCATTCATTGTAAGGTGGATGTTTTTTTTTGCTTAATTGAACCGTCATACGCTACCACTCTGCGAAACATTGCTCTGCGAAACTTCCAGTTTCGCAGTTCTATTATAAGGCCTTCAGCCTTTATTGCATACAGCCTATAATGATCGTTGTAAAGAAAATAAACGTATGCATAAACCATATCTAAAGTACTGCCTGTAGTTATAAAACCTTTATATTCACTAAAGGATTTACAACAAAGACCATAAAAAATAAAGGATGAAATACTTTTTTCTCTGCCTCGTCTTAGCCGCATTTATACCAGCCCTGTCACAAACCATCACTACTAAATTTGAACAATCAAATGGCACACAAACACCCACCTACTTTGAAATCATCAACTGGTGGCAAAAATTAGATGCCCGATCAGGCAAGGTGAAAATGCTGACGATGGGTATGACAGATGCAGGCTATCCGCTTCATCTTATTGTAGTATCAAACAATGGTGATTATAATTTCGATAATATCAGTAAAAGCAATAAACGGGTGATCCTCATCAACAATGGTATTCATCCGGGTGAACCCGATGGTGTGGATGCAACAATGCTTCTTGCCAGGGACATTGTTACCAATAAATATAAAATACCGGACAATATTGTAATCGCCATTATTCCCATTTATAATATCGGCGGTTGTCTGGACAGGAGTAATAATTACCGGGTTGATCAAAACGGCCCCTCAGCATTTGGGTTTCGCGGCAATTCCCAAAATCTAGACCTGAACAGGGATTTTATTAAATGCGATTCGAAAGATGCGAGGGCTTTCACAGAAATATTTCATCTTATCGATCCAGATGTGTTTGTGGATAATCATGTAAGTAATGGCGCAGATTACCAGCATGTGATGACATTACTCACCACACAACATAATAAGCTGGGCGGTATAATGGGTGATTACCTTGCAAAAGAATTTGAGCCTGCGCTTTATTCATCTATGAAAGCAAAAGGATACGATCTTATACCGTATGTAAATTCTTTTGGCGACACCCCGGATAATGGCTGGCCGGAATTTTGGGACAGCCCCCGCTATAGCAGTGGTTATGCAGCCCTCTGGCATACCTTTTCCTTTGTTCCTGAAACACACATGCTAAAGCCCTACGATCAGCGGGTAAAGGCAACGTATACTTTAATGCTGTCTTTCATTGAATTCACTGCTAAAAACAGTGAGCAGATAAAAAATCTCCGTAACCAAACAAAAAAAATGGTTCAAACTGCGGTAGAGTTCCCTCTTACATGGTCGCTGGATAAATCCCAATACAAAGAAGTGCTTTACAAAGGATTTGAAGCCGGTCGTAAACCCAGTGAAGTATCGGGCCGACCCCGGCTTTATTATGACAGAAGTAAACCTTATGAAAAAACTATAAAGATATTCAACAGTTTTAATCCAAAAAGCTTTATCAAAAAACCAAAAGCCTATATCATTCCGCAGGGCTGGTGGAAGGTGACAGACCTGTTGAAATTGAACCGCGTTGAAATGCGGCAATTAAAAAAAGATACTGTCATTGAAGTGGAAGTATATAAAATTGAGGACTATAAAGCCTCGCCCCGTCAGTATGAAATGCACCACATAAACAGTGAGGTGAAAACTGCTGTCAGTATTCAATCCATTACATTCAAAAAAGGTGATTGGTATATTCCTATGAACCAGGTGGCGAACCGTTTTCTTATTGAAACATTAGAGCCGCAAGCTGAAGATTCCTATTTTACCTGGAATTATTTTGATGCCATACTTGGACAAAAAGAAGGTTATTCAGCTTATGCCTTTGAAGACATTGCTGCAGATTATGTCAGGAATAATCCGGATGTAAAAAACAAACTGGAGCAACGCAGGTCAGCAGATACGGCTTTTGTAAAAGATGGCAGGGCACAATTGAATTTTGTGTATCAAAATTCCCCCTGGTTTGAACCGGCTTATATGCGTTACCCGGTGTACAGGGTGAGATAAATAATCAGGTTGCTTCCTGCAGCAATTCATTATCTGCTGAGGGAGAAGTATCTTCTTCTGCCACATCTATTTTCCGGAAAATCATTCTGCCGTATACCAGGCTTAGTAAAAGAACAACAATACTCAGATAGCCAACCCAGTTATAGTTGATTATTTTCCCTGATTTCTCTGTGGAAACAATGATGCCGGCAAATAATGCAGCCAGGCCGCTTCCCAGTTGCTGAATACTGCCATTAATACTCATAAAGCTTCCCCTTTGTTCAGGTGTTACCACTTCACTGATCATTGCCTGTGCGGTTACGATTCTTCCCGTGGCTACAATAAACCAGATGGCAAAAAATAGCAGTACTAATATAAAAGGTACATTGGGCATACGGGTAATGATGAGTACCATAAACAGGGAAAAGAAAACGGATAAAGAAAAAACAGAAAGCTTACCCTTTTTATCAGCTATACGCCCCAGATAGATCGCCGCCAGCATTGAGGCAATACCACCCACTAAATAGATCATGGGGGTAAGGTCCTTTGAAAATCCTTTATTGAATTCCAGGTAAGGGTTTATAAATGGAATGATCAGGAAATGCCCCATCATTAATAAGCCCGAAAAGATAAGGGCTCTCCGTTGTGACTGTACCTTACACACGGTTATCAATGCAGTAAAAGGAGATACATGGTTAGCATTATTTTGTATATGCCCTGTCATTCTCGGTATAAAACGGAGGAGCAGCGGAATAAAAAAGATACCCAATGAACCAATGAGCAGGAAAGGGACATGCCAGTTGTTTTTAAATATATTGGTAAGATAAAGTGAGAGGGGAACACCAAGAATGGAAGCTGCGGCAAACCCACCCATTACGGCCCCCATGGCCCTTCCTCTTCTTTCATACACAAACATATCTGCAATAATGGAAAGTACTTGTGCGCCAATGATACCCCCAAACAGGCCAGCTACAATTCTGGCACCCAGTAACAATCCATAACTGTTTGCAAAACCACAAGCCAGTGTGCCGATAACAAAACCTATATAAGCAAACAGTAAAAACTGTTTCCTGTCGAACCTGTCTATAAATATGGCAACAGTAAGACCGGAAAAGAAAGCGCTGATAGAGTAAGCCGCAACCAGGATACTGAACTGCATAGCAGAAACCTTCAGATAATTTCCCAAAGGCATCATGATCATAAAATCAAGAATATGCGTAAAATTCAGTGCAGCCAGCAGAACAACAATAATTCTCTCTTGCTTTGACATTAATTGAAGATAGTTTGTAATCTGTAAAAACGAAGGTCTTTATTTAAAAAACTATACAGATTATATATATAATATATAGGAGTCTTGCCATTGTTTCATTCTTCATTAATCATAGCAGCGGGTCAGTGTGGCCTTTTTAGTGGCTGTGTATGCCACCAGTACCACGCCTCCTGAAAGGGGCTGCAACGCAATTGAAAAAGCAAAGAAGATGAATTCGAATAAGGGAAGCATAAATCCGGGGGTACTATTAAAACAAAAAGCCTTCCGGTATAAACCGGAAGGCCTTTTAATAAATATGGCAGCTACCTACTCTCCCGCATTTTTGTGCAGTACCATCGGCCATGAGGGACTTAACTTCTCTGTTCGGTATGGGAAGAGGTGAACACCCTCGGCAAAACCACCATAAGAAATTCAGAATGCCGAACAGGGGATTCAGAATACAGAAAAGAAGTGAAAAAACAACTTCAATATTCGGCATTACCTGTTTATCTGTTCGATATTCAAGAAGATTACATATTGGAAAATGTTAGAGAGTATCTAAAAGAAAAAAATTAAAGCGTACGGGCAATTAGTACTACTCGGCTTTGATGTTACCACCTTTACACCTGTAGCCTATCAACGTCATAGTCTCTGACGGCCCTTAAAAGTAAACTCATCTTGAGGAAGGTTTCACGCTTAGATGCTTTCAGCGTTTATCCTGGCCGTTCATAGCTACTCTGCATTGCACCTGGCGGCACAACAGATACACCAGCGGAACGTACGACCCGGTCCTCTCGT
>JANOEQ010000002.1:0-18310 GCA_031441485.1 Chitinophagaceae bacterium
CAGGGTGTTGACGAGTTGGCTCGGGTATTCCCGACCGTTTTCCCAGCGCGAGAGGGATTTCTTGCCGCAGCCGAGGAGGTCGGAGAGCTGGTCTTGAGAGTATCCGAGGCGTTCGCGAAGGGCGCGGATGTCCAATCCGGCGCGGCCGGCAGCGTCGCCGAGCGCGGCGGCGAGGCGGGCGCGCCCTTCGTGGAGGAGCGGCTCGTACGAGTGCGCTCCGGTCTCTGCGATCAGGCGCTCGACTTCGCGGAGCGCCGTCTCGATCGCGGCCGCTGCGCTCGCGCCCTCGGTCTGCGTGAGGATCTGCGCCAGCGCGCGCTGCGCCTCGCACTCGGCGATGCCACTCCCCGTCTGGCGCGCTACCGCGATCGCGTGCTCCGCCGTGCGTCGTGCGCGCTCATGATCTCCGAGGCCCAGGTGCGCCAGCGCGATCCCCGCGAGGAAATAGCCCTCCGCGTTCCGGAGCGCGCCCGTCGCGAGAGCCTGCTCGAAGCTGTGCAGGGCATTCGCATGTTCTCCGAGCAGAAGCTGGGCGCGGCCGCGGGGCCAGTGAGCGAACGAAGCGCCGACCAGGCTGCCCGTGCGTCCCGCGTGGTCGAGCGCACGTTCCGCATGCGACGCGGCGGAGCGCCCGTCTCCCCGCGACATCGCCACGTGGGAAAGGCCGACGGAGTGCAGCCCGAGCCAGATGTCGTTCCCTGACGGAAGCAGCTGCCCCCCCCGTTGCAAGGACTCTGCTGCCGGACCGGGTTTCCCCGCGATAGAGAGGATGTTTCCTCGTAGGAGAAGAGCCTTGGCCACCTCCCCGGGGTCGATCCGATCCGGGGCGGAGTCGTACAGCGCAACGGCCTCGTCCACAGCGGCGAGGGCAGGCAAGAGGCGGCCGAGGTTCATCAGGGTGTAGCCGAGTGTCACCAGTGCGTTGGTGTGCGCGACCGGGTCGCCCGATTCGCTGGCTCGTCGCACGCTGTCCTCGAGGGGCGCGAGCGCGTCGCGGGCGTCGCCTCGGAACACCAGATACGAACCGTGCGCAGCGACCAGCCGCGACTCACCGCTCGCATCCGAGAAACGCCGGGTGAGCTGAATCCCCTCCGCGAAGATTGCCGCCGCTTCGACGTCCTCGAGCCCGCTGCTCGGCCCTTGGATCAGGAGCGACGTGCAGGCCGCGAGTGCAAGCCCGGCGACTTCCGGCGTGTCGGCGCCGTCACCGAGCAGTTCGCGCACGCGCCTCCAGTGGCGCATGGCCTCCGCCGGCACGCGGTTCTGGATCCACACGGCGGCGCGGTGGTGCCAGCGCGCCGCGTGCACCGGCTCGCCCGCGCCCTCCCAGTGGTACGCGATCACGCCCGCTGCTTCGCCCTGCGCGCCGCGCTCGGCCTCGAGCGCGCGCGCCACCGCGGCGTGTCTACGCGCGCGCTGCTCGCCGAGCAGCGATCGGTACGCGACCTCCTGGGTCAACGGATGCTTGAATGCGTACTCCGCGACGGGATAGAGCGACTCCTCGTAGATGAACTCCGCGGCCTTGAGCGCGCGCAGCGCGTCGTCGAGCTCGGTTTTCGGCAGCTCGGCCACCGCCGCCAGAAGTGGGAGCTGGAACTCCTTGCCGATCACCGCGGCGGTCTGCAGCACCTGCTTCTCGCGCTCGGGCAAGCGATCGATGCGCGCCGCCAGGATCGGCACTTTTGATCGGAATGTCCTATTCCCTAAAGGGAGATATAAAATCCTGTTATTGTAAAAGGCTACGCAAATCAAATACATGTAAGACTTCCATATCCGCAAAACAGCAATGTTACCACCACCCTTTAGGGAATAATGAAATTTACACTAACAGACTATAAACAGGGGTATCTACGGCAAAACAACAGCCCTGCATCTCCCTTCAGGGAATAAAGAAATTTACATTCACAGACTATAAGCAGGGGTATCGCCGCAAAACCCCATCCCTGTTACTATTTGTAGTAATTTTACATTTCCTACAAAATGGATAGACTACATGGAAAAAGAATTTTACCTGCATTTATATACACAACAGCAGCAAACAGAAGCCGTACCTCCCAATGAAAAAATAGCGGGCTGGGTATTGCAATTGCTCTGTTTGTTATTTCCGGAAAGGGCCGATTGCTTCAATAATTCCACGGAAGAGGTGGAAGCGGCATTCAACAAACTGCAAACGCGGCTTACCGCCACACTAAATGCAACCAAAGCCTGCGGCCATGCTGATAATGCAGCCAAAGCAGCCATTTTTTTTAATGAACTGCCCGGATTATATCAATCATTAAATGCTGATATCGATGCCATCCTCGATGGTGATCCTGCTGCACACACCCGGTTTGAAATAATCAGGGCCTATCCCGGTTTTGTGGCCATCAGTTTTTACCGCATTGCACATTCACTGTACAACCTGGATATACCCCTGCTGCCCCGTATCATTACTGAATATGCCCATTCCAAAACAGGTATTGATATTCATCCGGCAGCACAAATAGGGCAACATTTCTTTATAGACCATGGTACGGGTATCGTCATTGGTGAAACCTGTATCATTGGCGATCATGTAAAACTATACCAGGGAGTAACGCTGGGCGCATTGAGTGTTGATAAAAACCTGCAGCAGATCAAAAGACATCCAACAGTGGAGGATCATGTGATCATTTATTCCGGCGCCACAATATTGGGTGGAGAAACAGTAATTGGCGCCCACAGTATCATCGGTGGTAATGTGTGGCTGACAAAAAGCATTGCCCCACACTCTACTGTATATCATAAAGCGGCAAATGAAGTTGTAGAAAAAATAAAATAATAATGTGAAATAGAACGATCCCAACAATGCTGGAACCCGGGCCTCGAAAAAATGGCGTTAAGAAAATTACGTAGTAAACCGTCAAAAGCCGGTCCCGACGATATTCTGTCGGGATTTGAGCCAACAGTATTTTCGAAATAAATAACTCTTGCGGCGAGTTCGCCGGGTTTAGGTTTACGAAGTAATTTTTAGCCATTTTTTAGAAGCCTTGACTTTTTTTGTTACTTTTTTGTGTCAAGACAAAAAAGTAAAAAGCCAATCCCGAATTGAATTTGACAATAAAGCATTTAATCTTATCAAATAATTTATATGGCAACCATTACAGACCTGGTGGGCAATACCCCGATGGTGGAAATAAAAAAATTGAATCCCAATCCGAACGTAAGGTTATATGCTAAATTAGAAGGACATAATCCCGGCGGCAGTGTAAAGGACCGCCCCGCATTGAATATGATCCGCTCTGCAATAGAACGGGGCGAAATACAATCCGGTACCAAATTAATAGAAGCAACCAGTGGTAACACAGGTATTGCACTGGCAATGATTGCCCGCCTGTATGATTTGGAAATAGAACTGGTAATGCCTTCCACTTCCACCCGTGAACGTACACTCACCATGGAAGCATTTGGCGCCACCGTTACTTTGCTGGATAATATAGAAGTATGCCGCGATTATGCGGATGCAAAAGCAGCCCGTGGTGAAGCCTTTATTTTAAACCAGTTTGCCAACCCCGATAATTATAAGGCCCATTATAAAACCACCGGGCCGGAAATATGGAAAGATACTGATGGAGCTATCACACATTTTGTAAGTTCGATGGGTACCACCGGCACCATCATGGGATGTTCCCGTTTCTTCAAAGAAAAAGATACTGCTATACAAATTGTGGGTTGCCAGCCTACCGAAGAGTCTTCCATACCAGGTATCCGCCGCTGGCCAAAAGAATATTTACCTAAAATATTTGAACCCGAAAGAGTGGACCGGGTGATTGATGTATCGCAACAGGAATCCACACTTATGGCCCGGCAACTGGCTAAAGTGGAAGGCATTTTTGCCGGGATGAGCAGCGGTGGCGCCGCATCAGCTGCTATACGGCTTGCACAGGAAATAGAAAGCGGAGTGATCGTGTTCATTGCCTGCGACCGCGGGGACAGGTACCTGAGCAGTGACCTCTTCGGGTAGGATTTGCCACTGAAAATACAAATTGCCACTGAGACTCAGAAACACTGAATAAATCCATTGTGCAGCGGTTAAATTGTATTCTCAGTGCCTCTGTGGCAATCTGTATTTCTGCCGAAGGCAAATTCACTTCGTTTGTATTCCCTGTGTTTCAGCGGCAAATATAAACGACCGTTAGCCTATCTTTGCAGCATTCAATAATTCACTGCTAAAAAAAAATTATGGCTTCCCAAAAACTCACGGCCCTCCTTGGAGATAAGGCTGAATACCTGCTAAACCACCAGTCCAAAACCATTGCTAAAGAACAACTGCACCTGCCCGGTCCCGACTTTATAGACCGCATCTGGACCAGCAGCGACCGCAGCCCGCAAGTGTTGCGCAACCTGCAGCAATTATATGGCAACGGACGATTATCCAACACAGGTTATTTATCCATCCTGCCGGTAGACCAGGGCATTGAACACAGTGCCGGTGCTTCCTTTGCTAAAAATCCCATTTACTTCGATCCCGAAAATATTATTAAGCTGGCGATGGAAGGCGGATGCAATGCCGTAGCCACTACTTATGGAGGATTAGGGTTTTTATCAAGAAAGTATGCGCATAAAATTCCTTTTATTGTAAAAATAAACCACAATGAATTTTTGACCTATCCCAATAAGTTTGATCAGATCATGTTTGCTTCTATAAAACAAAGCTGGAACCTGGGTGCCACAGCAGTGGGTGCCACTATTTATTTCGGCAGTGATGAATCTGCCCGCCAGATACAGGAAGTAAGCAAGGCTTTTGAAATGGCACATGAATTGGGCATGGCCACTATTCTCTGGTGCTACCTGCGCAACCCGGCTTTTAAAACAAAAGAAAAAGACTTTCATGTATCAGCCGATCTTACAGGGCAGGCCAATCACCTGGGCGTAACCATTGAGGCAGACATCATCAAACAAAAACTGCCGGAGAATAATGGCGGTTACCTGGCATTGAACACCAAAGAATCTGCTTATGGCAAAAATGATAAACGCATTTATGAAGAACTGACCACCGACCACCCGATTGACCTCTGCCGCTACCAGGTGGCCAATTGTTATATGGGCCGTGCGGGATTAATTAACTCCGGCGGCGCTTCTTCCGGCGCCAGTGATATGGCCGAAGCAGTAACCACAGCTGTTATAAATAAAAGGGCTGGTGGTATGGGATTGATCAGTGGCCGTAAAGCTTTTCAACGCCCGATGCAGGAAGGGGTGGAAATACTGAATGCGATACAGGATGTGTATTTGGATAAAGAGGTGACGGTGGCGTGATGGCTTAATAATTATTTTAATTGACCTCCGGTAGTTTGCCGGAGGTTTTTTCATAAAGCGAAGGCATATCGGGTTATAAACACTGTTTTCTTATGCAATGAGTAATATAAGTTCATACACAATTTATAATAGTATGAGAACATCTTTACATTCAGGCATGGGGAAAGCTTTGTGCAGAACTAGCACGCAGAACTGGATATATTTAAGCCCTAAAACATTAACTTAGCGAGATATATCTCTGATAGGAATGAAGAAAAACTTAACAATAAAAACTCTAATCAAAGAAGCTCAGTTTTTTTGTATTGAACAATCCAAATTTCAACACAAGGAGCTTTTTGGAGTTACCGATGGCAAAGCGGTAGGAACATTGATTGAACAGAAATTTCAGACTCAACTAAATGAAAAATACCAGGCTATTTTTGGATCATCTGCAAGTGGCGTTGACCTTCCTTCGGCAGATATCTTAACTGATATCAAAGTAACATCAATAAAACAACCTCAATCTTCCTGTCCTTTCAAAGATGCGAAACAAAAAGTTTTCGGGCTAGGCTACAATTTACTTGTTTTTGTTTACAACAAAATGGACAACCCAAAAACAAAAACTGCAACTTTGAATTTTGTTAGCTGTTCATTCGTTGCAAAGGAAAGAACAGCCGATTACACAACAACCTTCCGCTTAAGGGAAATGGTTAAGGACAAAGCCAATGAAGCCGATATTATTGCATACTTGCAGGATAAAAACATTCCAGCCGATGAAATAACTTTATCAAAATTAGCAGAACAAATTTTGATAAAGCCACCGGAACAAGGCTATTTGACAATTTCCAATGCTTTACAATGGAGATTACAGTATCAAAGAATTGTAACGCTGACACAGCAAATAAAAGGAATTACCCAAATAATAAGCTATAACAACCCAAAACGATGAGAGTATTTGAAGCAAATATTACTCATCCGGTTTCAAATTTTTTAAACAATAATCTGAAAAAGGTTATATCATTTGAAAAGGCAAATCAAAAACTATATGACCATTTCGGCATTGTACATTTTTTTGATAATAATGAAGAATTAGAAACTTTAAAAGAGATTCTTTCCGACGCATATACTGTTGTTGAAGAACCCGACAGAACAGAATATGGTGACTTTCAAACTAATTCTGACTTAGCCAATAAAATAGCTTTGCATTTAGCTTCAAAAAAAATCACTCCGCATGTTATAATTGAACCAACATGCGGTAAGGGAAGTTTTATCATTGCGTCATTGCGCAATTTTAAGAATATCAAAAAAATTTTCGGTGTCGAAATTTACAAACCCTACATTTGGGAAACCAAATTCAATATAATAGATTTCTTTCTTGATAATCCCGGAAGCAATAAACCCGAAATTTCAATTTCTCATTGTAATGTTTTCGATTTCAATTTCAAACAAATAGCAAACCGATATTGCACCAAAGAAATTTTAGTAATAGGGAACCCTCCTTGGGTAACAAACTCAAAATTAGGGAGCCTTAATTCAATCAATCTTCCAAGAAAGAGAAATTTCAAAAATCATAGTGGCTTAGATGCAATAACCGGAAAGGGCAATTTTGACATTGCTGAATTTATTACATTAACAATGATTGAAACCTTTCAGAATACAAACGGCCATTTATTATTGCTGGTCAAAAACTCTGTAATCAAAAACATAATTTTTGATCAAAATAAAAATCACTACAAGATCGCATATATAGAGAAACAGTGTATTGACAGCAAAAAAGAGTTTAATGTTTCTGTTGAAGCCTCATTGTTTTATTGTAAATTAAATTCAAACCCGGCTTTTAACTGCGAAGAGTTTAACTTTTACGACAACAAAACATCATATTTAAAGTCAGGCTGGCTTGTTGATAAATTTGTTTCAAATATAGACACCTACATTCATACAAAAGAAATTGACGGAGAATGTCCTTTTGTTTGGCGCCAAGGTTTAAAACACGACTGTTCCGCAATTATGGAATTAGATAAAACAAACGGACACTATATAAATGGCTTGAATGAAGAAATTGAATTGGAAGACGGGTTGATTTACGGTATTCTTAAAAGCTCAGATCTTAAAAATACAGTAATAAACAAGACAAGGAAATTTACAATTGTCACTCAAAAAAAAGTTGGACAGGAAACTAACTATATAAGAACTGAATATCCAAAAACATATCAATACCTGGCACAACATCAAGCTAATTTCAATGCAAGAAAATCAAGCATCTATAATAATAAACCCCTGTTTTCAATATTCGGCATCGGGGATTATTCTTTCAAACCGTACAAAGTTGCAATATCAGGACTTTACAAGACTTTCCACTTTACTTTAGTTATGCCCCAGGACAACAAACCCGTAATGCTAGACGACACTTGTTATTTAATAGGGTTTGAAAAAATTGAATATGCCGTTTATTCGCTAATTCTTTTAAACGCTGACACAACTATGCAATTTTTGCAATCAATAACGTTTGCAGACGCTAAAAGAACTTTCACAAAAGATGTCTTAATGCGAATAAACCTTTTGGAATTAGCTAAAAACACCAATAAGACATATTTGCAAACAGAACTTGAAATCCTAAATGAAAAATATACACTTAATTTAACTTTGAATTGGTGGGATCGTTTTATAAACGAGATGACCCCAATAAATAATGGACAAATCGCAATGTTTGCATAGACCAAAAAAAGCACTGGCCATAAGGTAATAGCACCCCAGTTTAGTAACGGATAAAATCACCAGCCAAAGACTCCCCTCTTTCTTCCCCAAAACTTCCCTAATTTGCACTCCTGATTCAAAACAACTACATGAAATATTTCAACCTTATTACTGCCCTGCTCACTATAATAGTATTCACCAGTTGCGGCAGTAGCGATGACGAATCCGGCACCACAGAAAGCATCCCCACCACACCCGCCAATACAACAGTATCTACTGATACGGCAACGAAAAAAGCGGTGCAGGCAACCACTACCACTACCATGCCCGCACCTGCTATCACTACAAATAATCAGCCCCAAGCACCTGCTATCAACACAGGCGGTACCGGCCCAAATCCTGAACATGGCAAACCCGGTCACCGTTGCGATATTGCGGTGGGCGACCCATTGAACAGCAAGCCCACACAGGCTGCCACAACACCGGCCATTACCACTGGCCCGCAACAGGTAGTTTCAAAAGCAAACCCAACGGGTAATGTACCATCGCTGAATATACAACCGGCAACAGGCCAAAAAAACCCGATTGTAATTAATCCCCCGGCCAATGCATCCGCTGCAGCAGGCCTTAATCCAGAACACGGCAAACCCGGCCACCGCTGCGATATTGCTGTCGGCGCTCCGTTAAACAGCCAGCCCACTGCTGCGGCCCAGCCTGCGGCCGTGAATGCAACACCTCAACCAACAATAAAATCAACCCCCACCACACTTACAGCACCACCCGTTATCACGGCTGCCGGTATGAACCCGGAGCATGGTAAACCCGGTCACCGTTGTGATATTGCTGTTGGCGCACCATTGAACAGTAAACCGGGACAATAGATTTTTTAGTTTTTTAGAGAGAGGATTGGTTAATTAGTTAATTGGTTTATTGGGGAGGTCGTTTTATGTTAAACAGCCTTTTCATTATCATCTATTCACTATTATCTATTCACTATCATCTATCCACTATCATCTACCATACACCCGCACCCAATCAATCTCCATCCGTTTAGGAAATACAGCATCATCCACTCCTTTCTGTCCGCCCCAATCGCCTCCCACCGCTATGTTCAATAACAAATACATTTTATTATCAAACGGCCAGGCGGCATAACCGGAATGTTCATTCGCAAAACGGAAATACACATTGCCATCAATAGATACCCGTACACTGTCTTTATCCCACCCGGTGGCATATACATGAAAATTGTCTGAACAATCAGGCACCGGTATCGTGGCTGTTTTCTGTGTGCCTATGCTGTGATAATATTTTTTGCAATGAACGGATGCATGTACCGTACCCTGGTTAAATCCCACATGTTCCATGATGTCTATTTCTCCATCATCCGGCCAGGTAAGCGGTGTGTTGGTGCCAAGCATCCATACAGCAGGCCAGGTGCCGCGACCTGAAGGAATTTTAGCCCTTACCTCAATAGTGCCATATTGCCATTCTCCTTTTCCTTTCGTAACTAAGCGGGCTGACGTATAATTTTTCCCTTCCCAGTTTTCTTTACGGGCTTCAATAATAAGGTGGCCGTTTTCCACCCTTGCATTTTCTTTCCTGCCGCCGGTATAGTATTGCAATTCACGATTGCCCCAGCCATGGCCACCGGTATCATAGTTCCAGTGGCTGCTGTCCGGCAAACCGGTGTAATTAAATTCATCGCTCCAAACCAGCTTTCGTGCATCATCTGAATGGTTGGAAAAGCCACAGGCAATGAAAGTCAGTAATAAGAGCAGTATTGGAAGCACCCTTGAAGGTATAGTTGTCATAAATTGATTGTTAGATAAAATTTAAGATACATATTTTTGACAAAAGCAACCCTGCATGATTTCGTATAACACCAAAGACTGGTTCACGTTTATATTCCGGTTTCATAAGGCGGATACATTCCGGCAATTATTTCCACTTATTGTAGCTATATGTATCTACTCGGGTATCATTGGCTGGCTGGAACTGTATTACTGGAAACTTTCTGCCAATAGCTATGTAAGAAACTTGCCGGTTATGCATACATTACTGGGCTTTGCCATTTCTATGCTGCTCGTATTCCGTACCAATACGGCTTACGACCGTTGGTGGGAAGGTAGAAAACTCTGGGGCAGCCTGGTAAATAACAGCCGTAATTTTGCTATGAAGCTGCAGGCAATGCTGCCGGCTGATGAAAAAGGCTACCGCACTTTTTTCCGGAAAATCATTCCCGCCTATGCCTATGCTCTCCACAACCACCTGCATAAGGAACAAACAAGGGTGGAATTATTTCAAGATGACGAAAAGCACCCCATTTTTGAAAACATTGACCATAACAAACATGTACCGAACCAGGTGGCCCTGCTGATGTATCAGCAAATACATAAGATACACAAAGAAAACATTATTACTGGCGAACAACTGCTCTTTCTGAATGCAGAACTGCAGTCCTTTACCGATATTTGCGGCGCCTGCGAAAGGATAAAGAATACTCCCATCCCCTTTTCCTACAGTGTATTCATTAAAAAATTTATCTTTTTCTACATCATGACTTTGCCCTTTGGTTTCGTTTTTCAATTGGGCTTTTACATAGTACCGGTAGTGGCATTTATTTTTTATGTACTGGCCAGCATGGAGCTGATTGCTGAAGAGATAGAAGACCCTTTTGGCGGCGATCAGAATGATGTGCCCACCGGCACCCTGGCAAAAAATATTCACCGGCATATTGCAGAGATCATTTAAAGAATTTTTCGACCAGGACACAACTAAAATTAATTTTTATCCGTTATCAGGAAAGCAGCATTATTATTGTTTATATAATTTTAATCCGTTGGTTATGAATAAGGCTCTCCCGGTTATTGTACTAATTTTTTTCTCTGTTTTAACAGCAGCCTCCTGCAGTAAAGACAATGGTGGTGGTGGTACTACTGCAGTTGATTGTAATACAGTTACCAATAAGGCTTTTGCAGCTGATATCAGTCCCGTTATCCAAACCAGTTGTGCCATTGCCGGATGTCATGCAAGCGGCAGCGCCAATGGTCCCGGTCAGCTGACCAGCTATTCAGAAATTTTCAGTGCCCGTAACGCTATCCGCTCTGCTGTATCATCTGGCAGAATGCCACAGGGAAGCAGCCTGGGTACTTCACAAAAAAACTCCATCATCTGCTGGATAGATAGCGGCGCTCCCAACAATTGATCTTCCGGTAGTGTTTTCCTCTTTTTTGGGGTCAATGTCATTTGAGCTTTCGTCGTAAATTTAATATCACCCTCCGGGCCTGCCTTGGGGGATTGCAAGCCGAAAGCCCGTCTGTTTCTAAAGCCTGGATTTGATAAGCCCCGGTTCCTGTAAACTCAAAACGACGGGTGCAATTCAAATTTTCGCATCCTCAATCTTTCAGGGTTTACAAACAATATACTGAATAGTTGTAAAACAAAAAGCTAACACCCTTCGGGCCAGGCCAAATGTGAAAATTTGAAATGCACCCAAGCTGACCGCTGAAAACCAAAACTGGCAACAATCCCTATATTTGTAACCTCAATAAACGGTTATGGCTAAACAAATTGAAGACTTTGATGCTAACCTGGCGGGTGAAGATGGAAAAACGGAAGAAACGAAGACCAGTTGGTTCAAACGTATCAAAAAAGGGATTAATACCAAAACCTCTGAGAAAAAGGAAACCCCGGAAGGCCTTTGGGTGAAATGCCCGGATTGCAATTTCATCTGCACTCTTACTGAATTGCGGGAAAGTCTGTTTGTATGCCCTAAATGCGCTTTCCACCACCGTATCAACAGCAGCGACTATTATGAGCTCCTGTTTGACAATAACGAATTCACCGAACTATTTGACAATATCCGCAGCAAGGATTACCTGGAATTTACAGACCTTAAGCCTTACAAAAAAAGGCTGGAAGAAATATGGAGCAAGAGCGACCTGAAGGATTCCATGCGGGTGGCTGTGGGCAAAGTGGGCGGACATGATATGATAATCGCCTGTATGGATTTTGAATTTATTGGCGGTTCTCTCGGCAGTGTGATGGGAGAAAAATTCTCCAGGGCCGTGGATTATGCCATTGCGCACCAGGTGCCCTATATGGTAATCAGTAAAAGTGGTGGCGCCCGTATGATGGAAAGTGCTTTTTCATTGATGCAATTAGCAAAAACAAGCGGCAAGCTCTCCCAACTGAGTGATGCCAAAATTCCTTATATCTCTTTATTGACTGACCCCACTTTTGGTGGTATCTCAGCTTCCTTTGGTATGCTTGGCGACCTGAATATTGCAGAACCGGATGCATTAATTGGTTTTGCAGGACCACGGGTAATTAAGGAAACCATCAAAAAAGATCTGCCGGAAGGATTTCAACGCAGCGAATTTATTTTGGAGCATGGGTTTCTTGATTTTATTGTACCAAGGAAAGAGCTGAAGAATAAACTGGCTACGGTGCTAAGTTTATTTAAAAACTAATCTTCCTTCATTATTAAAAAAGTTAGAGATAAATTTGCCTCTTACTTTTTCTTACAAATGCTTGAAATCAAAAACCGCTCCATCTACCACGAATTCTTCATTGATGCGAAATATGAAGCAGGTATGGTATTGCTGGGCACAGAGATAAAATCCATGCGGACCGGGAAGGTAAGCTTCAACGACAGCTACTGCATGATCATTGACGGTGAAGTATGGATCAAATCCCTCAATATTGCCCAATACTCCCACGGCACCGTAAGCAACCATGACCCGGTGCGTGACCGAAAACTGCTGCTGCATAAAAAAGAGATATCCAAAATAGCAGCCAGGCTGAAAGAAAAAGGCTATACCCTGGTTCCCCTTAAAATCTTCTTAAATTCAAAGAACCTCGCCAAAATTGAAATTGGTCTTGCCAAGGGCAAAAAACTGCATGATAAACGGGAAAGCATCAAACAAAAAGATGTGGAAAGGGAAATGAAACGTTTTATTAAATAATACTGTGTAAAACTTGCCACTTAAAGGGCCTGATTTTTGCCGATATTACGACTTTATGAAAAAAACACTTCTCCTGCTTTTATTGTTTGGTTCGGTTAGTTTATCTGCCCAATCTGTGTTTGGCTATTGGTATGGCAATGCCAATGTAAAAACTAAAAACTCCGCCAATAATTATTTGGTGGAAATGGTATTGCAACCGGAGAAAGGTTATGTAAAGGGCATTCTGAATTACTATTTTAAAAATACATACCGCAGCATGCAGGTAAAAGGGAATTATAATGCTGCTACACGGCAGCTGAGCCTGTATGATGTGCCGGTGGTTTACTATGGTTCACTCAGCAATTTAGAAGTGGACTGTATCATGAATATGCAGGCCACTTTGCGGGTGGCACAGGCCGGCTCTACCCTCTCCGGCTCATTTATTTCTTTACCCGATTATAAATACGTTTGTACGGATATCAGTTTTAATCTCACATTGAATGCAGATATCAGTAAGAAAGATTCAGTGCTGAAAGCCATCAGCGAGTATAAAGAAAATTACCAGGTATGGAAACCAACAGCCACCGATACTTTGGTGCAGGCCACCGTCATTCCCCGGAAAGTAATCAACTATGTAATAGAAAAACAATATACAGAAAGGGAAAACGTGGTGATTAATGAAATAGAAGTGGAATCAGATTCATTGCTCGTAAGCGTATATGATAACGGTGAAGTGGATGGTGATATCATTTCCCTGTTTTACAATAAAAATCTTATCGTCTTCAATCAGAAACTAACGCATAAATCGTTGAAGATAAACCTGCGGTTAGACAGCCTGCAGGCCTTCAATGAAATATCCATGTTTGCCGAAAACCTTGGTTTAATTCCACCTAACACTGCGCTGATGGTGATCAGTGATGGTAAAAACAGGTTTGAATTAAGGGTGTCAAGTAACCTGGAAAAGAATGCCACTATACGAATTAAGAGAAAGCAGGGAGGAACAAAAGCGCCAAAATAGAGGGGCTTGCGTATCAATTTGATTTTGCCGGGGCTTACCAGAGGCTGTCTCAAAATTGTTCAAAATTAATTTTCTCGCAAAGACGCAAAGTCGCAACGCTTGGTTTTCAGTTGTTTTATACTTTGCGCTGTAGCGTCTTTGCGTTATTTTCTCTGACTTTTGAGACAGCCTCTAATATTATCTGAACCACATAGGACATAGAAATCATAGGAATACAACATAGGGAAGTTTATGTGTATATTGATAATGATCATTATACTCTCAATATGTTTTTATTGAACCACATAAGACATAGAAATCATAAGGAATACACACATAGGGGCATCATTTAAAAAACTATGTGTGTATTTCTATGTGTCCTATTTTCTATGTGGTTCAGGTTGAGGTGCTGCTGGAAAAGCGCTTTACTCAAATAATTCAGGCTGGCTGCTATCTTTTCCTTTTACCCACTCCATCTCGGTGGATTTACTGTAGTCGGCCATTTTGGTGCCCACGGTCCTGTAGCCTGTTATTTCTGCTATTTTTACAATTTTCAATTTCGCCTTTCGTATTTGTGCACCCCTGCCCTGCTGTATCGCCAGTATCGGTTCTTCATCAGTTGTTACTGCTTCTGCATAATTGCCATCGCCTTCTTTGATAAACATAAATTTTGTCTTTAAAGTGCTGGTTTCAATTTTAAACCGTTTCACCATGTATTGCTTCTTGTCATTATCCACATACACAGCCGTTATCACTTTCTCTGCATCAAATTTTCCTATATGTAATACTTTATCCGGGTCTATCTTTTGTGTCATCTCCTGATCGGTCACTTCATAATTACCATCATTGTATAATACCAGTATCCGGTCATCCGGTTCAAAGCTGCCGAGGTATATACCTTTATCTTCTGCAGCCAGGCGGCCAAATTTTTCATCAAACCAGAGTTTACGTCCGCTGAGTGTGGCCCTGCCTGCTTCTTTAAACTTTACAGATTTGACAGGATATTTCGTTACCTGGTTACCCATGCTGCTGCGCCCCTTAATGGCCATCTCTTCAAAATAAAAATCAAACTCTTTTATTCGTGCTGAACAGCCTGGTGTAAGAACGATCTTCACCACTTCTGCTTCTCCATTCGGATTGATGCTCAGGTAATGCACTTTACTTTTTTCATCGCCCCTGGTCAGGTCATATTCCTTATCTCTTGTTACACCGGTTACATTAAACCGCTTGGCATAACTCATCCCACCCTTTCCATCGGAATATATCATATTATAGGTGGTCCGTTCATCATTCTTCTGGAACACCGCTGCATGTAAAATGTCTTTACCGATAAATGTTTTATCCGATACTTTCACCACTTTCATAATGCCCCGTTTGGCAAAAACGATAATATCATCCAGGTCAGAGCACTCAAACAATAATTCATCTTTCTTCAACCCGGTACCAATAAATCCTTCTTCCCGGTTTACATACAATTTGGCATTGGCAATGGCTACCTGTTTGGCTTCAATCACTTCAAACTGTTTGATCTCTGTTTTCCGTTCCCGGCCCTTCCCATATTTCTTAAGCAGGTTTTCATAATACGCCACAGCAAAATCCACCAGGTTATTCAGATCATACTTTACCTGCTTGATGTCTCCTTCAAGTCCTTTAATCTGATCATTTAATTCATCTATATCTAATTTGTATATCCGGCGAACAGGTTTTTCTGTCAGCTTCACAATATCTTCCCGTGTAATATCCCTGCGCAGCTGCTTTTTAAACGGAACAAATGCTTTATCAATCCCTTCCAGTACTTTGTCCCAAGTCTCGTGTTTCTTCTCCAGTTCTTTGTAAATCTTTTCTTCAAAGAATATTTTTTCCAGGGAGGTATAATGCCATTTCTCCTGCAGCTCATTCAGTTTGATCTGCAATTCTTTTTCCAGCAGGTCTTTGGTTTTATCCACCGACAGTTTCAGCAATTCCTGTACACCGATAAACTGGGGCCGCTGTGCCACAATTACACAGGCATTGGGAGAAATAGAAATTTCGCAGTCCGTGAATTTATATAATGCATCAATAGTAATATCAGGTGATATACCGGGCGCCAGGTCCACCTGTATCTCCACTTCCGCAGCGGTATTATCTGTTACTTTTTTAATTTTTATTTTACCCTGGTCATTGGCTTTTACAATGGATTCCATCAGTTGGGTGGTGGTAACCCCATAAGGCACACTTTTTATTGCCAGTGTTTTCTTATCCACTTCTTCAATATGCGCCCGCACTTTTACTTTGCCACCCCGTTTTCCCTGGTTGTAATCAGTTACATCAATCATCCCGCCCGTAAGAAAATCAGGATGCAATTCAAACCTTTTTCCTCTTAAATGTTTTATGGCAGCATCAATAATTTCACAAAAATTATGGGGAAGTATTTTTGTAGATAAACCCACTGCAATACCATCGGCACCCTGTGCCAGCAGTAAAGGAAATTTCATGGGCAGTGTCACGGGTTCATTCTTTCTGCCATCATAACTGAGTTGCCATTCGGTGGTTTTAGCATTGAACGCCACTTCCAGTGCAAACTTGCTGAGTCTTGCTTCAATATAACGGGCAGCGGCTGCATCATCACCTGTTCTTACATCGCCCCAGTTACCCTGTGTGTCAATCAATAAATCTTTTTGCCCCATATTCACCAATGCATCACCAATACTGGCATCCCCGTGGGGATGGTATTGCATGGCCTGCCCGATAATGTTTGCCACTTTATTGTAGCGGCCATCATCCATTTCCTTCATGGCATGCAGGATACGGCGCTGTACCGGTTTCAATCCGTCTTCAATGGCAGGCACCGCCCTTTCTAATATTACATACGATGCATAGTCGAGAAACCATGTCTTGTATTGCCCATGCAGTCCGTTGTCATTACTTCCTGTATCTGCTAATTTGTTCTTTGCTGCACTCATTATTTATTTCCAATTATTCCTAAATGTGTGTATGTAAAACCTTCGCCTGTTTTCAATCCATAGCCAAACATTCTGTCCATAGAAGAATGACTAAACAAAACAATGCCAGTTACCTGTATCATCATATTCGGTAAAAATATGCCTGCCCCAAAAACAGCAATAGCCACTCCTTTATGATGAAACAAATTATAACAAAAGGCGCCGGCTTTATTTCCTGCCATATAGCCCAGCATGCTTATATCAGGTCCGATAAACAATACCAGGTACCACCACCATTCAGCCTGCAGGGAAATCAATACATACAGGCCAACACCAAACATAGCAGCTTCTTCCAGTTTGATACTATTTTTCATGATTAATTTGTTGCTTCTTCTGTCTTTACTTCTTCGGTTTGCCTGGCCCCCGCCAGCTTCACATCAAAATCTTTCCAACCCTTATTCACATCACCCGTTATTTCTATTTTGCCCAGGCTGATCAGCCCCTTCATACGCCACATGATAAACACATCACCGGTTTTTATTTTCATCCGGTGCAGGGTATTGCTCAGTACACGGGTGGCTTTCTGCCATTCGCCGGTTATATTTTTCAATATCTCACTGTCATAAAAACTATCTTCTTTCCCGGCTATCTTCTTTCCGCCTTCCAATATTCTTACTATAGCATTCTCCTCTGCTATCCTTTTCCATTCATCCGGATCAATTTCAAATTCGCTTAAAGTAACAGGCCTTGCCAGTTTTTTTGCTTTAATAAATTCTTTGGGTTGTATCTCATTCAGCCAGGATGGATAAAAGATATGTCCCTTTTCATTGATAAATGGAAGGTTGTTCAGGTACAATATCATTACCCGGCCCTGGTAATCCCTGAACTGCGGCATCAGCCAGTAATAACCGGTTACATCATGCTGGTTTTGTCCCATCCATATCCATAGCTGTTCTTCGGGATTGGTATCCAGTTTTTCCTTCAATGCTGTTACGGTAGCCCTGTCATCAAATGTTCCCACATGAGAATCTCCATAAGGAGACCCCTGCAGCAAACTTCTCCACCACTCCAGCCGGGCCTGCCATCCCTCTTCCGTATCAATTCCCTGCAACGGGCCTACTGCAAAATCATCTCTGATCTGTATTACTTCGCCGGCCAATGTTTCATCCATTTCCATTACCTGCTTCATCAGGTCTGTTTCGCTTTCATTAAAGACTATGTGTAGCATATAATAATTAAGAATTAATAATTAGTAATTAAGAATTTCCTCCACCCTTGGAAGAGTTCAAAATAGCAGTTAGTATTTTAATGATCTCTTCACAATCCCTGATAAATATCAATAATTAAAAATTAAGAATTTCCTCCACCCTTGGAAGAGTTCAAAATAGCAGTTAGTATTTTAATGATCTCTTCGCAATCCTTGATAAATGATTCAGCCAATTTATTTTCCAAAATTTCACCGTCCCGTAATAATCTTAGCCAGTACCTGGCCTCTC
>JANOEQ010000003.1:0-3807 GCA_031441485.1 Chitinophagaceae bacterium
TTCTTCCTGCCATGCACCGCCTGATATAGTCCGAAAACGGTTGCATGTTCTCCATTGCGTTTTCCTGATATGATTTAGTAATTGTAATTGATATGCCGTCACTTTAATAGTGCATGGCTATTGGTGCATCCCTGTACCCCCAATTATTTATTACTTAAATCAGAAACAAAATGAAAGGAATTATTTTAATGGCTGTAGTTGGCTTGCTGTCAATTACTGTTATTCAGGCACAAATTAAAAATGCCAAAACAGAAACAGTAAAGGTAAACGGCGATTGTGGTATGTGCGAAACCACCATAGAAAAAGTAGGGAATAAAAAAAATCAGTATAAAACAGACTGGGATGCTGACACTAAGCTGGCTATTATCACTTACGATAGTAAGAAAACTGGTTTAGATGCAATATTGAAAAACATTGCTCTTTCAGGTTATGACAATGTTAGTTACCTGGCTCCTGATGAAGCTTACGCAAAACTTCCCGGCTGTTGCCAATATAAAAGAGAGAAAAAGGCAGTAGTAAAAACTATTACAGAGCCAATGATAGATGCTACTGATTCTACACCAAACCATACCAGCCATACCCAGGAGAATAATACAATGGATATGCAGGAAACAAGCCAGCTACAAGGAGTTTTTGAAAACTATTTTGCACTGAAAGATGCTTTAGTAAAAACCGATGGAGCAACTGCTTCTGCAAAAGCATCTGCAATGCTTACTGCCTTAGATGCAGTGGAAATGGGAAAACTAAAAATGGAAGAGCATACTGTATGGATGAAGATTGAAAAAGGTCTGAAAACAGATGCACAGCATATTAAAGAGAACAAAGACACAGAGCATCAACGGGAACATTTTATGTCACTGTCTAAAAATATGTATGAACTGATAAAGGCCGCTAAACTTGCTGAAACGGTGTACTATCAATTTTGCCCAATGGCTAACGATGGTAAAGGTGCAAACTGGTTGAGTAAAGAGAGTGCCATCAAAAACCCATACTATGGTTCTCAAATGCTCTCTTGTGGTAAAGTAATAGAAACTATTAAACAATAAAATTTAGTACAATGAAAAAAATATTAATTAGCTCCATCATACTATTTGCTTCTGTTATAGCAAATGCCCAAATTACAAAAGCTGAATTAACAGCAACCGGCCTTACCTGCTCCATGTGTTCAAAAGCAACTTACAAACAACTAACATCTATACCTGAAGTGGAGAAAGTGGAAACCGATTTAAACAAAACGGCTTTTATACTTTATTTTAAAAACGGAAGTACTGTAAACCCAGGCAATCTGAAAAAGAAAGTGGAAGATGCCGGATTTTCTGTGGGTGAGTTAGTAGTTGTATTCAACTTCAATAATCAGAAAGCAGAAAACAATAGTTCGTTTATACAGGATAACATTACTTATACTTTCATGGATACCAAAACCGGAGTTTTAGCTGGCGAAGTAAAAGTGCAAATTTTGGATAAGGGTTTTGTTGTTGAAAAAGAATACAAGAAACTTTCCAAGCTGGTAAAGCAGTATCCTTCTTATGCTACCATCAACAATAATTTATATCATATTAAAACATTGTAGTATGAAGAAATTGTTTTTTATTATTGCCGCTTTTTTTTCACTGGGGGTAAAAGGGCAAGAACTGTTTGTATTTACCGAACCAGCCAGTAATATGCCTGCAAAATCATTAGGTGTAAGAGATATGAATGCTTTTATGTTTGAAAAAGATGGCAAACTTAATTACCACAACATGCCGGAGCTAATGTGGGGCATCAATAAAAAATGGATGGTGCATGTGCAGGCTTTTATCAGTAACCGGCAGGAAGGAGGAGTAGAAGCAGAAGGTGGCAGCTTCTATGCCAAGTATCGTTTTTTGAGTAAAGATGCCATCCAAAGTCATTTCAGAATGGCAGCCTATGGCCGGTATAGTCTTAACAGGGCTGATATACACCAACAGGAGTTAGAAACAATGGGCCACAATACCGGTTATGAAACAGGTTTGATTGCCACTCAATTATTACACAAAGTTGCTATCAGCAGTTCGATTAGTTATGAAAGGGCTTTGGATAATAAACCGGGTTACAAGTTTCCCTCAACTGAAAGTAACAGTGCTGTTAATTATACTTTATCAGTAGGTAAACTAATGCTGCCTAAAGTATATAAAGACTACAAGCAAACTAATATGAACCTGATGCTGGAATTACTTGGTCAACGATTAAACGATAATGGCAAATCGTATCTCGACATTGCCCCTTCGGTGCAGTTTATCATCAATAGCCAGGCAAGGATTGATATTGGATACCGGCAGGAGCTTTATTCCACAATGAAACGTACAGCACCTAATGGTATTGTATTAAAATTTGAGTACACCTTTTTTAATGTTTTTAAATAATTATTGGGCATGAAACAACTACTAACGATAATTCTAATTGGAGTTTCAACTTCACTATTCTCTCAGGAGAAAGTAAGTTTCTTAACTCCACCACCAAGCCCGGAAGCCTTCTTTACCCAACAGTTGGTAAACGGTGAAGTAACAATTGTCTATTCCCGGCCATTGGCAAGAGGAAGGAAAATATTCGGCGGTCTGGTCCCCTTTGATAGCCTTTGGAGAACCGGTGCAAGCGGAGCAACCACTATTCATTTATCAGAAGAGTTAATAGTGGGCAATAAAATCCTCAAAGCGGGGAAATATGCACTCTTCACTATTCCGGCAGAAAAAGAATGGACAATTATAATTAATGCAGATACAAGCTTGCACGGGGCTTTTGGATACGATAGTAAAAAAGATATATATCGCTTTAACGTAAAATCAGAAAAAAGTCATTCATTCTCAGAAGCATTTACTATTGACCTAAATGAAATAACAAGGAGCGGCGATGGTTTTCTTTCACTTACCTGGGAAAACACATTGGTTAAAATACCACTCAAAAGCCCGGTGGATGAAAAAGTAATGGCTGAGATAAACACCCGGCTAATTAATAATAAAGAGCAAAATACCGAACTGTTTTATCAGGCGGCTAACTATTATTATGCAACTGGCAGAGATTTAAAACAAGCCGCTGCATGGGTGGCGGAAGCAGAAAAGGCGGATAAAGAGAATTTCAATTACCCGAATTTGCTTCAAAAAATTCTGGCAGATTTAAAGGATTACAAAGCTGCTATCCCAGTCGCCAAAAGAGCTGTTGTACTGGGAGAAAAGAAAAATATGACCAACGCGGTTGCAGCACTGAAGAAACGGATAGCTGAATGGGAAAGTAAATAATTACTTAAATAATTACTTAACTAACTACTTAAATTTTAGAATGTTGAAATTTATATTTTTTACAGCCTTTTTGTTCATTTCCGTTAATGTGGTGCAGGCACAAAATACTTTTAGGGCAATAATAAAAGACAGTCTCACCAAAGAACTGCTGGAAGGAGTAACTGTTAGTATTAAGAATACTACCAATACTACTAAATCAAATAAGGCTGGTAAAGTAAACATCATAAACATCGCCGATGGACAACAGGTATTTATTTTCAGTTATGTAGGTTATAAAACAAAAGAAACTGTTTTTTCATTTCCATTTCTGGACACAGCAACAATTGAACTGTTGCTTTCGGCTGAAGAAGGCCAATTGGAAGAAGTGGTGGTGCAAGGTACAAGAAGTAATCGCAGCATTGCCAACACACCTACAAGGGTTGAAGTATTGACAGAAGAAATTGACGAAGCAAGTACAATGGACCCAAGTAAAATAGCTCACCTGCTTACACACAGCACCGGCATACAGGTACAGCAAACTTCTGCTACCAGCAACACGGCCAATGTACGTATACAG
>JANOEQ010000004.1:0-276377 GCA_031441485.1 Chitinophagaceae bacterium
TGTCTCCCCTGACCCACTTCGGTATGGTGTCTCCCCTGACCCACTTCGGTATGGTATCTCCCCTGACCCTGAAGGTACCGCGCGAGAATTCAAGCTCATTGCGTGCATAAAGGCTGTCGACAAGCTTGCGCAGGAAAGTATTTCGCGTGATCTTCTGACCGCGTCTGATATGTATTGTGTTGGAATGGAAGTCCTCAGGGTTACCGATGCCGTAAAGACAGGAGACTGATGATACCACAATTACATCGCGACGGCCTGAAAGCAGTGACGAAGTTGTGCTCAGCCTGAGCTTCTCGAGTTCCTCATTTATTGAAAGGTCCTTCTCGATATAGGTATCCGTGACAGGCATGTAAGCTTCCGGCTGGTAGTAATCGTAATAAGAAACAAAATACTCCACCGCATTCTCCGGGAAAAACTGGCGAAACTCTCCATATAATTGTGCTACCAGGGTTTTATTATGTGTAAGCACAAGGGTGGGCCGCTGTACATTTTGGATCACATTGGCAATAGTATACGTTTTACCACTACCGGTTACGCCCAGCAGCGTTTGATAACGTTCCCCTTCCACCAGGCCTTCGGTCAATTGCCGGATAGCATCTGGCTGATCGCCTGCCGGAGGAAATGGAGTATGAAGTTTGAATGCCATAGAAGGGCTGCAATTTAATGAAAGCATGGCGCAAATAGCGGGCTGGAAAAGATGGGGTGCATTTAAAATTGCCGCAGCTTAAATCTTTGAGGGCCCGCAGACAAAATACTGAATAGCCGTATAAAAAGACTTTGCCGCCCTTCGGGTTGGGGCCAAAAGCGACAATTTGAAATGCACCCAAAAGATGCCGCTCATCAATTTGCGAGTTTCTGCGGGAATTAATAAAGTAAGGAAGCAGCGAAATGCCGGAAAAACATATCTGCATTAGCAGCCTTTTCTGTAGATTTGAAGAACACCGGCCGGCTGTTGAATACTTTTGGATACAATAAATGATTCCTCATGAAAAGGATAATTTTAGTGCCGGCATTCTTATTGCTGTTTCCCTTCATACCGGTGGCTCAAAATATTGATGCGGCACTACAGACTTTAGCAACGAAACATCCAACCGAAAAAATTTATATCCAGTATGACAAGGGTTATTATGTGGCCGGGGAAACATGTTGGTTTAAGGCCTATCTCTACAGCAACGGGCAACCCAGTGATCTGAGTTATAATTTTTACCTGCAATTAACGGACAGCAAGGGACAAATTATCATGACCCAAAAGTACCCGGTAAAAGGCGCTACGGTATCCGGAAGTATTGACCTTCCCGATTCGCTGGAACAGGGAAATTATTTTGTAAGAGCCATGACACCGGGAATGCTCAACGCAGATCAGGATTTTTTGTATTCCAAGGCCCTTTTTATTTTTAATCCATCGT
Source organism: Chitinophagaceae bacterium (assembly GCA_031441485.1). Classification (GTDB taxonomy): domain Bacteria; phylum Bacteroidota; class Bacteroidia; order Chitinophagales; family Chitinophagaceae; genus JJ008. The sequence goes on from JANOEQ010000004.1 coordinate 1,407, forward strand.
CTAAAAAAACAACAGCACCGCCGGCTGCAAATTCTACTCCTTTGTCCATTCGTTTTTTTCCTGAAAGCGGCAACCTGGTGGAAGAGGGACTGTCCGTGGTTGCATTTAAGGCAAATGATGTATACGGAAGACCTGTTGAAATCAACGGCATCGTAACTGTGGATGATACCATTACAGCAGCCTCTTTTAGAAGTTTACACGACGGGATCGGTAAATTTCAATTCAGGCCCAAGAACGGGAAAAAATATACAGCAGCAATTACTTTCAACGGGCAAACGAATTTTTATCCACTGCCTGAAGCACAACCATCGGGCATAAACCTTCGGGTGGAGAATGAAAAAGGAGGGAAAGCTTTTACCATAAGCCGGAGCAGAAAAGATAAAGAAGCCTATGCCCGGGTAAGGATACTGGCACAAATGAATAATCGTATCGTCTTTGACAATGAAGTGGCCTTTGATAATTTTTACCTGGTAAAAGGGCATCTGGTTACAGACAGTATGCCTTCGGGTATTTTGCATTTTACGGTATTTAGTAATGACGGGATGCCACTGGCAGAGAGAATAAGTTTTGTGGATAACAGGGAATATAAAACAAAAGGAAATGTGTCAATAGTAAAACAGGGAACAGGAAGGAGAGAGGAAAATATCATTGATGTTAGTTTTCAGGAAGCAGTGCAGCGGAGTTTTTCAGTGTCGGTTACAGATATTTCTGTTTCAATTTCGGGTGATAATGACGATATCATATCTTCTTTATTATTGACAAGCGACCTGCGTGGTGTGATTCATAACCCGTCGTGGTATTTTCATCAGCCGGCAGATTCTGCTTCGCAGGCATTGGACAACCTGATGCTGACACATGGATGGAGCCGGTTTTCCTGGAAAAAAATATTGGCCGGGGAGTTTCCGGCAAAAAAAATTACTGATCAGTACCTTATTTCCACATCAGGAATAATAAAAGACAGTAAAAGTAAATCGCCTGTTTCCGGAGGGCAACTCAGCATCTTTCTTGAAACAGAGGATTCTGTGAACCAGAATTTTGATATTCCGGTGGATGAGACGGGAAAATTTGTTATTGATTCATTGCTCGCCAGGGGAAAGTTAACGATCTATTATGCGTATAAAAATGCAAAAGGGGATGAGAAGCCGGTGGATATATATATGTATCAAATAGCAGCGGATAGTGCTGTACAGAACCTTCAGGTCAAGAGCAATTTCGGTAAAGAAAAGGCAGATTATAATATGGCAATTTTTAATGGCGTTGAAATTGACAAGAAAGAGGTTCCTCAAAAATCAAAACTGGATCAAACCAAAGAACTGTCTCCGGTCATACTTAAACCAAAAGAGTATAAAAGACCTATTGATGAGGTGAATGAAAAATATACCAGCGGCGTTTTTACCAGCATGGGCCGTACAAATTTTGATAATATAAATCAACCTGAAAATGACAGGACACTCAGCGTATACGATTTTGCACGCCGGTCAGTAAAACAAATAAGTGAACAAAATGGGGAATTTGTAAACATAAGAAACTTTGATCTGTTTAAGGCTCCCACTATGGCAGACGATTTCAATAATCAAAAAAGTAAAGATTCCTCAAAAATTGCAAAAGGAGGCGGGCCGTATGGTGATGATTCTAAAATTGCATATACCAAGGGGAATCATTTTATTGTTGCCATTTATTTAAATGAAAGCCCTGCTTTTGTTGGTATTTTAAAAACAATACCAATGGATCAGGTGGCGTTGATAAAATTTTATGAACCCGGTTTCATTGGATCGGGTGCTGCGGAAGCACCGGGAGGTGTGCTGGCCGTTTACACCAAAAAAATAATTATTCCCGAAGGCCGGCTGGAGAAACTGGATAATATCAGTTACAAAGGCTATTCATTGACCAAAGAATTTTACAGCCCTGATTATGCAACGGCCGGCAGCAATGACCCCCCGGCAGATTACCGCAGCACCCTGTACTGGAACCCGGAATTATATACCAGCAGCCAGTTAAATACGGTACAGCTTAAATTCTTCAATAATGATTTCAGCAAAAGATTGAAAATAGTAATAGAAGGGTTTGATGCCAGTGGTAAATTAATCCATCAGGAAAAAATTATCGGGGAATAAATAAAAGCAGCCGGAGTTTTATACATGTTTACCGTTTGTGTAAACGTTTACCCTAAATATCCCCTGTTATCTATCTTGACCTCAAGAACTGTAAATATGAAAAATACCAGTAAACTGATAATGGCAATAATAGCGCTTGTTCAATGTTCAGTGCTAAGCGCCCAAAAAGCCGATGCGGCTTTAAACAGGTTACTCACCGAACATCCATCGGAGAAAATATATATCCATTACGATAAGGATTACTATGTAACCGGTGAAACTATCTGGTTCAAAGCCTATTTATTCAGTGATGGTAAACCCAGCAGCCTGAGCAACAATTTTTACCTGCAACTTTCAGACGATAAAGGAAAAGTGATTGTCAGCCAAAAATATCCCGTATTGGGGGCGGTGGTAAAAGGGAATATCAATTTACCGGACTCCATACTGCAGGGCAATTATTATATCCGGGCAATAACGCCCCGCATGCTTAACTATGATGATGGGTTTATTTATACCAAAAATGTTTTTATTTATAAACCAGGTACACCTGTGTCTGCAGTAACTGCTTCAGCCCCTAACCTGTCGTTGCAGTTTTTCCCTGAAAGCGGTTACCTCGCTGATGGTATACTCACTGTGGTAGGCTTTAAAGCTGTTGATCAAAAAGGCATACCAGCAGAAGTGGAAGGTATCATTAAGACCGAAGATGGAACTACGATAGCTTCCTTCAGATCGTATCATGATGGTATTGGAAAAGTACAGTTCAAACCGCAGGCCGGAAAAAAATATGTGGCCGAAGTGGAAACTGTTGCCGGCAAAAGAACCTATCCATTACCCGACATACAATCCGCAGGCATCAACCTGAAAGTACAACATGAAAAAGGCGGCAAAAAATTTCTATTATCCAGAACTGCAAAAGATAAAGAGCTGTATGATAACCTGCGACTGGTAGCGCAGATCAATAACCATGTGGTGTTTGAAAGCGAAGTGGCCTTTGAAAATTATCTTTCTATAGAAGGCCATCTTGTTACTGACAGTCTTCCTTCCGGTATTTTGCAATTTACTGTTTTTAATAAAGACGGTATACCGCTTGCCGAACGGTTAACGTTTATTGATAATGGTGAATACAGGAGCAATGCGGGTATTGAAACCGTAAAACTGGGAATAGAAAAAAGAGCCGCCAATATATTGGAACTGGTCTTTCCCGAAGGGATACAAAGAAGCTGTTCGGTCGCAGTAATTGATTTGCCCGGTAAAAGTTTTAGTTCTGCCGATAATATTATTTCCCGTTTTTTACTTACCGGCGACCTGAAAGGGTTTATTTATAACCCCGCCTGGTATTTTAGCAAACAGGATGATACCACCCGGCTGGCTATGGACAACCTGATGCTTACACACGGCTGGACCCGTTTTAACTGGACAAAAATCCTTGCCAGCCAATACCCTGACATTAAATATAAAGACAGGGGCCTGATCTCCATATCCGGAAGAGTGGTGGATCCTAAAACGAGAGAAATACTGCCATGGGGTAAACTGGGATTCATTGCAGAGGGAGAAGACTCCTCTTCACAAACACTGGAAGCACCCGTTGACGCAAATGGGCGGTTTACGCTGGATTCCATTGCTTTTTTTGGGAAAACAAAATTCTTTTATGGGTATACAGACAAAAACACAAAGCAAAGAGCGGCATTAGTGGTAATGGATGAAAATAAACTGGATAACACCGTGGAAGAAGTTCCTGCAGATATTTCAGCAAGAGCAGCCATGCAATATCCGGCAATGGCTGACAATAAAGAGGAGATGGCCATCCGATATCAGCAGGTAAAAAACGGTTTGAATGATGTAAAAGTGCTGGAAAATGTAACGGTGAAAGCTGTCAGTGATAAAAAACCAGTGGATATGGTAAATGAAAAATACACGTCGGGGGTATTTAAAGGGGAGGCTAAAGAAGTATTAGACAATACCACCACTCCGATAACTGACAAGTCACTGAATGTTATTGATTATATTAAAAACAGGATCCAGCAAGTGGAATTTACTGCCGGCCGCTTTGTTAGCAGAAAAAATTTCAGCCTCAATTCAGGGCAGAAATGGGCCGTGGGAATTTTCTTAAACGAACAACCTGCAGATGTAACCCAGTTGCTTTCCATACGGGCAATAGATGTGGCAATGGTAAAATATTTTGATGCAGGGTTTGTAGGAGTGGGCAGTACTTTTCCCGGAGGAGCGATTTCTGTGTACACGAAAGAAAAAGAAGTGGAAGCAGAAAGACCGGACAAACTTGAATTTGTTACATATAAAGGCTATACGATCCGGAAAGAATTTTTTAACCCCGATTACAGCCCGGCCAATACCCGGCAACCTGCATCAGATAAAAGGACCACCCTGTACTGGAATCCGGATATATTCACGGATACAGAAATAAAATCGATAAAACTGAATTTTTATAATAATGATATCAGCCGGGCATTTAAAGTGGTGCTGGAAGGATTTGATGCAGCCGGAAAATTGATACATGTTGAAAAAATAATAAAGGCCAATTAACGGCATCGTTAATAAGTTATCTTTTTGCCTGCGTCAGCACCACCCTCCTGTTGGCTGACAAATAAATAAAAAGTAGCTGGAAAAATACTTTTTTTAGCAATTCCCTTAATTTACAGGATGATTCAATACCTGCAACTGAAACAATATTTTGATGCAGCCATTATGCAGGCAGAAGTAAACAGGATTACAGAGGGCAGGTGGAAAGAGCATTACAATAAAAAGCATTACGAAGGCGGATGGAGCATCATCCCGCTACGGTCGGTGGGCGGTGACCCCGGTAATGTGTACTCCCTGCATAATTCCGGTAATGAAATGATGAAGTACAAAGACACGCCATTACTTGGCGAATGTCCCTATATAAAAACAGTACTGGATTTTTTTGCCTGCGAAAAAACATCAGTCCGCCTGATGAAATTAAATGCAGGGGCAATAATAAAAGAACATACTGACCATGAAATGAATTTTGAAGAAGGCGAGGCAAGATTTCATATACCGGTGCAAACCAATGAGCAGGTTGATTTTTATATTTTGGATGAAAAAATACCGATGAAAGAGGGCCAGTGCTGGTACCTGAATCTTTCACTGAAACACCGGGTAAACAATGCAGGTACAGAAGACCGGGTACACCTGGTAATAGATTGCCTGGTTAATAATTGGGTAAAAGAAGTATTCGCAAATGAAGTGGTAATAAAAAAAGAAATTGATGCGGCATCTGCCAAATCCCCGGTGCCTGCGGAAGAGAAAATAAAAATAATACAGCAACTCCGCCTGATGAATACAGCAATGGCCAATGAATTGGCAGACAATATGGAAAAGGAAACCGCATGAATGAAAAAACAGTGACAGAAATAATACTTTCTTTTCTGCATGAAATAGGCATCCCTGTGCAGCAAAGGGAAATTGAAACTGATTGTTTTTTGCCGGGCTTATCCATTCAGCAGGGAGTGATAATAATTGATCCCGGCAAATTAAAACACCCCGGAGATATATTGCATGAAGCCGCACATATAGCGGTAGTGCCTGCTGCCGAAAGGTCTGCCCTGGATGCAAAGGAAATTGCCGGCAGGAAAGATAATGCCGCAGAAGAAATGATGGCCATTGCCTGGAGCTATGCAGCCTGTGTGCATTTGCGAATACCTCTCACTGTTGTATTTCATGAGGAAGGATACCAGGGAGGCGGCAAAGAAATTGCAGACAATTTCGCCGCAGGAAGATATTTTGGTGTGTCCATGCTGCAATGGGTGGGTATGACAGCAGAAGAGAAAAGATCAAAAGAAATAGGGGTTAACTCTTATCCTTTTATGCTTTCATGGCTAAGAAATTAAATCTAGTTTATTAGTAAAAAAGGATGCATAAAATAATATTGAGAATATTCTTATTTATATTAACTTCAGCGTATTAACCACTTCTTCAAACCTTTAAATCTTTTTTATGGAAGGAACCATCGCTGAAATAAGGATGTTTGCCGGGAATTTTGCTCCCCGCAACTGGGCTTTTTGCTCAGCACAAGTAATATCAATTGCCCAAAACACTGCTCTCTTTTCTTTGTTAGGCACCACCTATGGTGGAAACGGCCAAACAACTTTTCAATTACCCGATTTTCGTGGCCGTGTGGCTGTAGGAACGGGTCAGGGGCCCGGATTGCCAAGTATACAGTTGGGCGAAATAGCCGGAACTACATCGGTAACGCTTACTACTGCTACTATGCCGGCACATAACCACCCTCTTACCGGTTCTGTTAATCTGCAGGTGAATAATGATACAGCAGGCCTGTCTGATGATGCTACTAATAAACGGTTTGCAGCTACCGGCAACATTTTTACAGCCGTGGCAACTGACCTGGTGCCAATGGCGCCCGCACAATCCACACTTGCGGTAGGCCTTACTGGCAGCAGCCAGCCTTTCAGCATCATGCCCCCTTACCTGGGTATGAATTACATTATCTGTATGTTTGGTATTTTCCCTTCCAGGAATTAATGCCTTTCAAAAATTAACTAACAATCTAATTTTTTTAATATGGAAGGTACATTGGCGGAAATCCGCATGTTTGCCGGAAATTTTAATCCCCGGACCTGGGCATTTTGCCAGGGCCAGCTACTATCTATAGCTCAGAACACGGCTTTGTTTTCATTGCTGGGCACTACTTATGGAGGTGATGGAATAGTCACTTTTCAATTGCCGGATTTCAGGGGTCGGATAGCTTTAGGCACAGGTCAGGGACCTGGTTTACCGGGTATTATACTGGGCGAAGTGGCGGGTACTAACACAGTAACCCTGCTCACGGCTAATTTACCAACGCATAATCATCCCCTTACGGGTGCCGTTAACCTGCAGGTGAATAATGACACAGCAGGCCTGTCGGATGATGCTACTAATAAACGGTTTGCTGCAACCGGCAATATTTTTACAGCCGTAGCAACTGACCTGGTGCCAATGGCGCCTGCACAATCCACACTTGCGGCAGGCCTTACTGGCAGCAACCAGCCATTCAGCAACATGTCTCCTTATTTAGGGATGAATTATATTATCTGCCTGGAAGGTATTTTCCCAAGCAGGAACTAATACAGTCTTATTCTAGTAATAATCCCTCTTCCACTTTTTGGTGAAGAGGGATTATTTTTACCCACAGAATCTTTTGGACAATTATACCTTGTAAATTATTTTATCACCAAGGCTGCAAAAATGCTTCGAACCGGAATCTTAATGCCCCGCTCCACCCTGTTTCCATCCCTTGGGCTTGAACTGCTTAACGGCTTGAAAGAAAATTTAAAAAAACAGGGTGTATTTGAAGATATAAAACTGGTTACCGATAATATTGGCTTTGGAGTAAATGAACAGGATATCTATTCAAAAGCTGAAAAAATGCTGCTGCAGGACGATGCCGATATTGTTATTCTATGTGCTGATACAAGAATTACTGAAATGCTCCACCCCCTGTTTACCGCGAGTAATAAAATATTACTCGTCGTTAACTTTGGCGCCAATTTTCCCGATAGCTGGCAACCCGCACAAACAACCATCACCCATTCACTTAATTTTTGTATGCATGCAGGCCTTACCGGTAAACTGGCGGCCCTTGAAACCAATAAACAGGCTGTAAATGTTGTATCGTATTATGATGGTGGCTACCGGCAATGTTTTTCTATGCTCAACAACCACCAGGTAAACGGAGGTATACCCCGGTATAACCATATTACCAGTATCAATCTTAATGAGTTTACCCTTGAGCCGGTGGCTGCTTTTCTTGAACAGCATTCTGATACAAATACATTGCTCTGTCTTTTTTCCGGCGACCAGGCTGAAAGGTTTTACGGGGATGTTTCCCCGTTACAAAAAAAATATAACCTTAATCTCTATGTATCACCGATGATGCTGGACGAATCACTTATCCATTCATCCGGCGCCGAATTCAGTATAGACAGGGTAAAAGGATATATTCCCTGGCATTCTTCATTGAAAAATACTGCCAACAGCCAGTTCAGGGAAACCTATTCCTCTGCAACTGGTAACCCGGTAAATTATTTTGCATTGCTCGGCTGGGAAACGGGTTTGATAGTAAGCGAAATTTACCGGCAACACCATTCGGGAAATACCAATGCCACTACTGTGGTCAAATCATTAACGGAAATTTTGTTTGAAAGCCCGCGGGGATGGATGAAGATTGATCCAGCCACACAGTATAGCTATGGGCCATCCTATCCCGCTGCCTGCAAAAACAATATGGAAATTACTGTAAGTAACGAAGCAGAAAATATGGATTTGGCATGGCATGCGTTTACGAATGAAAAATTACATGCAGGTGAAAATTCCAATTGGCGAAACACGTACCTCTGTATTTAAAAAATGATTTCCTATCTTCTTTTTTTTACCCGTTGATAAATATGAATACTGATGAATGACGTGAAAGCGCTGATACTCTGCAACAACCCGGTGGCAATACCCGGTATAAAGGAGTTCCTCTTTTATGGCAAGGTGGCCGCCGTTGCCACTACCAGGCGCAATAAGGAAATGCAGCATATCCTGCAGCAATTAATGAAGGATATGAATATTCCCCTGCTCCTCCTCAGTAAGAATGATTATAAAATGCAACTGGCCGAAGCTATAAAACAATATGATGTTACAGTGGGCTTACTCATGACATTCCCGTTTATTATCACCCCGGAAATATTACAATTGCCTACTAAAGGATTTATTAATTTCCATTATGGATTATTACCGCAATGCCGGGGGCCACAACCCATACTCAGGCATTTACTTAATAATGATAAAGAAGCGGGGGTAACGGTGCATAAGGCAGATGATGGAATTGATACCGGACCCATCATTATGCAGGAAAAAATATCCATAGAAGACAACGACACCTATGGCACACTGCAATCTAAACTGGCCTTTCTGGCAGCAAAGCAGGCTGCCAATTTGTTGAAAATTTTAACCTATGGGACTGTGATACCGGCCATTTCGCAGGATGAAACAAAAGCTGCGTATTACGAAATGCCCGGCGCAAAAGATCTTACCATCAACTGGAATGCGATGACTGCTGCCGAAATTGTAAGACTGGTAAATGCCTGCAATCCCTGGAATAAAGGAGCAGGCACTTCTATTAATGATTGGTTTATAGGGATTGCAGAAGCGGAAATAAGTGCAAACACTTATGACGATACATCTGTTCCAGGAACGATTATTGAATGCAATAAAGCAAATGGACTGTTGGTAAAAGCGGTTGATTATAAATTGCTTAAAATAAATATCGTTTACACCAATGAAGGTTTTTTTTCAGGAAGCAGGCTGGATTCTTTTGGAATAAAAGCCGGTATGCAATTCAAATGAAAATGGTGTGATATTTGTTTGCGTAAAAACATTTGTTTCCCTCAAATAGTTTTAATTTTAGACACTTGAAATAAACAACCAAAATCTATTAATATGAAACTTCTTTACTCCCGGGTTGGCAGACTATTGATAACTGCTGTTCTTTTCATTACTTTAAATACTTCGGTAAAAGCACAAACGACACTTGTACTTGGTGATATTGCGTTTACAGGTTATCACTCAGCTACGGCAGCAACTGATTCTTTTTCTTTTGTATTGTTAAGAAGTATCACCGCCGGTACAGTAATTAATTTTACTGATAATGGTTGGTTAAGTCCTGGTTCATTCCGGGGGGGTGAAACAACAGTAATATTTACAAGCATTGCATTGCCCGCAGGAAGAGAAATTATTATTGGAGGTCTTACTGCCAGGCAGGCCGGCAATGGTACTTCAGCAGGCACTGTCACAGGCTCTGCCTTAAGTTTATCAACAACAGGAGACCAGATATTTGCATACCAGGGAACAGTAGCAACACCCACCCTTATCAGCGGCATTCAAATGAATGTTGCTACTGTAGCACCTGGTGGTGATTGCGTTGATGCTAATAATACCGATTGGGACGGAACTTGTTCAAATTCCAGTAATGCAAGTTGGAAACCCCCTGTTTTCAACGGTGCTGCTTCAACAGCAGTTTGGATAGGTACCTTTCAAGTTTCCGCTTCTGAATTTGATAATGCCCGATTCACCAACTGCGCGGCTACGCTGACCACTGCCACGGACGTAAGAAATGCCATAATTAACCAGGCTAACTGGGATCCAACAAATAGAACTAACACAAACCCGCCTGGATTTCCCTTGGGCTCAAATTGTGCCTTTATGGGTTTATTCCCTTTACCAGTCAAGCTTATCAGTTTTACCGGAAAATTGAATTCCGACAAAACCGTAACCCTTCAATGGAAAGTCGCTGACCAGCAGGATGCACAGGAATTTACTGTTGAAGAAAGTGCAGATGGCTCTAGCTACAGAACCCTTGGAACTGTAACACCCGGCGCCGGAGATACCTATTCCTTAGTGGATGCACAGGTGGCTACAGGCAAGAATTACTACCGCCTGAAAACCCTGGAACTGTCTGGCAAAATAATCTATAGCAATGTGATTGTCATTAATCTAAAGGCCGGAATCGTAATTTCCCTATACCCCAACCCGGTCACAGACAAATTAACTATACAGCAGTTTGGTACAATTCAAAATAAAAAAGCGATATTAGCAGATCAGCAGGGCAGAGTGGTGCAACATATTAGCCTGACCAATCTTCAGCAAACAGTAAACATGGAGCGATATGCAGCGGGCATATACACGCTGAAATTGGAAGACGGCACCACATATAAGATTGTTAAGGAATAACTGATTATATTTTGATAGTTGCCGGCCACACCCCGGTTGCTTTTTACGGACCATAAAATCAAACTGACTCTATGCAGCGTAGAAATTTTATTTCCAACCTGGCAGTTATACTGCCGGCGGGGATGGTAGCACCCAAACTATTGTTTGAAACCGTGCCTACTTACAAAAAACTGGTGGAAACAAACGTACTGGTACTTGGCGCCGGCACAGCAGGTTTGTTTATAACACAAAAACTTAAGAAAGAAAAACTATCAGCTCTTTTGCTTGAACCATCCGGCGGCACAAATCAGGATGCTGAATATAACCATACGGCTACCACCGGCGTTATTAAGCAAAAAAACAAACATCAAAAGGCCGATGTGGAAACTATTTCCCACCAGCAGTACGAGGCACTGGAAGAAATGGTAACGTTTAATTTTAGTCCAACGGAAATAAAGAAAACCGCAAACGGATTTATTGTTACAGACGGCACTACGGCTTACAGTACATCTAAACTCATCCTGGCATTGCCGGTACAGATGGATATATCCACGGCTTCATTAAGGGTTACACTATCCGGAATGAATAGTGATGTTGTAATTTGCTGCAAAAGGAAAAACCAACGAAACCCTGCCACCTTCAGCACCCTGTCTGCAGAAAAAATTGATGAGCAGCAGTTGTTGAAATTTGCAGTACAAAAATCGCCCGGAATTTTAGCCATTTTATAGTCACTGTTTCATTACATGAGTAAATACTTTATCCAGATACCTGCATTACTGAAGCCGGAAGAAATGGAACGGATAGAAAGATTGCTTCCATCTGTTGAATTTATTGATGGAAAAGCAACCGCCAGCATGGCGGCGAGAGATGTAAAGAATAACCTGCAGGCTGCTGAGAATAATAAAGTACTTGCCCAGGTACAGGAAATCGTGAATGAAGCATTGGCCACCAGCCCTTTGTTTAATATTGCGGCATTACCCAAAAAGATCCATCCCCCAATAGTGAGCAAATACACAACCGGAAAATATTATGGCTGGCATGTGGACAGTCCTGTTATGGGAAAACCACCTATGCGGACAGACCTTGCCATGACTATTTTCATAAGCGATCCCTCCACCTACGAAGGTGGTGAGCTGATCTTGCAAACAGCTTCCGGCAATGTGGTTTTCAAACCGGCAAAAGGGGATGCTGTCTTATACCCCTGTCAGTATCTCCACTGTGTAAATGAAATAAGAAGTGGTGAAAGAGTGGCGGTGGTAACCTGGGTGCAGAGTAATGTGGCTTCGCCGGAGCAGCGCCAGATACTTTTTGATATAAACCAGGTGCATGCGGTACTGCATCAAAAAGATATGCATTCACCGGAAGCAAATTTGTTATTACAAACACATAGTAATTTATTCAGGATGTGGGCGGATGTATAACTGTAAAATAGTGCATGAAAATAACTGGCCGTTTTGTAACTAACAAAACGGTTTTTTTATTTAGCACCTTTTCTGCTTTAAAATTATCCAGCGCAGACGGAGCTGCGGGAAATATATGTTGTCTTTAATGATGGATTTTTACCCCATGAGCCTGCCTGTGAAACACGGCAGGGAGTATAATAAAACAGATAGTATACCGGCAACCGGGAAAAATTATAGAAAGATGTTTTTCTACTGTCTATTAGGCATTACGGGGATTGTAGCGTCCTGAAAATACTTGATAGTTTTGTGTTGGGAAAAAAAGTGCAGTGGCAATATCCGGAGTTTTGGGCAATATATAAACTGACCTTACCGTGAATGACATTGGCAGTTATCCCGCTGTTTATACTGATCTGAGCGAATGTATATTCACCTCAGCAGGCTTGGCAGTTAGCGGACAACCCTCTTTCAAATTGGAGCATCATCAAAAAAAATAGCCCCGGTTAACCGGGACTATTTCTTTCATAAGGGAAAAGTGTTTATCAGAATGTTGCAGCAACAGTAATCTTAGGCTCTTTAGACACTTTACCACCATCAATAGGGGCGCCTGAAATACCATAGTCGGCCAGTACAATACTGAAAGCAGTAGCTGCTGATACTTTGCCATCTGCAACGGTAATAGTGGCAGGAGTTTTTACCTCCTTGCTTACACCTTTTACAGTGAGGTTACCGGTAACAGTAACATTATAAGTACCGTCTTTCGCAAATTTTACTTTAGATAATTTGTCAATCTTTCCGGAAAAAGAAAATTTCGGAAAAGTAGCGGAGTTCATCCAGTTAGCGCCATTAAAATGCTCCTGTATCTTGGGGTTGCTGAATGCAAAATTATTTACAGCTGCTTCAAACAGTACAGCGCCGGTGGTGGAGTTCAATGAGGCGATAACGGTTTTGTTATCTGCTTTGGGCAATGCATCAATTGGTGTGGTGGCATCAAAAGATACAGTGGCAGATGAAGTGGTGAGATTTTGAGCGAATGCTCCACCCGTCATAACGAGTAATGATACTGCTAAAATTGTTTTTTTCATTTGTGTTGAGTTTTTGTTTTTATTTTTTTGAATTAAATGTTGCTCTTTTGAATGTAATAGCGGTGGTGCTTAATATTTCACTGTAAATGCTGCCGCTGCATACGCCTTTCAGTGATACCGCATCTCCCTGCTTTATTTTTTTTACTTTTTCAAACTCATTTTTTTCCAGCGAAAAAATAGCATAGGAACCGGTACTGTCTTCAAACTTAATGGTGCTGGTGGAATCAGGCAGTATCTCCACAACTGCTGCATTACCATCCACCACTATCATTTTGTCGTGATATTTTTTATTGGTGGCGGTATCATTAGTGATGAACTCTTTTATAAGTTTGGTTGCATCTACCGTATAATCGGCTTTTACATCTTCTGTGGCAGTATGCGTTTCAGACATAATATATTTCTCCCCGAATTTATATCCAGCATATACAATAACCGGACCTGTAAGCAGCCAGAATATCTTTGGCAACAAATTTTTTGGAGAAAAGGCAGTGATAATGAGGCCCAAAGCAGCAACTACGTGGATGTAAGCGGCAGGCTTTAACATTCCGAATACATTTTTACCAATACCCAGGTCAATTAAGGTATTGGTGAACAGGTAATAGACGGTAAAAAGAGCCAATGACAAGGCGCCGGTAATATAGGAAAAGGGAACTGTTTTCTTTTTAGCAAGCATCAATGCACCAGACACAGCAGCCAGCGCAGGAATTAACCAGAAAACATAAAAGGAAAAGCTGAACTGGGGGAACGGATTAGCTAACCCGAATTTTTTTTCTGAGATGGCAAAAAAATCACCGGTAGCCATAGCAGAACCTTTTACCAGGGTACCATCCCAGGAAACCCAGGGCAAAAAGAACGTTACAATAATGACCACACCAAAAAGAAGGTGAAGCCAGGAGGCGATGGATGTTTTGTTGTTTGGTGCCGGCATTTTTTTATTAATATCGGTATTTTCTGCCCATTGGTTGCAAAGAGGACAATCAAATATACGATGTTTAAACATTGACCAAATCAATTCATATTAAAAAATTGTGAAAAAGCTCCCTAACCTGCCAATAGTAAATATAAAATAGGCCAACAGGATTGTGGTATAATGCCGGGAGCCAAAGAGTTATGGCTTTTCTGATGGGCTATTTATTAATGGAGATTCGGCATAAGTTGGCTGCCAGCCAAATGAGTTAAAAGATTCCCCTTTTTTGAATCGAATACCCTTCGGACTTTGAAATAGCACTGATAAATTACCCCTGTCTGCCGCTGGTCCGCAGGTTGCAGACTTTGTGGACAGGCTTCTGTAAAAAGGGGACAGTTTGTTTTACTATCAAAATGGTATTATGCTGCCGTGAGATACACCTTACACAGTAGCTGCAGACAAGCAGATCCTTTTTCCCAGTACGATACAGTTATTTTTACCCGGGGATTATCTCGTTACAATGTCTATTGGTATATGGTATAATAAAGTAAAATGCAAACATAACCGGAATAAAAAACCGTTCCCACATTTTAAGTGAGAACGGTAATACTTACTATTCTGCCTTTACGGGCAGTCCCATTTTTATAGTTACTAACACATATAAAACAAATTAAACCAGCCCAATTGACCTTTATAAAATACCGGTGTGTTCCGGAAATGCATCAGGTTTCAGCAAAATGCTGCGAATTATCCTTTTGGGAAGTGCTTCTTTTTTGACCGGAGTGAAGGCAAAACCGGGATGAATACTATTGGAAAAATGGTAGAGGCAGCAGGCTTAAGCCAACTGCATTTCTTTTATTTTCTCCCTGATCTTGGTTTCAATTTCTTTGGCCAGCTCAGGATTATCCACCATCAGTTGTTTTACGGAATCACGGCCCTGGCCCAGTTTATCGCTGTTGTAGCTGTACCAGCTTCCGCTTTTTTGTATGATGCCCAGTTCGGTACCCATGTCAACGATTTCACCGGTTTTGGAAATACCTTCACCAAAGATGATATCAAATTCGGCTGCCCGGAATGGCGGAGCCACTTTATTTTTTACCACTTTCACCTTTACGTGGTTACCTATTGCTTCATCGCCATCTTTTACCTGTGTCATCCGGCGGATATCTAAACGAACGGAAGCATAAAATTTTAATGCGTTACCGCCGGTAGTAACTTCCGGGTTGCCAAACATCACCCCGATTTTTTCCCTTAACTGGTTGATGAAAATGCAGATGGTATTTGTTTTAGAGATAGTGGCAGTCAGTTTTCGAAGGGCCTGGCTCATCAGCCGTGCATGCAGTCCCATTTTACTGTCTCCCATTTCACCTTCCAGTTCGCTTTTGGGAACAAGGGCTGCCACAGAGTCAATCACCACCACATCCAAAGCACCGGAAAGGATAAGTCGGTCGGCTATTTCGAGGGCCTGCTCGCCATAGTCTGGTTGTGATATTAAAAGATTATCTACATCCACACCCAGTTTTTTAGCATAAGCACTATCAAAAGCATGCTCTGCATCTATAAAGGCACACATGCCGCCTTTCTTTTGTGCTTCGGCTATTACATGAGTGGCCAGGGTTGTTTTACCGGAAGATTCCGGGCCGTATATTTCTACTACTCTTCCTCTTGGCAGGCCGCCAATGCCAAGTGCTACATCCAGCCCCAGTGAACCGGTGGAAATTACTTCCTGCATAGTTTCGGCTTTATCACCCATCATCATTACACTTCCTTTGCCATAGTCCTTCTCAATCTTATCCATGGTAAGCTTGAGGGCTTTAAATTTTTCACTGTTAGTGTTTGACGTGTCTGTTGTTTTTTCTGATTTTGACATAAATTTAATTTATAGGTTTCGTATTGTAAGTCAGCTTTTTGCTGTCCGGAAACAAAACTAAATGATTTAGTAAATAAAAACTAATTTTTTTTGGAATTTATTTTCCCACCCTTACAAAGGTACAGCAGTGATACCATCCTGAGAGCCTGTCCGATCGTTTGATTGTTTATTCAATCCTTTATTTTAGTAAAAGCCTTTTTCTTTGGTGCTTGAAATATTTTGAGAAATAAAATGAAACTTGTTACAACTAAAATCCCAACTCTTCCGCCGGGTCCCAAAACAAGTTCTTAAAATCCACCACCTGGTCATTCTTTACTTTAATACCTTCTTTTTTAAGTAGCTGTTCCATCAGTACTACAGGAGAAAAATGATGTTTGCCCGATAAGATCCCCAACCTGTTTACCACCCGGTGTGCTGGCACCTTAGGCCGCACCCTGTTACACCCATTCATGGCCCAACCCACCATACGGGCCGAAGATTTTGCACCGAGGCAGGCCGCAATAGCACCATACGATGTCACTCTTCCCTTTGGTATCTGCCGTGCCACTTCAAATACGAGTTCAAAAAAATTTTCTTCTCTTTTGCCAGACGGCTTCAGGGCCTTTAACTTTTCGGAGGACTTTTTTGTTGCCATGCAATAAAGATAATAATTACCATGCAACCGCTTCGGGTGGGGGCTAGCCACGAATTACACCAATGTCACGAAAGAATACAATTGAATACAAATAGCTGCTGGCGCAGCGGGAGTTGGCCACGAATGGCACCAATGTCACGAAAGAATACAATTGAATACAAATAGCTGTAGACGTAGTGGAGGATAGCCACGAAATAAAACGAATTCAATAACTACGGGTAAGTTAAGTTTCTTATGTCGTAAAATATTTTCCTACAAAGGCCACGAAGCCCACAAAGCCTTTTCTTTGTATTTTTTCGTGTGATTTCGTGGCAGCAAAAAAATTACCGAAGGCAATCTTCATTTATATTTAATTCTGTATTATTAGCGCCATTGGTGCCATTCGTGGCCAACATAAATGCCGAAGGCAGGCTATTGTTTATTATTTGCGGCAGCCAACTTCAATTCACTACGCTTCGGTTCGGGCACATTTTCAAACTGGTAAGGGCAATGCCTGCAGCCATTACCGCAGCAATATCCTTTGTCCAGGTGGTACTTTTCGGTAAGTACCACATAACCATCTTCATTGATATAATAATCGATTCCTTCAGTCAACTCCTTCATGCATCAATAGTTTTTCTTTTAGCTCCGTATCTTTTTCTTTATCCAAATTGCCAGGCAATGAAAAACAGAGATAGTGAATCCTGTTGCTGCCCGCAATATCCAATGATTCGTAATGCGTTTTTATTTTCAATTCATCAGGTACTGGTTTCTGTGCAAACACATTATCCATATCGGTATGCAAAGGGCAACCATATAGCGCAACGACCAATTTGGTAAAACGGTATAGTTCAGGACTGTCCGTTTTCAGATGTATGTAACCACCGGGAGCAAGGAATTGTTGGTACAAACGCAGAAATTTTGGATGCGTAAGCCTTTTTTTTGCTTTTGACAACCTTAACTGCGGGTCAGGAAATGTGATCCAGATGGCAGACACTTCTTTTGGCGCAAAATATTCTGCTACCCGGTCTATTTGAGTGCGGATAAATGCTACATTCCCGAGATTTTGCTGAATGGCTTTTTTGGCGCCCACCCAAATACGGTTGCCCTTCAGGTCAATACCGATAAAACTTTGATTGGGGTATAACTGGGCAAGTCCCACCGCATACTCACCTTTGCCACAGGCCAATTCAAGTGTAATAGGATTTTTATTTTTAAAAAATTCATTCCATGTACCGGCAGTACCGGCAGGATACTGAAGCACATTTGGAAATGTTTCCAGCTCAGCAAAGCGGACTAATTTTTTTTGACCCATGACCGGCAAAGATAGAAGAGAATATCGAACAGAGGAACAAGGAACAGATAAACAGAGGAGCAAGGAGCAGATGAATGAAGAAGTGAACAGCCCACACTTCGGCATTTTGATACTCAATAAATACAAATGGCTACCCCACCACCCTCCTGACCGAAATAATTGCTATGGCAATAAGCAGGGATTATATTTTTATTTCAGCAATAAAATTCTTTACAGCAGGTGATAACTTTAGCGATGTATTTTGTTTCAGATTGATAAGGGTAAGATTGGTTAACCCGGTAACTGTTTCCGGAAGCATGGTTAATTTGTTTCCCTCCAGGTATAATTCTGTAAGCGCAGAAAGATTGCCAATGCTTTCCGGTAATGAAGATAATTTATTGCTGTTCATATCTAATACTGAAAGGGCGGCAAGCCGGGTGATACAGCCGGGTAATTCGGTAAACTTATTATAAGGTAAAGCCAGGTATTTCAGGTTCGTCAGCTGGCTGATACTTTCAGGGAGTGAACTAAGCAGGTTTCCGCCCAATCCAATTTCAGTAAGTTTAGAAAGCTTTGAAACAGACTCCGGAATTGACCGGATCAGGTTACCATATAGATATATCTCTGTCAGATTGTTCAGCCTTGGCAGAAAATCAGGAAAGACGGTGAGTTTATTGTTATTGAGGTACAATTGATCCAGATGGATCAATTTAGTAATTGATTCCGGCAGAACAGACAAATGATTATTGCTTAAGTCAAGTTCAGTAAGGTTGGTCAGCAGGGTCAGGTTTTCAGGAAGGGTGTTGAATTTATTATAACTAAGATCAAGTTCTGTCAGCTTTTCTAATTTGATGATGCTTTCAGGTATGGATGAAAGTTTGTTGCCGGCCAGGTCAAGCGTGGTAAGATTGGTAAGCAGTATAATACTTTCAGGAATCTCTTTCAGGCCCTTATTGGTCAGCGACAGTATATAAACACTTGATGGATTTTTTAGTGCATCTTCAAGTGAACTGTACACTTTTTCTTTCTGGGCATAGGTAAACAATGTGATTAGAAAAAGGACAATGGAAAGTGGCATTTTTTTCATGGAATAAATTTTGGTGCTGCAAAGTACTTAAATAAAAAAGATTTCCCGTTCATAAAGGGGCTTTAATTTTTTATTCAGCAGGAGTAATAATCGCAGCCAAATATATAGGTAAATAATCAGCCGGTTTTTTTATCAGTATCAGCGCTATTGGCTTACCCCGTTTCTGCTTTTATTTCCACAAACTCACTCATATAAATTTTGAAAAGCAGGATGATATAACTTACCAGCAGCGGGCCGAATATCAATCCAATAAACCCAAACAGGCTGAGGCCAATAAGTACTCCCAATACCGTAATGACCGGATGTACATCCCCCATTTTTCGCATAATAGTTATCCTCGAAAGATAGTCTATATTTCCGGTGACCACTATGCTGTAGAGCAATAACCCGGTTGCGTTCAATGTATTACCAGTGGAATACATATACACCACCAGCGGTATCCATATTATCATTGTTCCCACCACAGGAAAAAAAGCAAAAACACCTGTAAGAAATCCCCAAATTATATAATCACCCACATTAAACAGGTAGTAACCAATCGTAGCCGTAATACCCTGTATAAGTGATATTAGTGGAATACCCAGGGCACTCGCTTTTATTAATCGTTTTGTTTCTGAAGCAACCTTGCCGGTATTTTCTTCCTTCAGCGGAATAAACTGGAATAATACTTTTTCCATTTCTTTACCATGGTACAACAGGTAATAAAGAAAGAACAACAGAATGATGAGGTTGGTTAGTAAAGTGACTGTGTTATTAAGTAAAAAAGGCAAGGCATCGGCCAGCTTTTGAAAAGATTCATTGAGGGAATTATCAGTAATCACAGTTATTCCCGTTTTTTCCTGCACTTCTGTCACCGCCTGTTTTACATCATTGAAAATGTCAGCATGATTTTCCACCAGTGCATTTATTTTCGGACTGAGCAGGCGTACAGAAAGATAGATCGGTAATCCCAGCAAAACAAAGTAAAATAGCAAGAACAGCAGCGCCGTTACACTTTTTTTCCACTTTCTGTGGTAGATAAGCTGAAAATATGTTCCCCTGCTCAGGATATACAACGCTATAGCACCCAGGATACCGGGCATAAATAGTCGAAGCTCCCGGATAGCAATAATGATCAACAGGAGCAGTAACCCTAAAATGAGCAGTTGTTTTATTTTTTTATTGAATGTCAGTATCATCGAAATAGCGCTGCTCCGGACATAACGGCCTTTTTGTATGCGATAAATGATCGTTGCCCGAACATAACTCCTGCAAGGATATAGTGAATGGGTTTATCAAAAGATGACTTGTGTAGCTCTTTATATTGATGCTGATCCGGTATTGCCGCATTTTACTCTTTAAGGATACTGACGAAAATCACACTGGTATCAATTTCCCGTCATTTTATCAGCTCCCCCGGCAAAGTACCTTTACCAGTCAGCAGGTTTTGCGGGTAATAAAATTATTAATATGAAAAAGATAATTCTTGCATTTGAGGGTGCCAATTTCCCGTCTGGTGCATTTGAATTTGCCCGCAGGGTGAATGAACTGCAACCGGTATTGCTTACCGGGGTTTTTTTGCCCCAGGCCCAATTGATTAATTTATGGAATTATGCCGGCAGTCCCCGCGACCAGTTTACTCCACTGATAGAAAGCGATGAATCAGCGTTGGTACAGCAAAATATTGAGCGGTTTGAAAAACTTTGCCAGGGTAACGGAATTGATTACCGGGTGCATAAGGATTTTTATGATTTTATTATCACGGAGTTAAAGGTAGAAAGCCGTTATGCAGACCTTATGATCATTGGCAGTGAGGTTTTTTATAAGGAAGCAGACACTCCGTTTCCAAATGAATATTTGCGGGAAGTACTGAACGATATGGCCTGCCCGGTTTTGCTGGTGCCTGAAAAATTTAATTTTCCCGAAAGTATTATTATGGCGTATGATGGCAGCGAGGATGCTGTATTTGCCATTAAGCAATTTGCTTACCTGTTTCCGGAATTTAACAGCTTGCAAACCCTGCTGGTGTATGCTAATGAAGATGCAGGGGAGGATTTTCCGGATAAAATACTTATAGAAGAACTGGCAGCACGGCATTTTAATAACCTTACTTTATTCAAACTGGATATAAATCCAAAAAAACACTTCAGTACATGGATCTCAGAAAACAAATCTGCGCTGTTGGTATGTGGTTCATACGGCCGTTCAGGTTTGTCGCAGCTTCTTAAAAAGAGTTTTGTAAAAAATATAATAGCAGACCACCTGTTGCCGGTTTTTATAGCACACCGGTAATTTCTGCAGCCAGCATTTCAATAGCTATTTTTAAAGGATGGATAAGCCCATCCTTGCTGTTTGATTATTATCACACCGTTGGCTAATCACCATCAGGTGTAATGGACCATCCACGTATTAGCTTTGAACAGAAGCATAAGAAATAAAATATATGAAAAAAATTATCGCGGCTTTCGACGGACTTAAATACTCAGAGAGCACCAGGGATTATGCTATTTTCCTGGCAAAACAAACAAATACGCATTTGGTGGGTGTTTTCTTGGATGATCCCGCCTATACCAGTTATAAAATATATGAACTGATTACAGAAAGCGGGGCAACTGAAGAAAAGCTAAAAAAATTTGAGGCAAAAGACAAAGCCACCCGCATGGCAGCCTCTCAGGATTTTGAAAAGACCTGCCAGAAAGAAAAGCTGGAATACACCGTGCACCACGATCACAATATTGCGATACATGAACTTAAGCATGAAAGTATATATGCTGATCTGATGGTGATCGATTCGAAAGAGACACTGACCCATTATGAAGAAAAACTTCCCACCCGGTTTATGCGTGATTTATTGGGTGATGCACAATGCCCGGTGCTGGTTGTACCTGCCAAATTTAAACTCATCAATAAAATCGTTTTATTGTATGACGGTCAACCATCCTCAGTATATGCCATTAAAATGTTCAGTTATTTATTGCCGCAACTGAAACACCTGGAAACAGAAGTGGTTTCTGTGAATCCTTATATCTCTTCTATGCACCTGGCGGATAATAAGCTGTTCAAAGAATATATGAAAAGGCATTATCCCAAAACAAAATTTACGATGCTTAAAGGATTTGCAGAGGATGAAATTGTAAAGCACCTTAAACAAACCGGGCAGAATACGCTGGTGGTGCTTGGCGCTTACAGAAGGGGTACTGTCAGCCGCTGGTTTCGTGAAAGTATGGCAGATGTATTGATGAAAGGAGTAAAGCTGCCTTTATTTATTGCACATCATAAATAAAAACTCAAAAATCAATTCAGGTTTTCACAATGCCGTCTGTATACCTTTGCAATAGCAGGGTCGCCGTCTTCTGTGGGAGGGGGTTGCGTATTTTTAAATAAAATACTTTTATAAGGGATGGGTTTCGCCAAACGGAAATTTGAAATGCACCACAAATTGGTATAAGTGAAATGAGGAGTATAAAAAAATAACTATGGATTCCATCACCCACCTTGCTTTGGGGGCCTGTATGGGTGAGGCCTTTGCAGGAAAAACCCTTGGAAAAAAGGCAATGCTGTGGGGAGCTATCGCCCAAAGTGTGCCTGATGTGGATTTTTTAACAGGCATGTGGATGGATACCCCTTCCGGCCTATTGGCACACAGGGGATTTACCCATTCGTTTTTATTTTGTGCCTTCATCACATCCTTGCTTGCTTTGCTGGCAGAACGATGGCACCGGCCGCATAATATACGTCTTGGGAGGTGGCTGCTTTTTTTCGGCGGTGTCATCTTCATCCATATTTTTATTGATGCCTTTAATAATTATGGTGTTGGCTGGCTGGAGCCATTCAGTCACCGGCGGATTTCATTCAATGCCATATATGTAGCCGATCCCTTCTTTTCTATTGGGCCGGGTATTGCGGCAGTGGCGCTGATTTATTTAAACCGGTATACCCCAAAAAGAAAAAAATGGTGGCGGATCGGTCTTATTGTACCGGCCTTTTACCTTCTCTATTGTACATTCAATAAAATAAAAATAGATACAGATGTAAAGAACATTCTGCAGCAACAGCAGATCAGCTATACCCGGTATTTTACCACACCTGCACCGCTTCAAAACTGGTTATGGTTTGTGGTGGCAGGCAATGATAGCGGTTATCATGTTGGCTTCCGGTCATTATTTGACAGTAAGAAAGAGATCAGCTTTCAGTATTTCCCCCGGAACGATACTTTATTAAACCCTGTGAACGATCACGAAGACCTTCAGCAACTCATTCGTTTCTCCAAACAGTTTTATACGGTGGAAAAATGGAATGATACGCTTGTTTTTAATGATTTGCGATTCGGCCAGGTAACAGGCTGGCAAAATTCCCGGGGAAAATTTGTATTTCATTACTTCCTGCAACATCCGGATGGTAACAGCCTGGTGGTGCAGCGGGGAAGGTTTGAAGGATGGAACTGGAAAGTATTCCTGGCATTTATTAAGAGAATAAAGGGACAGTAAAAATATAAAGCACAATTGCCATAGCTGTACCTTATCACATAAAACCGTTCACACAATCCAACATCGTTTATTCCGCCGTTTACTCTGCGGGTACTTTTTCTTTTTGCCGGATAAATGACGACAATCAAAGCTTTTGGTGATAGCAGTCAATATTACTCACCATATACAAAAGTAGCTTCACTATCTAAAACATATACTATGACCCCGGTTCTTACACCTGAAATAAGAGAAGTGCTTGAAGCTGTACACTATCGCCCTTCCGTATCATTGATTGTACCGTTTGAGCCTAAAATGAGTTTGAAAACGGAATTGGCCCATTCTTTAAAAACGGCTGCAGATAAAGCAGAACGTGAATTAAGGACAAACTATCCAACTGAAATGGGAGTGCTGGTAATGCAGAAACTCAGGGCGATCATTAAAAGCCTCAATTACAATACATGTAAAAAGAGCATTGCAATTTATGTGTCACCGGTGTTTGAAAAAGTGCTGTACCTGGATATTTCCGTGGAAGAAAAAGTAATTGTGGATGAATCATTCGAGATCCGGGATCTGGTATACAGTAAGAAAAACCTTCACAAATACCTGGTATTGCTGCTGAGCGGCAGAGAAAGCAGGATATACCTTGGTAACTCAACGAGCTTTGTGAGAATTGTATCCAATACACCCGAGTCGGTCAATGCTTATCTAAATGATGCTCCGGAACGGGTGGCAAATTTCTCTGATTCAGCAGAACGGAAAGAGATACTGATGGAAAAGTTTTTGCGCCATATAGACAATTCATTGGATATTATCCTCAATGCCTATCACCTGCCGCTGTTTGTATTGGGTACTGAAAGAATAATGGGACATTTTAAAAAATTAACGAAGCATGGCAGCGCTGTGATCGAATATGTGCATGGCAATTATGAAGAAGCAACACAGCCGGAATTGAAGGATGTGCTGGCCACACATATAGACGACTGGAAAAAAGTGAAGCAAAAAGACTTGCTGAACCAGTTGGATGATGCCGCAGGAAAAAAGAAACTGGCAGCAGGGATGAGAGAAGTATGGAAAGAAGCCATGAACCATAAAGGCCGCCTGCTGGTGGTGGAAAAAAATTATATGTATGCAGCAGAGCATGGCAGCACTGAAGAGGTGATTAATAAAGCAGCTGAACCGTACAACCGGTTTTCATATATAAAAGATGCCGTGGATGATGTAATGGAAAAAGTATTGGAAAATGGCGGTGATGTGGAGTTTGTGGATGAAGGTGTGCTGAAAGACTATCAACATATAGCACTGGTACAGTATTATTAATTAATGATTAAACACTTGTTATGAAAATAGTAGTTGCCCCCACTGATTTTTCAGCTATTTCGCTGAACGCAGTTAATTATGCAGCTGATATAGCCTGTGTAATCGGTGCCAATTTATCATTGATACATGTTTGTCTTATCCCGATGGCATTCAGTGAAGTGCCGGCACCGGCCTGCAGCATAGACCAACTGATAACAGATGCAGAGGAAAAGCTTAACGAACTGAAAGAAAAAATTTCCACCCGGACCGGAGGCCGCTTACAAATAAATACCATGGTGCGACAGGGTAATGTAGTACAGGAAATAGATGAGTACTGTGCCACTGTAAACACCTATGCCGTGGTAATGGGTTCCGAAAGTTCCGGAGCATTTGAAAGGTTTCTCGGGGCAGGTAAAACCGTGTCTGCCGTAAAGCAGTTTAACTGGCCATTGATTGTGGTGCCTCCTGATGTAAAATTTACCACCATCCGCAAAATCGGGCTGGCCTGTGATTTCAGAAAAGTGGCAGAAACAATTCCTATAAAGGAAATAAAAGACATGGTACAGGAATTTAATGCCACGCTGCATGTATTGCATGTAACCAATGAAACCGGTGAAACATTTAATGAAGAAAAGATAGAAGAATCAGGATGGTTACACAATATACTGGCAGAACTGAAACCCAATTACCATTTTATAAACAGCCCTGATATTGAAACCAGTATCACCGGGTTTGCAGAAAAAAACAAACTTGATATGCTGATAGTAATCCCTAAAAAGCATAACCTGTTCAGTACTATTTTCAGACAAAGCAATTCAAAAAAACTGGTGCTCCATAGTCATGTGCCCGTAATGGCCATTCATGAATAATTGTTCCTGATTAAGATGATTACTTCCCATTAATAATTAAAATTTTGCACCAATGATTGGAACGTTAACCGATGAACAGATAGAAGAAGTATTAAAGGGAAATGTGCTTGGCCGGGTTGGCTGTTCAGAAGGGAATAAAGTCTATGTGGTACCCATCAACTATGTGTATGACGGAAAGCATATCATCGGACATTCAGTAGTGGGTATGAAAATCCGGATGATGCGGAATAACCCTGCTGTCTGCTTTGAAGTGGATGAGATGAAAAGCTTTACCAATTGGAAAAGTGTTATTGTATGGGGGCAATACGAGGAACTGACCGATGAAAGAGAACGATATCCTGCCATGAAACTGTTTGTAGACAGGATGCTGCGGATGAAAATAAGTGAAACAGCCATTCCGCCCGAGCTGTCTGAGCAAAGGGTTCATCCCCGCTCTCCGGGGAATATAAAACCTGTTATTTACCGGATCATCATTACAGAGAAAACCGGCCGTTTCGAAGATCAATAAACAAGATATTTATTACCGTCGTGAATACGACTGCATAAACAGGTGTGTTGATCTTACAACACCTGTATTTCAGCATACTAAATGATAAGAATCAATCGCCCTGCTGATGGCCTTCATAAGCAGATGGCTGATTATTCAGCAAATTTGGATGATATACAAAAATGAGTAAAGTAACGCCGATAACTAAATTCCTGACTGAAGCCGGAGATATGTCCCGCTTTGCCGGCCGTTTTTTCAAACAATGGTTTAAACCCCGGTATGAAATTGCTGAGTTTTTCAGGCAATGCTTTATCATTGGTTATAAGTCACTGCCACTGGTAGGCCTCACAGCATTTATAATGGGCTTGGTATTAACGATGCAGCTCCGTCCATCCATGATGGATTATGGGGTGGAATCCCAATTACCCGTTGTTGTAGGTATTGCAGTTGTGAGGGAAATTGGTCCTGTCATCACCGCATTAATATTTGCCGGAAAGATCGGCAGCAGTATCGGTGCTGAACTGGGCTCTATGAAAGTAACAGAGCAGATAGATGCCATGGAAGTAAGCGGCACCAATCCATTCAGGTATTTGGTGGTAACAAGAGTGCTGGCAGCTACTTTAATGCTTCCGGTACTGGTGATGCTGGGTGATGCCATTTCATTGTATGGTTCCTGGCTTGGTGTGAATATCCGGGGCAATACCAGTTTCGATCTGTTCTGGACACAGGTATTTGACAATCTTTCCTTCAATGATGTACTGCCTGCATTGATAAAGAGTTTCTTTTTTGGTTTTGCTGTGGGTATTGTGGGATGCTATAAAGGATATAATAGTAATAAGGGTACAGAAGGTGTGGGCCGGTCTGCCAATTCCGCAGTAGTAGTGTCATCGGTACTCATTTTTGTGATCGACCTGCTGGCAGTACAGTTTACAGAGGTACTTGGGTTTAACTAAAAAAATGAATACCACCCTGCAAAAAACACCCGTAAGCGGAAAGGCGCTGCCTGGTAAAAAGGTATTGACGGTACGTAACCTGTACAAATCGTTTGGCAGCAATCAGGTACTGGTTGATTTTAATCTCGATCTGGAAAAAGGTGAAACAGTGGTGGTGCTGGGAAAATCCGGTTCAGGAAAATCCGTACTGATAAAATGTATCATCGGTTTGCTGAAGCCGGATAAAGGACGGATAGAAATGTTTGACGAAAATATCCCGGATATAAAAGATGAGGAATTGGATAAGATAAGGGCCAGGGTTGGTTTTTTATTTCAAAGCAATGCCCTGTATGACTCGATGACAGTAAGGGAAAACCTCGAGTTTCCCCTGCGCCGCCACTGGATTAAAGTATCGCAGGAAGAAGTGAATAAGATGGTGCTGGATGCATTGGATGATGTGGGGCTGAAACATACGGTGGATATGATGCCTTCAGAATTATCAGGCGGAATGCGGAAAAGAATTGCGCTGGCCCGCACATTGATCTTAAAACCTGAAATTATCCTGTATGACGAACCAACAACCGGGCTGGACCCGATAACAGGAAAAGAGATTATTGAACTGATAAAAGAGATACAGGAAAAATATAACACATCATCGCTGATTATTTCACATGACATGAACTGTGTTCGCATGGCCAGTAACCGGGTGGTGATACTGGTGGAGGGCAGGTGCTATGCAAATGGCACTTACGAACAATTGAAACAAAATACTGACAGCAAAGTGAAACAATTTTTTGAATAACTGATTATATGGCAAAAAGAGCGGTAAATAATGTAAAACTCGGAATTTTTGTAATGGGAGGCCTGCTGTTCCTCGTTGTGTTATTGTATATGATTGGAAAGAACAGAAACATGTTTGGCAGTAATTACGAACTGAAAGCAAGATTTGAAAATGTACAGGGACTGGTACCCGGAAATAATGTGCGGTTTTCCGGTATCCAGGCAGGTACAGTAAAAAGAGTAAAGATCCTGAACGACACGGTAATTGAAGTAACAATGATCATTGATACAAAGATGCAAAGTATTATCAGGAAAAATGCGGTTGTATCCATTGGTACCGACGGCCTCGTGGGAAATAAAGTGGTAAACATCGTACCGGCAAAGCAAGCCTCCCCCCTGGCCATGGAAGGAGATATACTACCTTCTAAAAAAGCAGTGAATACAGATGAAATGCTGCTGACACTTTATAAAACGAATAACGATGTGGCGGTAATTGCAGACGGTTTAAAAGAAACCGTACAACGCATCAACAGCAGCAGCGCTTTATGGACATTGCTGAGCGATAATTCGTTGCCGGCAAGTATCCGGGGTTCTGCAGCCAGTATACGTTTGGCCACCGGCAAAGCAGATGACATCGTTAGCAGCCTGCAAACTATTATTACAGATGTAAAGAATGGGAAAGGCTCTGTGGGTGCTTTATTAACTGATTCATCATTTGCCATCAACCTGAATGAGGCCGTGCAAAAAATAAAGACAGTGGGTGATGAAGCAGATGCATTGACCGCTGAATTAAAAAACATGGTCGCAGGCATCCGGCAGGATATAGACGGTGGAAAGGGAACCATACATACTTTATTAAAGGATTCAATGGTTGTATTGAAATTAAATGCAAGCCTTGATAATATTCAAAAAGGGACTGATGGGTTTAATCAGAATATGGAAGCTTTAAAGCATAACTTTTTGCTGAGAGGTTATTTTAAAAAATTGGAAAAACAGAAGATGAAAGAAGATGCCGGAAAAACGGCTAACCAGCATTAAGTTCCTTTTATTTTATCGTAATGACCGAAAAAAGATGCTAATTGGGCCTTAATCCGGAAAATGAGCCTGGTTTAATTAGGGCAATAGTATAACTATATGTATCAGGAGTTTGCTCTTATACCATTTCGATATTAAAACGAAATTTTACTTTTTGGCACGCCTGCTAAAAAAGCAGGCATGGGTAGCTCTGCAAGGCAAAAAATGTCTCATAAAAAATCAACAACATATTTCGGGCAGCCTTGCGGAACAGGTATTGTTTTAACGCCTGAAGAATATTGTTTCATTAAAAGAGTAGTTTGAAGGACACAATTTTGTGTCTGCCTTTAATATCCTTCTTTAGTAAACAACCCTCATAAGTATGAAACACAAAATTCTTCCTGTTGAGGATAACGAATCTATCCGGGATAATACCACCGAGTTGCTTGAGTTTCATAATTATACAGTTACAGCATCAGGCTATAAAAAAGAGATGGAAACAGGAATAAAAATGGGTGCAGATGATTACATAATAAAATAATTTACCGGAGAACACCTTCTTCAGGCATTGGAAAAAAATCTCGGGTGATTACCTATTAATTTGCTCCGGTTTATTTCTTGCCGCTCTGACAACCATCATACCCATCAATGAGGGCTATCATTCCTGCAAACCAATACGGTACGTACCTTGCAACTATCAGAAAACCTTCTAAAAATTATTTTATGGGCAACACAGGTAAAATACTGACAGCATTGGCTGCCGGTGCAGCTATCGGAATAGTAACAGGCATTTTATTAGCCCCCGATAAGGGCAGTGAAACAAGGAAGAAAATAAAAGAGAAAGGTAAAAAATTTACCAATGATGTGAAAGACAAGTTCCGCAAAGGCAAAGAAAAATTCGATGACCTGAAGGAAAATATTATTCAGACAGTAAAAGAAAAAACAGAAGAATTTAACTGAGCAGGTGAATGGTATTACTCCTTCAACTAAAATAACATATCTCCCCTAAGACACAGAGGCTACAAAGCCTTTTCCATGCCGGACAGGTAAATTTGTATTCTTTACGGCTTAGCGGGAAAACCTTTCGCGACATATAAGCGTAACAAAAATAACTACCATGGAAAAAGCGTTTGCCAGGGCGGAAGAAATAGCAGGCAATATAAAGGAATACATCAATACCCGGATTGAATCAGCAAAGCTGGGGGTGGCAGAAAAAAGCTCAGCGATCATTGCCAACCTGGTGGCTGGTGCAATTGTGGCAGTTGTATTTTTTTTCTTTATCATTTTTGCCGGTATAGCAGTATCATTCGCATTGGGAGAATGGATCGGTAAAATATGGGCTGGCTTTCTTATTGTGGCCCTGCTGTACCTGTTGTTGGGAATTGTGGCATGGGTGGCGAGGGGAAAACTGATCCGCCTGCCGGTAATGAATGCGATGATTAAACAATTATTCAAAGAAGATAACGAAGATGAAGAAGATTAAAAGCATACATCAGTTGAAGGCCGAAAAGAAAAGGATCAAACAGCGCCAGGCTCAGCTGGAAGATATGATACGCAGCAATTGGTCTGCATTAAAAGAAGCTGTAAGGCCCGCCCGCCTGGCCAAAGAAGCATTTGGTAAAGCAGCGGAGAATAAAGCTGCAGACAATGCAAACGGGGAGAGTATCTTAAAAAGCACTTTTTCTTACGGTATGACATTACTGGCCAAAAAATTGGCGGACAAAGCTGAAAAGGGATTAGATAAACTCTTCACCAGTAAAAAGAATAAATAAGTATTCAAGGGGATAAAGAAATCATCAAAAACTGATGGCATTCCCTCTGTTATTTTAGCTAATGCCTGTGTGATGAAACTGGTCAGTAAAACAGAGCAGGAAACGCCCTGTTTTTGTCAGCTCTTTTGTTTATAATAGAATGTAAGCAGGTAGAATACAGTCCGTATAAACTGATAGGAAAACCACCGGGTAAATTGTTTGAATATATTTTTTGAACGCACATGGTTTTTCAGGGTAATGGGCACACAATGGTTTTCAACTATCATATTTATAAGCTCTTCCGTACTGGCGGCTAAGTCAGGTTTGTGCACATCCAGGTTCAGCTCAATGCTGGCATAGGCACTTACATTGTTAATATTATAGGATCCAATGGTAAGCCACTCACCGTCGCATACTGCAACTTTGGCATGTAATACCACTGACTGGTACTCGTACAATTCAATTTTGTTCCTAAGCAACCAGTCATACAACCATCGTTCAGCATATTTAGCCAGCATTACATCTGAGGGTCCGGCTGTTATCACTTTTATTTTCACACCTCTCCGGGCTGCTTTGCTTAAAAGACTCCTGATTACTTTGCCGGGCAAAAAATAACTGCATAAAATTGTGATATGTGACCGGGCATTCCGGAACATTTTCAGATAGGTTTCAGAAATTTCATTTTTTTTCCTCACCCAGTCATTCCTTCTCATACTTATCTTATATGCCACCCTTCCATTATTTTCAACCGGCATTTTTATTTCGTCGCAGGGGGTACGTCCCATTTTTGCCGGAAAGCCATTCCATGTTTTCCAGCACAATACACAAAGTTCCCGTGAAATTTCACCTTCCGCATAGAGGGCAAAATCAAGCCAGGCCTTTTTTCCGGGCATATCATTATAACGGTCAGTAACATTAATTCCCCCTACCAGCGAGTATTTTGCATCTGCCACAAATATTTTATGGTGAAGCCGCCTGCCAAAATAAAAATATTTGCTTTTGAGCAATGGCTGAAAAAACCGGAAATGAATACCGGATCCCCTTAATCCGTTTATAAAATTCTGCGACATTACCTGCGATGCATAACCATCAGCCAGTAAATAAACAGCTACGTTTCTCTGCACTGCCGCTTTTAATGCATTGGCCACCTGCTCACCCGTTTCATCATCATCGTAAATATAGGTTTGCAGGTGGATACTTTCCCCGGCTTCATTTATAAGCTGTATAAGCAGATCAAAATACTCTTTCCCACCGCGGATTAGTTTTATCTTATCGCGGGTTATTGGTTTGATAGTGTTTATTTCTTTCACATTGAACACCAGTTACTTATTTTTTCGTTACAGGTAATTTGAATTAACCGGGAATAACAAAATAGGCACAAATTCTGACACTTTCAGTAATGCAGGTCAGTAGAATCTCTGACTATCATTATTTGGTGTACATGGCTGTTAAAAAATATAGAAATGTATGCAGTAAAAGCAGGCTCTAATAAAAAAGGGGTTTGACAGATGGAAAACCCTGCGGATTGGGATTGTTAGTAAACAACAATATTATTGTTAGAATGTCTGAAAACCTCTGCCGTTTTAGGTATATACAGCTTTAGCACCCCGTACCTGTATTCCGCACTTACAAATTCTGTATCTGCATTTTCAGGCAATGATATTTGTCTTTCCAATCGTTCTGAATCGAATTCATGAATCTGGAGCTTCCTCTTTTCTTCCTGACATTCCCTGCTCAGCACCACGATGGAAAGAAAATTATCAAATACCCGGATAAAAATATTTTCCCGCTTTACACCGGGTATCTGCACTTCTATTTTATAATGATCCTGGTATTCATCCATATTTATCAGTGGTTTTGAAACGATGTTATAATCCTGACTTTTATTAGTAACCACTGTTGGCTTTTTTTCGGGCAGCGGAGTATATTCTCCCGGGTAAATAAGGGATTCGCTGGAGTATGGCAGGCAATTTTTCATTATTCATATACTTTGGCAATAAAAGTAGTACAATGCTGTATTGTAATTACTGATGGCAATACTGAGTAGTACTGACAAATATCAGTTTTTCGGGTTTTTATTGGATTACTTATAAGTGTTCTGTTTAACTATTCACTTTCTTTTCAGTCCCGATAATAATCCATATCCACTGTTTGCTTCTATAGTTGATAACAATCAGTAAAATTGCTGATAAATGGCATTTTTAGTTGGGAATAAATGAATTTGTTTTGGGTAGCCTGGGATATAACCCAATTCATGAATTATGACTGCTAAAAAGAAATCAACAAAACCGGTTGAAATGCCACCATCCCTGAAAAAAAGAGAGATAGAACCACCTGTGGATCCTGAAGAACCGGTTATTTCCGAAGAGGGACCCGGTATAATACCTGATGAAGACCCGTTTGAAAACCCACCTCCTTTTGAAATACCGGAGCCGGGTGAGGGACCGTAAACAATATTTTGATTAATCATACAATTACCTGTAATGAAACAAACCGAAAAAGCCATAGATTATAAACGGCTGGTCATTTCCAGCAGTGCTTTTACTGCGGAAGGAATGATACCTGAAAAATACACCTGTGATGGGGAAAACATAAGTCCCCCGCTGGATATAGCGCATATTCCCGAAGAAACACAATGCCTGGCATTGATTGTGGAAGACCCGGATGCACCTGCAGGTACCTGGGTACATTGGCTGGCATGGAATATCCCGATCACCCAACATATCAAAGAGTATGAAATACATGGAATGGAAGGGATCAATGATTTTCAGCAACACAATTACAGTGGACCCTGTCCGCCATCCGGCACACACCGGTATTTTTTTAAGGTATACGCATTAGATATGTTACTGGACTTACCGGCAAAAACAAAAAAAGCACAATTGGAAAGGGCTATGAGTGAACATATCATTGGGTTTGGAGAGATGTTTGGACTTTATAGCCGAAATGATAAACTAAAAAATAAATTATGAGATCGCTTTTATTTTTCATGGTTGTTTTTATAGCCCTTACCAGTACATTGTCAGGGCTGCTGATGATAAGCAAGCCTGACGGTTCGATACTGCAATTACCACTAAGCCTGCTGCAGGAAACGCCGTTCAAAAATTTCCTTGTACCGGGAATATTGTTAGCAACAATTGTTGGTGGGGTTAACCTGGCGGCGGTATTCTTCAATATACAGCGGCATCCAGGGCGGTACAATTGGGCAATGGCCGGCGGATTTATGATTTGCGCCTGGATCATTGTGCAGGTAATACTAATAAACAGCATTCATTGGTCACATATTATTTACTTCTGCACCGGGCTGCTGATTATTTTGTTGGCTTACCATTTGAAAGGGAAATGGGCGGTATAAATTGTGCATTAACTCAGCCGAAGTATTATTGGGAAAAAATAAGAAGGTATGAGCATTTGGTATCAGCCTGTATTGATAACCCTGCATTCAGGGTTATTCTTCTCTCCTGTCAGATACCCATATTCCCACCATTTGCTCATTTCTACAGGATCAAATATGAGTGAATTGGTAGTAAGCTCCTCCTCCGGGTAATAAAAATTCAGTTTCACTTTTTTGTTTTGCCCCTCCAGCCGGCCTATAATAAGATCGTCTGTTACGATCTGGTTTAACATAAACGAAAAAACCCGGGATGTCAGCTCCAGTGCATTACGGACAGGTTGTTTTCTTTTTAGCGTATCATTTCTTTTTAAAACAATAATATCCAGTTCTGTTGCTCCCTTTTGTATGGCATAATAAATAGGAACAATATTCCCCATTCCGCCATCTGCATACTCAAACCCGTTTTTGGTTACCAGGCTCATAAATGGCACAAGCGATGCCGAAGCCCAAACCCACTCACAGAAATCGGTATAAGTACAATCTTTAGCTTCCTTATATTCAACACCCATCGTATTTAAATTTGATACCGTAATGATTACATTGTTTTTTCGGATTTGTTCAAAATCTGTTTCGGAAATGGTTTTGAAAATAAGATTGCGCAGATTTACGCTTTCCCCAAATGTTTTTTTTCCTTCCAGGAACATCTGAAGTATGCCCATGTGGTTGATTTTTGTTTTATAACCTTCTTTTGTTTTTTTTAAAATGAAAGGGCAATTATTAAAGATATCTTCCTGACGTACAGATGTGAATACGGACCTTAATTTTTTAATAGACCCAATGGAAAGCAATGGTACCAGCAAACTGCCCGTAGAACTGCCAATGAACATTTTATAATCTCTTTTGCAGGTATTGATCAGGTATTCTGCCAAACCGCCTGCAAAAGCTCCTTTGCTGCCACCACCTGAAATTACCAGTGCTTTCATTAGTACAACATAAACAGCGCTGTTGGGTTTTTCTTTGACCCCTGTCAAAAACAGTGATGATAATGGTCATTACTTCATCATTTATCAGTACTGAATGTTTTAAACCCGGCTGATGGTACCATAACTGGAATTACTTCACCTCCGTTATACAATTATATCGCTTCCTGCTGCTGCATTTTTTATGCGGATTGTGACACAATACTATTATTAATTAAAAGGCAATAGTGAAATTTTACAATCAGCTAAGCAGCTGATGCAAATCAGCCCTTCCACCTGCCGATATAGATAGATTTGTCGGTATAGCAGTGGAGTAATGACAGGGAAAAATGAAAAGCAATCCCTCATGAAGTGCGGATCGATGAAGCAATGAAGAAAAGATTTCAGAAATAGTAAGCATTTATTTAAGTAAATAATTTATTGCATGGTAGATCCGCAAAAAATACAATCAGAACTGCTGGCCTGGGTTTTTACCATGGTGTTTGTATTTACCTTTTTTGGCAGGTATGGAAGGGAGGCCATAGAATGGGTATTAATGAAAGCCTATGAATTTTTTATCATTGGTAACCCGGTAAAATGATTTGCAGGGAATTACGCAATGCAGGTTAATTGTCTTTTATGCTTCTTCATCTTACTTCTTGTAAAAGGGTTGTATCAGTAATATCTGCTACTGACAGAAAAAAGATATTGTCAATAAAAAAATAACCCCTTTTACCATATTCATGAATTCATCATTTGATATCTGGAGAATGCTGGCGGGTGTTGCCTTCTTTTTGATGGCTATGAACTTTATGGAAGAATCCCTTCGGCTGCTGGCTGGCAGAAAATTTAAGCTGCTTCTTAAAAAACAAACTACCAACAAGGCAAAGGCTATTGGTGCAGGCGCTATAGTAACTGGTTTTCTGCAAAGCAGTTCTATTGTTAACCTTCTTGTATTAAGTATGGTTGGTGCCAGCGTGGTGAAAATGGAAAACGCACTGGCAATAATGCTCGGTTCAAACCTTGGCACTACACTTGATAGCTGGCTGGTGGCCACCGTAGGTTTCAATTTGAATATTGAAAACCTGGCCCTGCCTGTGGTTGCTATTAGCGGAATTGTAATGGCTTTTGTCAAAAAGGATAACAGGCTTTATTTGTGGGTTAAATTTCTATTTAGCCTGGCATTTCTATTTATTTCTCTTGGTTTTATCAAAACGGGTATGGAGGATTTTGTACTGCAAACTAACCTGTCTTTTTTTAACCGATACCCGGTAATTATTTTCCTGTTGCTTGGTATTCTGCTAACGACCATCATCCAGTCAAGCTCAGCCGTTATTGCCCTTGCGCTGAGTGCACTGTATACAAATGCTATTACCTTATATGTGGCCACCGCTATTGTGCTGGGTTCAGAAGTAGGCACTACGTTTAAATTGTTTTTAGCTGCTGCAAAGGGGCTTACTGCCAAGAGAAGGGTGGCACTGGGTAATTTTCTTTTTAATGCGATTACTGTCACCATTATATTTCTGTTATTGCGCCCTGTCAACATGCTGATCTCGAACGGGCTGCAGATCAGGGACAATCTTATTGCACTGGTGTTCTTTCAAAGTTTTGTCAATCTTTGCTCCATTATATTGTTTTTCCCTTTTCTGAAAGTGTTCGACCGGTTTTTGATGAAACGGTTTATTGAAACAGAAGACGAAACTATATATGTTAGTAAAGTGCCGGTAACAGATACCGAACTGGCATTGGAGGCACTGGAAAACGAAACCGGTCTTTTCATCAGGAAAGTGACCGACTACAGTCTTGATTCATTTGATCTCAATGAACAGATCACCGGTGATTCAGCATTGCCCAAAAACTTTCAACGCAAAACAGTTGAAGAGAAATACGATCATATTAAACAGTCGCATGGAGAAGTACATGCCTTTTGCCTGAAACTCCAGAGTGCTGTCATACATACGCCGGAAACTGAGCGGGTGGAACAACTGATTTCTTCCATTCGGAACAGCATGTATGCGGCAAAAAATATACGTGATACACAGCATGATATTGTGCAGTTGCGCAATTCATCCAATGACACGAAGTATGATTTTTATACCAAATCAGGGCAAAGGGTGTTACATTTTAACCAGGAGGTATTTCGTATGCTTAATGATGCACAGCCGAAAAATCATTTTAGCGCATTGGTTGCTCTTTACCGTTCAGTAACCTCTGGGTATTCTGATACATTGCACTTACTCTATAAAGAAAATATGGTGAGCCTGGTCAATGAAACGGAAATTTC
Organism: Chitinophagaceae bacterium; assembly: GCA_031441485.1. GTDB lineage: Bacteria > Bacteroidota > Bacteroidia > Chitinophagales > Chitinophagaceae > JJ008. The sequence goes on from JANOEQ010000004.1 coordinate 38,637, forward strand.
TATGCTGATCAATTTTAACCGCCAGGTTTACACATCATTCAAATCAATCCTGTTTGGATTAAAAGATTATTTGCTTACGGCTAAAGAGGCTGATTATTTTGATTCATTGCCGGGGTTTATCCGGTAGGGGGAGGAATCGAATCCGCCAGCTGGCAGACAGTTAGTTGTATTACAAAGTTCAGTGGTGGTTGCTGCGGTAGTTGAGTAATGACAACAAACAAAAAAGCCTCCATAAGAATATGAAGGCTTTAAAGAAAATACATGAGAAAAGCTGTAGGGGGAGGAATCGAACCTCCACGGGGCAGTTAGCTGTAGTACAAAGTTCGGTGGTCGACCCCGGTCGTTCTGATATTGCTATCAAAACGGCTCTATGCTACGTTTATCCTGTTTTCCCCACCCTCGAGACAAGAGGGCATGTCTGCCATGCTTTCGCAATTTCATCACCCCACAGTGTTATAAGAACTTTCCTGCCGTTGTGCAGGTTTGATGGAACAAATATAGGCCAGCCACTCAATTTGTTCCAAATTATTCAATAAATATTTTGAAAGTATTGAAATTATTCAAATATTTGCCTATTATTATGAATATTTTCAAAAATCAATCAACAAAATGGCGACTAAATTAAATCTTGATAAACTGGACCTGGAGATCATTCACCAAATGATGGAGAATGCAGAGATATCTTATGCCGAACTGGGAAAGAAACTGTTTGTTTCCGGCGGTACCATTCATGTCCGTATCAAAAAACTACAGGAAGCCGGGGTGGTTAAAGGTACAAGGTTGAAAGCAGACCTGCGGCAATTAGGTTATGATGTCATCGCTTTTATTGGCATTTATCTCAAAGAAAGTTCACTGTACGATGCAGTGGCCAAAGATTTGCAAAAGATACCTGAAATAGTACGCCTGAATTATACAACAGGTAATTACAGCATGTTTGCAGAAATCGTGTGCAAGGATATCACCGAGTTGCGTTTTGTGCTGCATGACCAGTTGCAAAAGATAAAAGGGATTGAACGGACAGAAACCTTCATTTCCCTGGATGAAAGCTTCAACCGGAATGTGAAAGTGATGTAGCCCGGCCGGAAACGGGCCATTCTATTAATGTAATTTTTTTATCAGCCGGTATTTCAGACTACTTTTATATATGCAACTGGTAAGACCTTGTAAAAGGTGGTGAAATGAATGTACAACCCTGCTCACAAAATACAGTGCCGGGTAAATAAACTAAAAGTTTCATCTATGTAACAAATAATTAAACAAAGCAACCAAAACCTTTTCAATGCCTGATTTATTTGACCTTATTGGCCGCTGGTGGAAACAAATGACAGCTGTGGTATTATTATCATTATTGGCGGTCGGTGTCATTACATTCCTGAAGCCCCGCCAGTATCTTTCCGTGGCTACTGCTATACCGGCCAGCACCTACTCATCAGACAAGGGAAAGATCTTCAATGATAATATACAGGCTTTGTATTCAGCACTCGGCTCGCCTGACGATCTCGATATGATAATAAGCACCGGCGGATTAGACACACCCTACCTGGCCGTGGCAGCACAGTTCAATCTTTACGACCATTATAAAATGGATAAGAATGAGAATGATGTGTTGAACAAATCGGCAACCCGCTTAAAAGAAAATACCAAAGTAATAAAAAGTGAATATGGGGCCTTACAGATAAAAGTGTGGGATACCGATAAAAACCTGGCACCCCAATTAGCCAATGCCATACTTGATAAATTACAAAACATACACCAGCAATTAATGAGTGCCGGTAATGAGAGTACCCTTAAAGGCCTGCAGGCTGGTAAAGAAAAATTACAGGCAACGCTTGACAGTGGGGCAAGCTTACCGGCAGAACAAAAAACAGCTTTGCAGCAACGGATACAGGAATACGAAAAATTAATTGGGGAATACCAATTAATGGTGGACAGCAAGCTCCCTGTTTTACTTACTGTGGAAAAAGCCAAAGCCGCTTTGTGGCCGGACAGGCCCCGCCGCATGCAAATAATGATTGCCACTGCTGTTCTTAGTTTATTATTTTCTTTGCTGGCAGCATTAATACTGGAACGGAAAAAAATTCTCCGGCTGTGATCTCTTCAGTTATCAAAGAAAAAGGGTTGTTTGCCCTGCTGTCTGTATTTTTTATTGGCTGTATAGCTGCCGCAGCATTTACAGGGGCCTATTTGGTAGCGGGCGTCCCGTTTGCTATATTACTTTTGTATGCAGGCTGGCAAAACCGAAACCTTCTTTTTTACCTGTTAATTTTTTCTCTGCCTTTTTCATTCGAATATAATTTTTCATCCAGCCTGGGCACAGATATACCGGATGAGCTGTTGATGTGGCTGGTATCCATAATTTTTTTTGCTGCCTGGATATATTCACCCAAAGAAATTTCAAAAAAAATATTACAACATCCCCTGTTGCTTTTATTAATGGCGCTGCTATGCTGGACAATAGTAACAGTGCTTTTTTCTTCCAATCTGCAATTGTCATTAAAATTCTTACTGGCCAAAGGCTGGTATGCCGGCGCCTTCATATTGGCACCGGTGATGGCGATAAAAAATAAGCAATCCATCATTGCACTCGCAGCCGTTCTCACCGGGGCGATGGTATTGGTAATGCTGACGGCTCTGGTGAAACATAGTGGCAATGGATTCAGCTTTGCCACTATTAACGATGCGGTTACCCCTTTTTTCAGGAACCATGTGAACTATTCTGCTATGCTGGTCTGTATATTTCCAGTAATGGCCGCTTTTTGGAAATTCAACAAACAGAAAAGCGTTCGTCATTTTCTTACTCTCTTATTAGTACTGATGGCAGCAGCGCTTTTCTTTTCGTATGCCCGCGGTGCATGGGTTGCTTTACTTGCCGGCATAATAGCATACCGGATGATTAAACAAAAAAAAATACTTTTGCTGTATACTGCAGCGATTGCAATGGTACTGGCAGCATTGTTTTGGTTGAAAGAGGGTGATCGCTACCTGCAGTATTCGCCTGATTTTACAACCACCATCTACCATTCAAATTTTAATGAACACCTTCTTGCCACGTATCAATTAAAAGATGTGTCAACCGCAGAAAGGTTTTATCGTTGGATTGCGGGTTTGAGAATGATAAAAGATAACGGGTTTACAGGATATGGCCCTGCCACCTTTTACAATAATTATAAACAATATACAATTCCTGCTTACAAAACATGGGTGAGCAATAACCCCGAACATTCTACAGTGCATAATTATTACCTGCTTACAGCAATCGAACAGGGAATACCCGGACTTTTATTCCTGTTATTCCTGGCGGGAGCTATGCTTTATTATGCCCAATACCTCTATCACCGTATCCAGGATGCATTATATAAAACGGTGGTAATAACAGTGGGGGTGATCCTGGTAATGATATTGGTGCTTAATTTTCTAAGCGACCTGGTGGAGACTGATAAAATCGGCTCTCTATTCTTTTTGTGTATTGCAATGCTGGTATTATCAGATAATAATACCAGGGAAGCAGAGCCGCCTGGTCAAAGCGGTGAATTAAATCCTTCCCCTCACATTAAGGGAATCCCGTAGTCCATTACCCAGCAGGTTAAAAGCAAGTACCAGTATCATAATGGCAAAGCCCGGAGCCAATGCCAGCATAGGATTTTGTGTAATAATGAAATTGTAATTCTCTTTGATCATTAGGCCCCAGCTTGGCATGGGAGGTTGTACACCTACGCCTAAAAAACTCAGACCAGCTTCAATAACGATAGCCGATGCAAAATTACTGGCGGCAATCACCATTACCGGTCCCATTATATTGGGCCAGATATGCCGAACAATAGTTCTGAAATTGGAAAACCCCAATGCACGGGCAGCTTCCACGTATTCCAGTTCACGAACGCCCAGTACCTGTCCTCTTACCAGCCTGGCCACATTCACCCACATGGTCAGTCCAACGGCAATGAATACCTGCCAAAAGCCTTTTCCCAAGGCCAGTGTAATGGCAAATACCAGCAACAGCGTCGGGATGCTCCAGATAACATTAATAAACCACATAATTATATCATCCACCCGCCCCCGGAAATAACCAGCCAGGGAACCCAGTATCAACCCTATACTAAGTGAGATGATAACAGTAATAAGCCCTACGCTTAAACTTACTCTTGTACCAATGATGATGCGGCTTAAAATGTCACGGCCATATTTATCCGTACCCAATCGGAAGGTTATTTTTTTAAAAGGATCGCTGGGCAGCAGCTCCCTGCTGAATGATTTTCTTTCAGTGATGCCTTCATCAACATATTGCTGAACAATAATACTGTCACCGGTTTGTTCATAGCTTACGATAGGCACATAGTAATACACATCTTCTTTACCATTGGTCAATTGCTTTACAAAACTGGCAGCGCCAACGTCTTTATCCTTTTTTATTGTAATGAATTGTTTTGTGTAACCCGGTTTTTCTCCGCCAATCTCCAGGATGATCCTGTTGGCATACGGGGAAGAATCTGGTGCAATGAAGTAAGCGAAAACAGCAATCAGTACGGCCAGCACAATTACCACCAGGCCAAATATGGCCCCTTTATTTTTTTTCAGCCTTCGCCAGGCCGCCGCCTGGAATGATTGTGAACCGGACATAAATTATAGCAATTTCTGAATATTACAAATATATCAGTATATCCGAACTATTGGGGCTGTGGGTTGGCAAGCCCCTTCGGAGGTTTGGGTGCTTTTTTACTTCACCCGTCTTCCTTTCCATTCATACTTGCCAAACTGCCCGAACAGGCCGGAGACAATAGTATATACAATATGAAGAGGCTGGAAGAAGAAAAAATATTTTAATAATGATTGTTTATTAAAAAAAACGGCAACGGATAAAACAAAGGGAAGCTCAACAACGGTTTTTGCAATCCATAAGCCAATCAAATAAATCCAATATTTAGGAAACCAGCAACTAATAACCAGCAACGCTAAAAAAGAAAGATTGAATAGATACACCAGCAGCAGTACAACCACAATTCTTTTATCATCATAAAGTCTTGCCTTACTGGCCCAGCGGATGCGCTGGTTAATAAAGGCTTTCCAGGTCATCATCGGCTGTGTAGAAACAATGGCCTCTTTTGATTTAAGATAATGGATCCTGCCAGGATATTTTTTTGCTATTTTATGCATTAGCAGCATATCATCACCCGAAGCAATATTGTCGATACCTGCAAAGCCGTTCACTTCATAAAATACTTTTTTGTCATAGGCCAGGTTGGCGCCATTACACATGGACAGATTTTTTTTATAAACAGCGGCCCCGGTAATTCCCTGCAGCACTAAAAAATCAAGAACCTGAAAATTCTGCAGCATCCATCCTTCACCTCTACTCTGTGTAGTGTGTGTGTGTGTGAGTACAACAGGTGCTGCTATGAATGCGGAACTCCTTTTTTCTTTGAATGCTGCAATTGTTTGTAACCAATCCGGAGAGGGGATGCAATCAGCATCTGTTGTTACTATCCATTCGCCGGTGGCAGCAGCGATGCCGGTTTCAATAGCTTTCTTCTTATATGAATTAATTCCATCCTCTTTTAATTGTAGTAATGTAACGGCTGGAAATTGCTGTACGATACTGACTGTTGCATCTGTGGAATGATCGTCCACCACAATTACCTGTACCTGTGAAGCCGGGTATGTTTGTACCTCTAAAGCGGTTAGCAGCGCTCCGATATTATCTTCTTCATTCCGCGCTGGTATAATAACAGAAAAACTGGTGAGCAGTGTGGGATTACCCGGTTTGTATACAGGAATAAACCGCCAGCTTTTCCAGTAGAAACGAATAAGCAGGCTGTATGCGGTAAATAGCAGCATTATAATAATAAGCAGGGGCATACTTGTCAAAAATACAGGAATGTAAAGAATGGAATAATTGTTTTTGGTACAAACTATTTATCCAAAGCCGCAATAATCTCCCCGCTATGTTTTTCATGCAGCACCTGGTGGCCGGAATGGAGGACGGTAAGCGTACAATAGGACTCAATGCCTTTTTGAAACTTTTTTCCCACAGAAGAAAGAATAATACGGTCATGCTTACCGTAGAGCAGCCGTACCGGTGTTTGATGATGCGTAATCTGTTGTTTAATTTTTTGCAAACCGGGCTTCAATTTGCGCAGCGTGGTCCAGCGGGTGTATAATTGTTTCCTTACTTCAGCATCGCCGATATAAAAATTTACAAATTTAAAAATACTTGCATTTACCAGCTTCAGTTTATTCAGCACTTTTAGCATCCCAAAAAACCAGGCTGGTTTTTTCATAGTAAAAGAAAAGAACCGGTTACCCAACCAGGTTTGTGTGGCCAGCCTATACCAGGCATTTACTTTCAGGCCATCGGGGGCAAGCAATATTAGTTTTTCAATCTTGTGGGGAATAGCCTTGTAAAGGGCCAGCGCTGCCCTGCCACCAAGACTGAATCCAACCAGGGAAAACAGGGGTGCCTCATTTTCCGGATCCTGTCCCGGGTTTTGCCGGAGGATGGTGGAAATAATTTGCAATAGATCTTCCGGGCTGAATAGTAAGCCCTCATTCCATTCTGTTTGGCCATGAAAAGGCAGCTCAATTGCATAAAAGGTATATTGATTACCAGCATATTTATCCAGGAATCCGAAGGAACTGGCATCTTCACCATATCCATGAAAGCAAACGGCTATGTTGGGCCCCATACCAAAATGGAGAAAGCTGATCAGGGAGTTTTTATATGGAAAACTTTTTCGTTCCATCAGGATAAAGAAAATTTTGTGGTGCCTTAGTTTGAATTCTAATACAAAAGGGAGTAAATCTCTGTATTTCTGTGTGTCAGTGGCAAATTTTTACAAAAAATAACTTGGTTGATTCAAATATAATATTAATTTTGGATAGTTGCACAAACAACTATATGCCAAACAACCAATTTAAAAAGGGTGAGCTTTACAGTTTTATTACCGGAAAAGCTTCTACTGCCATAGCCCGTCGCCTGCAGAAGAAATTCAATGCAGCTGGGTTAAGCATTACCATTGAGCAATGGAGTGTGCTCTATCATTTGTGGAAGCAGGAAGGCATTAGCCAGCAGGAATTGTGCAATGCCACTTTTCGCGACAAACCCAGCATTACCCGCCTGGTGGACAACCTGGAAAAACTGAACCTGGTAAAAAGGGTGGCATCGGAAAATGACAGGCGTATTAACAAGATCTACCTGACAAAGCAGGCGCAAAAATTGCAGGAAGAAACTATGCAACTGGCAGATGAAACATTAAACGAAGCCCTGATCACAGTACCAGCAGACAGGATAGATGTGTGCAAGGAGGTGTTGCAGGTGGTGTATGATAATTTGAAGTAGTGAATGGTCAATTGCCAATGGTGAATGGGGTGGTTGGTTTATTGCAATTGCTAGTGTCGTGTCAAGCCTGATATGACGCAAACAATTTTCCCACAAAGACACAAAGAAAATGCTTTGTGTGCTTCGTGGCCTTTGTGGGATAGCTTTTGTATTCGTTGCGAGGTATCCGACAAAACGTGATTGACTTAACACTAGTATGACTGGAACAGTAAACGCTTAAACATAAAACTTTTAAACATTATTTATGAGTACCGAAGCAGCAGCAAAAACCGTTTTGAAAGGCGGCGAATGGCTGGTGAAAGAATCATCGCCGTTCGAAACATTCACTCCGGAAAATTTCGGAGAAGAGCAGTTGATGATAAGGGATATGTGTAATCAGTTTCTCGATGCTGAAATTTTCCCGATACTCGACCGTATCGACAGCCTCGAACCAGGCCTTATGAAATCGTTGGTTACAAAAGCCGGCGAACAGGGATTACTGTCCACTTCTTTTCCGGAACAATATGGAGGGCTGGGAAAAGATTTCGTTACCTCCACTATTGTAAATGAATACCTGGGGGCCGGTCACTCCTTTTCAGTGGCTATTGCAGCGCATACCGGTATTGGCACGTTACCTATTTTATATTTTGGCACAGATGCGCAAAAAGAAAAATACATTCCCAAGTTGATTAGTGGAGAATGGGCCGGTGCATACGGATTGACAGAACCCAATAGCGGCAGTGATGCATTAGGTGCAAAGACATCAGCCAAACTTAGTAATGATGGGAAATACTATATGCTTAATGGTCAGAAATGCTGGATAACTAACGGAGGCTTTGCACAAGTGTACACCGTGTTTGCCAAAGTAGATGGAGATAAATTCACTGCATTTATTATAGATAGGGGAACTGAAGGTTTTACACAGGGGCCGGAAGAACATAAGATGGGTATCAAAGGCTCTTCTACAGTACAGTTGTACTTTCAGGATTGTAAAGTACCAGTTGAAAATCTGTTGGGAGAAATTGGAAAAGGACATAAGATCGCCTTTAATATCCTGAATATCGGCCGCTTAAAATTATGTGCAGCAGCATTAGGTGGTGCCAGAAAATCATTGAGTGGAACAGTGGAGTATGCTAAAACAAGGGAACAGTTCAAACAACCGATCTCAAACTTTGGGGCCATTAAACATAAGCTGGCTGAAATGGCCATTAAAATATTCACAGCGGAATCTTCTTTATACCGTACTGCCAAATGGGTGGACGACAAGGAACACGAATTACTGAAAGCCGGCAAACCATTCAGTGAAGCCTTATTGGGAGGCGCCGAAGAATATGCCATTGAATGTGCCATGCTGAAAGTATATGGCAGCGAAGTGCTGGATTTTGTAGTGGATGAAGGGGTGCAAGTACATGGCGGCAATGGCTTTAGTGCAGAGTATAATATTTCAAGGGCCTACCGCGACAGCCGTATCAACCGTATCTACGAAGGCACCAATGAAATAAACCGCCTGCTCACGCTGGACATGACGTTGAAAAGAGCAATGGGCGGACGCCTGGACCTGATGGGACCTGCTATGGCAGTACAAAAAGAACTAATGAGCATTCCTGATTTTGGCTCCGAAGATGAAACTCCGTTTGCCAAAGAAAGAAAACTGGTAGCCAACCTGAAGAAAGCCATCCTGATGATATCTGGTGCAGCCGTGCAAAAGCTTATGCTGAAAGTAGAGAACGAACAGGAAGTGCTGATGAATATTGCTGACATGGCTATAGAAGCTTACAATGCGGAAAGTGTGTTGTTGCGGGTAATGAAGATGGCTGACCAGCAGGGCGAAGCGCCTACTCAATTGCACCAGGATATAATGCGGACATACCTGTATGATGCTGCAGATAAAGTACATAAATCAGGTAAGGATGCTGTAAACGCATTCTCCGATGGCGATGAACAGCGGATGATATTAATGGGATTGAAACGCTTTACCAAAGCAGAACCATTTAACAGTAAAGATGCCAGAAGAAGAATAGCTGATAAAATGGTGGCAGAAGGCAAATATTGTTTCTAGTGATAAGTCAATCACTTTTTGTCGGATACCTCTCAACGAATACAAAAGCTATCCCACAAAGACCACGAAGCCCGCAAAGCCTTTTCTTTGTGTCTTTGTGGGATTTTTTATCAGAAAATATAATGGGGTACTAATTCCAGTGCTCTTTATCAAAGTCAAGAAGAATTGTTCTGAGAGGTGCCGTTCTTTTTGTTTCTTCAGGATAAATGGTAGATAATTCTTTGCGTGTAACTTTTAATTCAGTCAGTTTCCGGATTCTTTTTCTTTCAACAATAATGCCGGCGCTTATTAGTAAAGAGGAAAGGAAAGTGACAAAAAAATAGATTAAAAAAGTATCTTCCACATATCCGGGTTTAGTCTTGTTATTCGAATCAAGGTGAGCCTTAAAAACATAAAACATCAGGTAAATGATGATGTAGCAGCCATAGGCAAACAGCAGGGAAGAAACAATCATAGCCTTGCCCGCAGCTTTACGGTGTACGATAGCATGCTTTACGTGGCGTGTAAAAAAGAACAGGGAATAGCCAAAAACAAGGGACAGGCCCGGTGCCAGTATAATGGTGATAGCATCTATATTCAAACCCATCAAAAAGAGTATGACCGCTTCCAAAACAATAAAAGAAAGGATTACCAGCTGCATTCTTTTCTTAAAATTTTTTGATGGACTGAAATAAGTAAGAAAGTACAACATCAAAGGCGCATCCATCAGGTTGTTGGCTAATCCCCAATGATAAACAACATTCTCAGGTGCTTTGATATATCCTTCGGTAAGCATATTGTATATAACAACGCTGATATAATAGACAAATAAAGCAGGAAAACTGCGATAAGTTGTCAGCCTCGTTGTGAGAATGAATAATACTGGAAGAAAAAGGGCAAAGGTTGATATAAAGCCCATGATAGAATTCCAGTTCATAGAATTAAATTTTCCAAGATAAAGTTTTTAAGGTTTTCGCATTACGGCGAAATGGTCTGCAATATTAACGAGGGTTCAAGATACATAGTCTTCCCATCTAAGGCTTTATACAAAAATCGAGTAGAACTTAGCATGTGCTTCGTAATTATACGGGTATCCGGCTGTAGTTTTTTTATTAACTTACAGGGATGTTACGATTACTCTTCCTTATTACCCTTTTGGGATGTCAATTTATTCATTCCCAAGACATTAAGAGTAAATACGTAATAGGAAAAACAAAAGGCAGTTTACCCTATCTGGAATACGGGTTAGGCATCGACCGGTTGGGTGGTGCCAAGATGACTTTTTTGGATACTGGCATTTTAGTAAAAGTGATTGACAGCACAGTGGTTAATTATAAGGTGCAATTATCAAAGGACCATGTTGCCTGGTTGCCTAAAGAAAATTTCACGAAAGATTCATCGGTAAAAGCCCCTTCCTTTTACCTTACTAACAGTTGCATGGTAAACGGGGATGATAAATATGATTATGTTACCATTGCCCTTGACGAAAAACTGCCTTACAGGAGTATCCAGCAAATAAACCCGTCCCGCATTGCAGTAGATATTTTTGGCGCTACAAGTAATACAAACTGGATCACACAAAGGACCTCTGCCAGAGAAGTAAAAAATACTTACCATGAACAGGTGGAAGATGATGTGTTCCGGGTCATTATAGAATTAAAGCATGCACAACACTGGGGCTACAGTATTTATTACCGCGATAAAAAGCTGGTGATTAAAGTAAAACGGCAGCCCGAAAACCTTAGCCTGGAAAATATAAAAGTGGCAGTGGATGCCGGACACGGCGGAGAAAACAACGGGGCCAGCGGAACCAAAACTGGCATATTGGAAAAGAAATATACCCTGCTGATTGCAAAACAGTTGGAAAGAATACTACAGGAGCAGGAAGCTAAAGTGTTTATGACCCGCACAAAAGATACTTCACTGGGTATGACGGAAAGAATCGATATGCTGAAACAGGAAGATCCCGATTTTTTGATCAGTATCCATTTAAACTCATCTGTAAAGGACAGTGTAAAAGGGGTGAGTACTTATTACCGCTATATCGGCTTCCGGCCATTGACACATTGTATACTCGAAAGTTTACTGGAAATCGGGTTAGCCGATTTTGGAAATATCGGCAATTTTAATTTTGCCCTGAACGGTCCCACCGATTACCCTAACTGCCTGGTGGAAGTGGCTTTTTTAAGCAATAAAGAAGATGAACAACTGATACTGGATCCCGGATTTCATAAAGCGGTTGCCACGCAAATTGTAAAAGGGATTAAAAAATGGCTCAAATCTTGCAAAGAAAAAGACGAATAACCCGCTTTCGCTTGTCTAACCTTTCAGGCTTCATTCAATAGTGGCAGACGCTACAAGCCGGTTAATCCTCCGGAGGAAAAGGTTCACCCCGGTGACAGGTTTTGCAGCTTATTGTATTTAAGTATACAGGCGGTGTATTAGTATCAAAATAAAAATAGGTCTTATTCAGGTGAATGGTCATTTCCATCATCTTCCGGGCATTATTCTTCATAGGTTCCGCATCCGATGCATAGTCAAGGCTGTCTTTAAACTCTCTTAACGGTACATGGCAAAAGTCACATTTTACACCCAGCGCTTTGTTATAGACCTGCATAAAGCTGTCTAACCTGGCATCACTGATGTCTTTAGGTAAAACTTTCAGGTTTCTTTTCTTTTCGGCCGGGGCATTTACCGCCGCCAAACTTAGTACCACAAAGGCGGTAAGAGAGACTAAGGCCCATATTTTTTTATTGCGAAGCATAGCTTTCAGACGTTTTTTTGGGTATAAAAGTGGCACCATGCCGGGTTGATTTATAAAGAAGAAGTTAAGAAAATGGTACAAATCAATTCCAACCTGAAAATACATATTTGATACAGTTCCATTTATAGTAATTGATGAATGGGTTCATTTTCTACATTTGAGGATTAAAAATTTATACAATGAGCAATTTAGTAAAAGAGTTTAATGATTACCGCACCCGGATGAATGAAGTAATACTGGGTAAAGATAACCTTGTCATCAAGCGTTTATGGAACCTGGATACCAATACCTATGCCGAAGGCGCATTGAATGTTAAAACGAAAGAACTGCTGGGTTTGGTTGCCAGCATGGTATTGCGGTGCGATGACTGTATAAAATACCACCTGGGTAAAAGCCATGAGCTGGGAGTAAGCACCGACGAAATGTATGAAGTGTTTGCCGTAGCCAATATTGTGGGGGGAAACATCGTTATACCCCATACCCGCAGGGCGGCTGAGTATTGGGAGGAACTGGGGAAATGAACAGAAGAACGGATGAACAGAAGAACGGATGAACAGAGGAACAGAGGAACAGAAGAACAGAAGAATGTGTGAAATGGGGGTCGTTTTAGACACTGAGTTCCTTGTTCTGTGTTCGTAATTCTTTGTTCGTCTGTCCGATATTCCTACTGGTATTCTTACCGATATTCTTTAAATTTGCTTAGAACCTATTAATAAATAATATGACTGAAGTAACAACAGCTCCGGCCCTGACCGCTAAAGATTTTGCTACCGACCAGGAAGTACGCTGGTGCCCCGGATGTGGCGATTATTCCATACTGGCACAGGTACAAAAAATAATGCCTACCCTGGGTATTGCCAAAGAAAACATAGTGTTTATTTCCGGTATCGGCTGCAGCAGCCGGTTTCCCTATTATATGAATACCTACGGTATGCATTCCATCCATGGCAGGGCTACCGCTGTGGCATCCGGGTTGAAAGCTTCACGGCCCGACCTGAATGTGTGGATCGTTACCGGAGACGGTGACAGCCTGAGCATCGGGGGCAACCATACTATTCACCTGCTTCGCAGAAATTTTGATGTCAATATATTATTGTTCAATAACCAGATATATGGGTTGACAAAAGGGCAATATTCCCCCACCTCTGAAGAGAATAAAATTACCAAGAGCACTCCGATGGGAAGTATTGACCATCCCTTTAATCCTCTGGCGCTGGCCCTGGGTGCGGATGCTACGTTTGTTGCCAGAACAATGGATCGTGACCCCAAACACATACAGGCCATGCTGCTGAGAACACACCTGCACAAAGGCGCCTCTTTTTTGGAGATATATCAGAACTGCAACATCTTTAACGACGGGGCCTTTGAAATTTTTACAGAGAAAGGCAGTAAACCAACAGAAACTTTGTTTTTGGAACAGGGTAAACCATTGGTATTTGGTGCTGGCACTGATAAAGGTATTAAGCTCGATGGATTTAAACCCATTGTTATAGATTTCAACGAAGGATACAGTGCAGATGATTGTTGGGTACATGATGAAAATGATATTTACAAAGCACAGATATTAACCCGCATATTCGACGATCCTAAAATGGAAGGGCACCTGCCAAGACCATTTGGTGTTTTTTATCAATCAAACCGCCCCTGTTATGAAGATGTGATGGCTGCGCAATTAGAAGAAGCCAAATCAAGAAAACCCGCGGACCTTGATAAATTACTCAAGGGAAATGAAGTGTGGACGATTGCTTAGAGGAGTGTAATAAATCTTAAATAAAAGGTATGCTGACAAGGAAACAAGTACTTTCAACCATAAAGAAGATGCCTGAAACATTTGATACGACCGAATTATTCGATCGTATTTTACTGTTGAATAAAATTGAAGAAGGCCGTAAGCAAATAAAAGAAGGTAAATCTTATACTACAGAAGAGGCTAAAACGAAGCTTAAAAAATGGTTGAATTAATTTGGTCTCCCAGGGCAATAAAAGATATTAATGAGATTGCAGAATACATTTCTAAAAGCTCTTTCCAGTATGCCGAAGAACAGGCAAAGTAATTCTTCATCAAAGCAAAGATGTTAGAGCGACATTCACTTTCAGGCCGCATGATACCGGAATTGAAAATTATTTCTTTACGACAAATTCTTTGCGGGCATTAAAGAATTATTTACGAAATCGTAAACGACCGGCAAATTGCCATTATAACCATTCATCATCAATCAAGGCTGTTAAAAAATAACCCTGCCGGGAAAAAATTATTAGCCCGGAAAAAGAAAAAATAGTCATCACCCAGCCGCCAGTTCCCTCGCCGCATTTTTAAATACCTTTTTCTCTTTCCGCTTATACCACCAAATCGGCAGCGTCTTCTTCATCATGGTATCAATGCCACGCATACCTATCAGGCTCCAAACGCCCTTTATCTTACCTGCGAGGGATGGCTGCATGGCCCGCAGGCTCATGGCAAAACCACTGTCAAGGTATTCCATGTGGTGCCAGTATCCAGCCGGCATAAACAGTGTATCGCCGGGTTCCAATATAAAATCAAAGCCTTCCGCAAGTTTCAGCGCCGGAAATTTTTCATAATCAGGCGTGCCATTTTGTTCGTAGTAATTAGAGAAATCGGCCAGGCTCAGTACTTCAAACGGTTTGCGGTACAACTTATACTGCTCTTTAAAAGGAAACATCAGTACTCTCTTCCTGCCAGCAAACTGAGTGTGCAAAATATGAGAGAGGTCAATGTCAAAATGCATGTGGGTAATGCTGCCGGCTCCGCCGGTAAACAACATGGGGTATTTTTTCACAAAACCCTTCATCATATGTTCCGGCCAGGTAAAATCTTTGATCAGCTGGGGGGCATGATCAAAAATATTGAACAGGAATATCCGCCAGGCAGCAGGACCAGCACTTATCATGTCTATATATTCAGCAAAGGTCTTGTAATCATCTGCCGTATTGATAGGGGTGTAAGCATCGCTTTTTACATTATTATACAGCGGCACTTTCTTATCGCCCACCAATTGCTTGAAATAATCCCAGCTCCATTTGGAATAGGCAGGCCAGTCTTTAGCAAGATTTTTGATAACCACAGGTTTGCCGGGTGTATAAAAGTCTTTTTTAAAGACTTCAGGACTGATGGAATCAAAAGTAGCAACTGGTCGTAATTGCATATTGTGCAAACTTAATTTGCCGCCAAATTACGACTTGTAAGTCAAATGACCGTTTGGGAGATTTTTTTTGGTTTGTTCAGCTAAACAGGGCTTTTTATCGCCCGGAGAAGTATGACCTGCCCGAAGGAATAGATACAAAACATCGCCCGGGAAGAAAGCGGGGAGCTTTCAAGAACCTGTATTATCTTTTCCTCTTTTAACTTTATATGAGGTGTATTTTCTCTCTTCGTTCTCTTACCGCAAAACACTGTATTTTTAAAAGAATTATTTTTTATGCTATTACATATTCATCCCCAGGACCCGCAGCCACGCCTGATAAAACAGGTGGTGGAAAATTTGCAGCAAGGGGGGATAATTATTTACCCTACAGATACAGTATATGGACTTGGTTGCGATATACTGCAACAAAAAGCGGTGGAGCGGATTTGCCGTATAAAAAAAGTGGATCCTAAAAAAGCACAGCTCTCTTTTGTGTGCAGCGATTTATCGCATCTGAGCGATTTTACCAAACCATTATCCACTCCCATTTACCGGCTGCTCAAAGAATACCTGCCCGGCCCCTATACTTTTATTTTACCGGCCAGTAAAATGGTTCCCAAGATACTGCAAAGTAAAAAAGACACTATTGGTCTCCGCATACCAGCTAATAATATTGCTATGGCCATTATTAAAGAATTGGGCCGCCCTATCCTAAGTGCTTCTTTACCGGGAGAAATGGTGGAAGACAATACCGACCCCGAAGTAATGCATGAAAACTTTATGAATGAAGTGGATTATATAATTAATGGTGGTATTGGTGGTATGGTTCCATCTACCATTATTGATTGTACCGGGGATGAACCAGTACTGATAAGGGAAGGATTGGGGGAGTGGAACGGATAATTAATATTCACTGTTTTGAACCAACACTTATCCCGGAAGGCCGGTAAAAGTGTTGGTTCAAATTGTAACACTACCCTGAAGCTGTTCTTTTTGTAATTTAAAATACCTGGATGTTTTAAACATCATTTCCCAATAGCTAAAACTTTTTATTTATTTTACCGGAACCCAGGTTTCATATAGTCATATTTTGGAGAGGCTATCCTGGTGGCGGATGGTTCTCTTCCGGCAGCCCGGGATTCGCCTGTGTTTGTTGTTGGTGTCGGGGAGCCTGGAAAACAGGGGCCAATCATGGCTGTAAAAGAATTATTTTCTTTTGCATGAAAACCTGTTTTTAATGTTACTGAATTAGCAGCCCTGTATGTAACATTGGTACCTGCTCCGCCCACAATCGTCCTTGTGGAAGTAATACTGTCTGATACAGTATAATACTGGAAGCCAGTGGAGTTATTATTCGACGGGTCGTTCGCCGTATTAAGTGCAAGTACAGGCACACAACTACCGTATAAACTTGTCAGCCACCTGCCCCTGCCGTATGTGGCACAGGTAAGCAGGCCATTTCCAATTTCGAGATCTGTTATTCTGGTATTCGGTAATCCATTCATGAACGGTGCCCAGTAATTCCAGCCGGCCAGCCGTACAAACACGCCTATTTCCGTACCAATGTATACATCATCATCAGCAGATTCATTCATCAGTATGCAGTTGATAGGAATCTGCGGCAGGTTGGCGGAAATATTCGTCCAGGTAGAACCGCTATTGGTGCTTTCATATACCTTATTAGCACTATAGCCGCCAAAACAAACAAATACATGTGCGGAATTATTCGGATCTACGGTGATGGAAGTGGCATCTGTTCTTGGCAGATTGAAGGTGGTAACAGTGGGCGAGCCGGCTGTAACATCACTTATTTTTACGAGATTTTCGGAGGTAACGCCATACAGGACATTAGGTGCACTTTTTGCAAAAGCCAGCCACCTGAATTCTTCGGTTGTAGTTGCTTTAAGGCTCCACGCACCATTATATATATGTATCCTGCCGCTGCTGCCGCTTAGCTCTGCCAATGCAATAATGGCAGGGTTGGTTTTGTGCATGGCCATCGGGGTTATCCAAACATTACCATTCTGAAACCCGGAAGGAAAAAAATCAACAAAGCTGGTACCGCCATTAACAGAGCGTTGCACATTGGCCCCCTGGTAAGATATGTAAAGTATATCAGGATTGTTATAATTCACAAGGCACTCCATGCCGTCGCAGCAACCAATTCGGGTGCTGCCGCTGTGTGTTCCATTGTCCTGGGCGCCGCCAAGAGCTGCAAATCCATTGGGGCCATTATAATATCCCAGCCGGTAATACTGGGTGATATACATGCCATCGCTGAGGTAGCGCCAGCCGCCAAGCCCCTGGTTATAATTATAAACGCCTCCGTCATTTCCCAAAAAAATAAAATTTTGGTCCCATGCTATATAATGCTGATCGGCATGCACATCTCCTGAATAAGTGCCGCCTCCCGGAATACCATAACTGATATCAATCCAGGAGGTGCCGCCATTACTGGATTGTTTTAAATCCAATCCACCGATATACAAATAATCGGAATTGTTGGGGTCTACTTCAAAAGCCATGCAATAATCTTTATACACATGCACCAGGCTGCCTGAAAATTTATCGGTCCATGTATTAGTGCTGCCAGCAAATAATTTTACATTGCTGGTAGTGCTGTTGAAAGTGCCGGTTACATACCACAGATAAAAAGAGCGGTTGCTTCCAAAATCGGCTGATGCTTCTATTTCAGCCCTTAAACTCGTAAAAGTATAATCACCGGTACCGGCATTGTTCTGTACGGCCGACCAGCTGGCACCGTAATCGGCGCTGGTATATACCCTGGAGCTGGTGCAGGCAATTAAAGATGCGTTGCTCGTAGTGCGGCCTTTTTCGATATCCCAGAAGTCGCCTGATTGTTCTGTGGTATAGGTTTGCCACCCGTCCTGAGTGCGGATAATGCCATTGGTGGTTACCGCCCACATACGGCTGGGATTGCTGTCGTCCATCAGTATCTTCCGGATATTGCCGCTGGTATAGCCGGTGGGCAGCCAGGTTTGTCCACCATCGGTGGTTTTAAGAATGCCGATACCACTCGGTACATTACCCACGCCATCGTTTTTATCGCCACTTACAAGGTACATGATATTCCGGTTAGAAGGATGTATGCAAAGATCTGAAGCGCCAATATTTGGCAAGCCATCCGTTAAGCACTCCCATGTACCCACCAGCCCTGTATTTTTATTAAAAGTTGTTTTCCATAATCCGCCTTTTGGGGCACCCACATACATTACAGCGCTGTTGGGATTGCCGCTGTCATTTGGGTCCAGCTTAATAAATATTACCCGGCCAATACCATTGGCAATACCGGCAGCACTGCGGGTATTATAAGGCCCGGCATAGCTCCAGTTGGCCGTTTGTCTGGCAGTGGTTGCAAATGGCATCTGTTGGTTTTGCGCTACAAAATCGTGGTATGCATTCCAGTTATACAGGTCAGAGTTTACAATATTGCCGGCTGCATCCAGCCTGTCGCGGTAAAACCAAAGTTTACGTGCCACCTGTGAATTACCGGTGCGGGACCTGTCGCGGAGGCCCAGGGCTGCGTTTTCAGCAAAATAATTCCTGTAGGTATTTACCCAATCTTCGTATTTCAGGGTTCCAATATTATCCATCCTTTCCATTAAGGTCTGACTGTACAGGTGTGCAGGCCAGCAGGAGATGATAAGCAGGGCGAAAAATATTTTTATTAACTGTTTCATGAAAAAACTTTAAGACAATACGTTGATAGTGAAAAATGGGTTCATAAGCCGGTGACGGTTAGTTTACAGCCGTCACTTATTTTTCAACAGCCCGATCTCTTTTTTCAATTGTATATTTTCTTTGTTCAGTTCAAACATATACCGGTAGAGTTCTTCCACTTTTTCCAGCAGTCTTTTTTGCATATCGCCCAATTCAATTCCTTTATTGTTGCTCACGTCTGCAGCGGAGGGGATGCCCGGAAGGTGTTTGTCTTTCATTACCTTATTTTCAAGCTCTTGCAAAGGCAGTAATAGATACTGATTTTCGAAAACATAATCAGGCCAGTCTGTATCCAGTTGCACTTTTACTTCTTCTGAAATGATCTTTCCATTTACCGATAATAAATAACCGGTAGCTGGCAGTGTAGTGCTGCTGCCAATAACCATACTGCTGTTTACATGCAGTTTTGCTTTTGGTGCTGAAGTGCCAATGCCCATATATCCATTACTGTCGATGGCCACAGAATTAGAATTAAAAAAGGCGGTCCCGTCTTGTACTCCCTGGTTTTGGGAAGTATTAAAAAATAATGTGCCCGAACTGGGGCTGTATTGAATAACTGCACCATAGCCGGCTTCCATATAACGGAATGCATTGGTATAATATAAATTAAATCCAATAGTGGGTGAAAAGCCAAGCGGAACCGAAAGGCTGATACCCGATTGGCCCGTACCATTCCGTGAGATCAATTGTGAAATATTAGCCGGGCTTATGATCTCTAATTGAGAAAGGGCAGGACTGCTGTTGCCGATACCTACTTTACCATCTGAAGCGATGGTCATCCGGGCATCGCCCGTGGTAATGCTGTTGTTATTACCAAAGGCATTGGTAAGAAAATGCATTTTACCAACGCCGAAACTGCCGGATTTTTCGAAGAAAATACCTCCTTTATAGCGGGCATTGGCTCCTGCATTTACACCATCTAACCGGAAGCGTATACCACTAAGGGTGCCCGTGGGGGCAAACTGGGTGGCATTTTGTACATTGATAAAGGCTCCGTTGAACCCATCGGCCACATCAATTGTATCCACCACATGCAGTTTTTGCTCCGGTGACGGGGTACCAATACCCACATTCTGGGCCAGGCCAATAATGCCTGCACCGCTAATCAATACAAGAAGAAAAAATATCTTTTTCATACACAGATTTTAGAGTCGTAAAATTTATTCTTTTGGCAGGAAAAAACAATACCCTGATAGGGTGATGCCGGTTTGTGACATGCCGGATAAAAGAAGGCGGGGAAAACAAAAAAGAAGCGGCTACCGGGAGGGCTGTTGCACTCAGAACAGTTGCTTT
Source organism: Chitinophagaceae bacterium (assembly GCA_031441485.1). Taxonomy (GTDB): domain Bacteria; phylum Bacteroidota; class Bacteroidia; order Chitinophagales; family Chitinophagaceae; genus JJ008. The sequence continues at coordinate 58,928 of JANOEQ010000004.1, forward strand.
TGCACTGGCAGCAGTCTGAAGCTTTTACGATGGTATTTACACAGTCCGTATTCTTCTATTGCTTTGCGGTGGGCAGCTGTGCCGTATCCCTTATTGCTTTTCCAGGCATACTGCGGAAATTGTTTGTGCAGGGTACGCATCCATTCATCCCGGCAGGTTTTGGCCAGTATGCTGGCTGCGGCAATTGAAGCATAAATGCCATCCCCTTTAATAAAACACTGGTGAGGTATTTTTTTATAAGGAATAAACCGGTTGCCATCAATCAGCAGCAACTGCGGTTTCTTTTTTAACTGATCAATGGCCAGGTGCATACTTTTAAAAGATGCTTTCAGGATATTGATCCTGTCTATCTCTTCATTATCAATACTGGCTACGGCAAAAGCGATAGCTTCTTTTTCAATAATGGGGCGCAACAGGTCGCGGTTTTTTTCAGGCACCTGTTTGGAATCATTCAACAGGGGATGATGGAAATCTTTGGGCAATATAACAGCCGCTGCAAATACAGGCCCTGCATAGCAACCGCGGCCAGCTTCATCACAACCGGCTTCTATAAGTTTATTTTGATAAAAAGGAAGTAACATTTTTACAGAACTCCTGCAAAGACTATTTTACCCTTTTTGTATTCTTTGTGTCTTTGTCGGAAACAAGATGCAATTTCAGGAATATTGCTCAACAAAAATTCGTTGACCCAAACTTCCCCCGTTAACTTTGCATCCGCAATGACAAATGAGCTTTCCAATCGTTCTTCCAGGCCCATTGCTATCTGGCTGCTGGTGGGTGTGGGGATGATCGTGATACAGATTTTACTGGGTGGAATAACCCGCCTCACAGGGTCGGGCCTTTCCATTACAGAGTGGAATGTGGTAACAGGAACCCTGCCGCCACTGAACAGCCGGCAATGGCTGACCGAGTTTGACAAATACCGGCAAACCCCACAATTCCAGTTGCTCAACAATGATTTTACCATCAAAGATTTTAAATTTATTTTCTTTTGGGAATGGTTTCACCGTTTTTGGGCCAGGCTGATAGGGATTGTGTTTGCAATTCCTTTTCTCATTTTTTTAGTGCAGCGGAGATTTAAACCTTCGATGATAAAGCCAATGCTTATCCTCTTTTTATTGGGGGCTTTACAGGGAGCAGTGGGCTGGATAATGGTGGCCAGCGGGCTAACTGGCGATGCCATTTATGTAAAACCAGCCAAACTGGCCCTCCATTTTATTTTAGCAATGGGCTTACTGTGTTATACGTTTTGGTTTGCTATGGAATTACTGGTGCCCAAACAAAAGTTAGTGGTGAGTGCCGCTGCCCGGCGAACGACAGTCATTATCATTTCTATACTGGTGGTGCAATTGGTGTATGGCGCTTTTATGGCCGGCCATAAAGCTGCTACTGCTGCCCCCACCTGGCCGGATATAAACGGTAAGATTATTCCTGCAGGAATGATAAAGAACGGGGAGGGGCTATTAAGCCTGGTCGACAGTAAGATATTAATTCACTTCATACACCGCGGGTTGGCTTATGTACTGCTGGTGATGGTGATCTGGCTTACTGTTCAGCTATACAAAATTCCGGGTTCTTCTCTTTTTAGCACAAACCGCCGCTGGCCGGTTATATTGATTATTCTACAGGTACTATTTGGAATAATGAGTGTGCTGACCAGTTTGAAAATAGTACCCAATCAATGGGGTATTTTTGAATGGATGGCACAATTGCACCAGCTGGTGGCTATGCTGCTGTTGTTATCGCTTCTGTGGACATTATACATTGTCCGCAGCAGGCCTGCAAATTAGGTACCACCTGCCGGCATACTTACATTACATCGCCAATACTCTTTAAACGGGTTTAGTATTTTTTCTTTCTTGTCTGCATTTCAGGGCAAACGCATTACAAAAACCTGCCTTCGGCTGAAATACAATTTAACCGCAGAGGCGCAGAGAATACAAAGAGATAAAATCCGTGTTTATCCGTCTAATCAGCATCATCCGTGCTCCTATTTGACTTACCAGTTATTTATCACTATTTTTAGCTATAACCAGTTGCCAATCTCATGAAAGCATGGCTAAAGGGATTCTATCATTCTTTTTCTGTTCAATTACTTTTCCTCCATATCAGGAAATACCAGGTATTGCTGATGTTTTGGCTGGTACTCTTTGCTACGGTGAATGGCAGCTTTATGAAAGCATTCGGGGCGGATTCTTTATTCCTGGCCCCGGAATACCTGGGTAATGTAAATTCTATCAGTGCGGCTATTGTTGGCGCTGCGGTGGGTATGTTCATCATGAGCTGGAATATTGCCACATTCATATTGTTTTGCAAATATTTCCGTTTTCTGGCCGCCACCACCAATCCCTTTTTAAAGTATTGTATTAATAATTCAATAATCCCGGTAGTATTTCTTGTTTTTTATTTTATAAAGGCCTACCAGTTTGACCATAATAAAGAACTGATAAGCACCACCGAAATACTGTTTCTCTTTGGCGGATTTCTTTGCGGGTTAATTTTTATACTGGCAGCCTCTTTCATCTATTTTTTCCGGGCAGATATTTCTATTCTCCGGCGGATGATGCCGGTTATCAGTAACCCAAAGTCGTACATTACGCACATGCACCCGGTAAAAGAAGTATACCACGGTACACCATTGATGAAAGTGAATAATTATTTTGAATCGCCATTTAAAATAAGGCCGGTGAGGGATGTGTCGCATTATACCGACCACTTTATAGATTCTATTTTTAAACGTCATCACTTTGCTGCCATCATATCTGTATTTGCGGCATTCCTTTTCCTGGTGTTTATTGGGTTTGTACAGGACTATGCCTTCTTTCAACTGCCGGCTGCTGCCAGCATCACCATTTTCTTTTCCATTTTAATAGGAGTGGCAGCAGCAGTCACTTATTTTTTACAAAGCTGGAGTATCCCTTACCTGATCGGACTGGTGGTGTTATTGAATATTTTTTATAAAGCGGACCTGATAGATCCCCGTAATAAAGCGTATGGGATCAATTACTGGAATAAAGAAGACCGGCCGGCCTATACCCGGGAAAACTTGCTGGCCCAGTGTTCGGCCGCCAACATAGAGGCAGATAAACAAAATATGATCGGTATCCTGAATGCCTGGAAGAAAAAACAGGATAGTGATAAGCCACTGCTGGTGCTGATAAATACCAGCGGCGGAGGACATCGTAGTGCCACATTTACCATGAGTGTGCTGCAATACTTAGACAGTATTACAAAGGGCAGCATCATGCAAAAAACATTTTTAATAAACGGAGCATCCGGCGGTATGATCGGGGCTGCCTATTTCAGGGAATTATATTTGCGCAGGCAACAGGGAAAAAATATTAACCTGCAGGATAAGCAGTATATCGATGATATTGCCAATGACCTGCTGAATCCCCTGTTCACGTCTTTTTTTGCCCGTGACCTGATAGCGCCTGCTCAAAAGTTTTCGGTTGGACCGTACAGATATGTAAAAGACAGGGGATATGCATTTGAGCAAAAATTAAGCAGTAATACAAGAGGATTTCTAGACAGGCAGCTGAAAGATTACGTGGCAGATGAAAAAGCAGCTAATATCCCGCTTATGTTTTTTAATTCGGTGGTTTCAAGAGACAGCCGGAAGATGATCATAAGCACACAGCCGGTGCGTTTTATGATGCTGGCACCGCAAGATACAATGAACCTGCCGGTGGTGGACCCCGATGCTATTGATTTCACCACCTTTTTTGCCAAGCAGGACCCTTACAATATCCGTATGCTTTCAGCCCTGCGTATGAATGCCACTTTTCCCGTTGTATTGCCCAATGTGTGGCTGCCATCCAACCCGGTAATAGATGTAATGGATGCAGGACTGAGGGACAATTACGGACAGGAAACATCTCTTCGTTTCCTTGTATCATTCGATGAATGGATTAAAGAAAATACCAGCGGCGTGCTGATCATCCAGATACGGGACCGGGCAGCAGGAGGATGGGAGGCGCCTTATCTGTCAGATGATATAACCGACCATGCCACCAAACCTTTTCTGTTGTTGCAGCACAACTGGTTTAATATGATGGAGTATTATCAAAATGATATGCTGAATTATTTCAGTACCCGTAGCGGCAGCCCGGTGTATAAAATTGCTTTTCAATATGCTTCAGATAATAAAGAGAGAAAAGCGGCACTCAACTTTCATCTTACCCGCCGGGAAGAAAAAGATATTATGAGATCTGTTTTTTCAGCTTCTAACCAGGAAAGTTTTCGGAAAACTATTTCATTGTTTGGTAACAAGCCGGCTATAGATTCTATGCTGGCTGAATAAGCGGGCACTATGAACCGCACAGGTCATAGAAATCATAAGAAATACACACAACTTATCCCGCCTAATGCGTGGATAGGGATATTATTTAAAAAACTATGCGTGTATTCCTATATGGCCAGTGTGGTTCAAAAAGCAGCAGGCCCCCATTCAGGACTGAATAAGCCTGAAACATTTTTTCTTTATCTCAATCACCACTTCATCAGGAGTTTCGGCAGGATCGCCATCAATATGCAGTGGTGCCTGCGATATATTGCGGATAAAAAGTTTTTCTGTTTGAAAATAGATGATTGCTTTATTTGACTCTGTAATAGATTCGGTCAGCAATTTATTTTTTCCACGGATATGTTTAAAAGTCTGCAACAGCAAACTCAGTTTGTTTTGATTAGTAACAATAACAATATCAAGCAGGCCATCGCTCAGACTGGCTTTTGGGGCAATAGTAAAATTATTACCAAACTGGTTACTGTTGGCAATGCTAATGAAGAAGGCATCTGTTTTCAATATTTTATCTCCCAATTGTATTTCAAATTTGTAAGACCGGGCCGAAAAAAAATTCTTGACCACTTGTTTAACATAAGTAGCCAACCCCCTTTTGGCTTGCTGCGCAAAATCATGAGCCACTTTAGCATCAAAACCCAGGCCGCAGAGCATGCAGGCAAAATGATCATTGAGGCAGAAGCCATCAGTGGCAGCGGCTTTACCGGTAAAAATAATATCGAGTGCTTTTTCCGGTTGTTTTGGAATATTGGCTGCATAAGCCAGACCGTTGCCTGAGCCTGCAGGAATAATTCCAAAGTTGACATTACAATGCATCAGGCTCTTTATAACCTGGCTTACTGTGCCATCGCCACCGGCTATTACAACATCGGTTATTTTTTGTTCTTGAATAAGCCGATATAGAAAAGAATAATCGCCGCTTGCTACAGAAGGAAATAGTTGATAAGGAATATTTTCCTGTTGGGTCCTTTTTTCAACATGCTCTTTCAGGCTTGTTTTATTGCCTGCGATATTCTTACCGGAAGTGGCGCCACCGGGACCCGAAAAGGGATTGATAATATAAATAATGTTTCTTGGCATCCGTCAGGGAAGCCTGAAGGTACACAAATGTACTCTTCTCACTGTTACTGCATGGCTGGGATCAACCGGTGAAACGGTAGTGTATACTCTCATTTCTTTACATCGGCGAATTTGTACTTCTGCCTGAATCATGTCAACTGAAAAATAAACGTTGCGGTATCACAAGCTTCACCATCTTATTAATGCACTGGCCCAGGTAAATCCACTGCCAAAAGCAGCCAGGCAAACTAAATCCCCTTCTTTTATCTTTCCCTTTTCCCAGGCTTCGCAAAGTGCAATAGGAACAGAAGCGGCAGTGGTATTGCCGTATTGCTGAATATTATTATAAACCTGGTCATCACTAAGCTTCAATCTTTGCTGCACAAACTGTGCAATGCGCAAATTGGCCTGGTGCGGGATCAGCAATCTGAGGTCTGAAGTTTGAAGGCCGTTTGAGGCCAGGGCCTCCATAATAACTTCGGGAAATTTTACCACTGCTTTTTTAAAAACGGATTGGCCATCCATAAAGGGAAAATTTTGTGCACTGTCTATCATGGCATGGCTCATAAACATATCACCGATTTCATTATCATTGAAATCAGCCAGCTTTTGATCGGCCCAATGATTGGCATGGGTGCCGGGGTTGTACATGGCTAATATTTCAGCTGCTCCGCCATCGCTGTGCAAATGCGTGGATAATATTCCCTGGTTATCCTGTGCGGCAGGTTGCAGCACTACGGCACCGGCGCCATCTCCAAAAATGACAGAGATATTTCTGCCTCGGGTGCTGAAGTCGAGACCGAAAGAATGTTTTTCGGCACCCACCACTAATATGTTTTTGTACATACCGGTTTTGATAAACTGGTCGGCCACGCTCAACGCATATAAAAAGCCACTGCATTGATTTCTTACATCTAATGCGCCAATCTCTTTCATTTTCATGGCCCGTTGGAGTAATACGCCGCAACCGGGGAAATAATAATCCGGGGAAAGGGTTGCAAAAATGATAAAGTCAATATCCTGTGGAGTAATGCCGGCCCTTTCAATCGCAATTTTAGCGGCTTCCACTCCCATGGTAGTGGTGGTTTCGCCGGTGCGTTTAGCATAACGGCGTTCTTTAATACCGGTACGTTCCTGTATCCATTCGTCGCTGGTATCCATGTATTTCAGCAGGTCGTTATTGGTAACTACATTGGCCGGTACATACATACCAATACCGGCAATCTTAGATTTTTGCATAGCAGGCGATTGTGGCAGGAAGATAGGAAATGTGAGGGAAATGCAACTGTTTCCATATACAACTGTTTCAATTTGGATGCTTTATTGCTGTTCTTTTATCTTCAGTACTTCCACAGCAAACTTTTCGCACTCCTGCTGCACGGTTTCCACATCTTTTGACTTGACATAAGAACCAAGCACATGATTCCCGGCATTGGGGATTGCCATCTGCCTTTTCAGGCTTTCAGGAGTGCCTAATTGATTGAACATTCTTTTCATAGCCGGCACCTTTACCACCGGGTCCTGGTGTTCCTCGTCTTTAAAATAATATAACAACAGGGTGGGTTGTGTTACTTTCTTAAAAGTGGACTCCTTCATGGTGGACTCCAGCAATTCTTCCAATTGCACCAGGGAAGAAGTAACATAGCGGTTGTTCCAATATTGTGCATAGACAGCAGTGGTATCTTCCACGGTGCGATGTTCGCCAGTTACTATATGGGCTATTTGCAGCCCCCAATGATTATTGAGCAGCCATGCATTGGGATCGTTGATGGCAATATTGGGTGATAATAAGATAAGGCCTGCAATTTCGGGATATTCCGCTGCGAGTTTTAGTGCTACTGTACCACCGGTAGAAGTAGAGAGGAGTATTACTTTTTTGCCCAATTGCTTTCCAATAGTATATGCTTCTTTGGCTGAATTCCATAAGCCTTCAGCGGTAAAACTGGCCAATGGCTCTGTTGTATCTACGCCATGTGCATCGAGACGGCTCAGGTATAAATTACAGCCAAATTTTTTGGCAAAACTATAATGCACCGGGTCACCTTCTTCCTGGCTGGCCGAAAACCCATGCAGGTACACCACGGCATATTCTGTTTTTTCTTTCAGTGAATCATTCAACCATAATATTCTTGCTTCATTATCGGGTTTCAGTTTGTGTTTTGCTTCATTCGTTTTGATGTATTGCTCCAGTGCGTCAGCACCGGAAGGTATGGCAGGCAGGTCTTTGGTATACTTTGGACTGGAAGGCTTTGGCCCCAAAAAGTATACGACAATCAATACTAACAGGATGATGCCGAGCCATTTTAAAAATTTCATGCTGGTTTGGTTTTGATAAAGGTATTCAAAAAAAGAATTAAGAAAACTGAAGAAACCCCAGGGCAAACGCATTAAAATCTTCTCAAAGAATGTTTAAAATGGCAAATAGGAACACTGATTACGCTGATTAAACGGGTTTTATTTCTTTGTATTCTCAGCGTTTCTATATTTCTGTGGCAATTTGTATTCTCTGCACCTCTGCGCCTCTGCGGTTAATTTGTATTTTTGCCGAAGGCAGGGTTTTTATAATGCGTTTGTCCTGGAAGAAATCCCAAGATATACGCCTGATATTTTTATATGTATATTTAGCAAAAGGAGTGTGGTATGACAGTCAAGCTAAACTTAACTATTGATGAAAAGATTGCAGCCAAAAGTAAGCGGTATGCTGCCAGGAAAAAAACATCCGTTTCTAAAATGGTGCAGGAATTTCTCCGAAAGCAAATAGAAGAGGATGAAAAAAAACCGAAAAAGAAAAGTTTTGTGGAAAAATGGGCGGGCACATTTTCAGGTCAGCTTTCAGATGCCAGTATAAAAGAAATAAAGGACGGGCACCTCTCCAAAAAATAGGGGTACTAAAATTTTCCTTGATACTAATATTGTGCTGGACCTTTTTGACGATAAAAGGCCCTTCCATTCCGCCGCTGTTGAATTAAATCAATTGATAGAAGATAATACACTGGATGCTTTTATCAGTGAAAGTGTATTGGCGACTGTGGATTATATTCTTCAGAAAATAACCACTAAAGAAACAAGGATTCGCTTACTGTCTGAATTACTTGAATACCTGCGGGTACTTTCCTGTTCCACTAACATTTGCCGGAGGGCACTTCAAAAGAACTACCCGGACCTTGAGGATGCCATACTATATCAAATGGTCTTTGAGCATGCGGTAGATTATTTTATTTCCAACGATAGGGGCCTGAAAAAACTTTCGTCTCCCGGTTTACCCGTCGTTTCCGCCAAAGAATTCCTCAGTATCAACAAATAAGCCTGATTTGGCCTTAAAGCTCAGGATGTTAATTATTCATAATCAATCTATTTTCATTTGCTCCCCCCGCCTAATTAGCGTAACTTCGCCGCTCGTTTGAAACTACGATTATGGAGATAAGAAATATTGCGATAATAGCCCACGTTGACCATGGTAAAACTACCCTGGTTGACAAAATTTTACATGCCACCAAGGTTTTTCGGGATAACCAGGAAACCGGAGAGCTGATTATGGACAGCAACGACCTGGAAAGGGAGCGGGGAATTACCATATTCAGTAAGAATGCGGCCGTAGTATATAAAGACGTAAAAATCAATGTAATTGATACTCCAGGTCACGCCGACTTTGGCGGTGAAGTGGAAAGGGTATTGAAAATGGCTGATGGTGTTTGTCTGTTGGTTGATGCCTTTGAAGGCCCCATGCCGCAAACAAGATTTGTGTTGCAAAAAGCCCTTCAGTTGAACTTGAAACCTATCGTTATTATTAATAAGGTGGATAAGCCCAATTGCCGCCCGGATGAAGTGCACGATGCGATTTTTGAATTATTCTTCAACTTAGATGCCACCGAAGCACAGTTGGATTTCCCTACTTTTTACGGATCAGGCAAAAATGGCTGGTTCAATGATACATTAGAACAAATTGATAATATCACTCCATTACTGGATGGTATTGTAAAATATGTGCCACCACCCAAAGTAAATGAGGGCCCGGTACAAATGCAGATCACTTCATTAGATTATTCTTCCTTTCTGGGCCGTATTGCCGTAGGGAAAGTAAGCCGTGGTGTATTGAATGAAGGGCAAAATATTGTGCTGATGCAGGCAGATGGCAGCATCAAGAAAACAAAAGTGCGTGAGCTGTATGTGTTTGAAGGAATGGGTAAAAAGAAAGTAACGCAGGTAATAGCTGGTGATTTGTGTGCTGTAGTAGGTATTGAAGGGTTTAATATCGGCGATACACTGGCTGATGCAGAAACCCCTGAAGCATTACCGGTAATAAGCGTGGATGAGCCGACGATGAACATGCTGTTTTCCGTAAACAACTCACCTTTCTTTGGTAAAGATGGCAAGTTTGTTACCTCCAGGCACCTGAGAGACCGCCTGATGAAAGAAACAGAGAAAAACCTGGCCCTGAAAGTAGAAGACAGTGAAGAGGGTGATAGCCTGATGGTATATGGCCGTGGCATCCTGCACTTAGGCATCCTGATAGAAACCATGCGCCGGGAAGGATATGAATTAACTGTGGGGCAACCGCAGGTAATAGTAAAAGAGATCAACGGCAAGAAATGTGAACCTTATGAAAACCTGGTAGTGGATGTGCCACAGGAATTTGCCAGTAAAGTAATTGATCTGGTGAGCCGCCGTAAAGGTGAAATGCTGATTATGGAAACAAAAGGTGAAATGCAGCACCTGGAATTTGAAATTCCATCCAGGGGGCTGATCGGTTTGCGTACACAAATGCTTACGGCCACTACCGGCGAAGCAGTGATGGCACACCGGTTTACAGAATATAAGCCTTGGAAAGGGCCCATTCCCGGAAGGGGCAATGGCGTTTTATTGTCCAAGAATACAGAAAAAACAACCGGTTATTCCATAGATAAACTACAGGATAGGGGTACATTTTTTGTAGACCCGGCAGAAGAAGTTTATGCAGGACAAATCATCGCTGAAAATATCAAACCGGGCGACCTGGTGGTAAACGCTACAGAACCTAAGAAACTAACCAACCACCGTGCAAGCGGAAGTGATGATGCCACCCGTATTGCTCCCAAAACACAAATGAGCCTGGAAGAGTGCATGGAATATATTCAGCAGGATGAGTGTATAGAAGTGACACCGAACTTCATCCGTATGCGTAAAGTGATACTGAATGAGGATGAGCGTAAGAAGGTGCAGAAGAAAATGGAAGCGGAAGCGGTGTAAAATCGAAATTGCGTCTGGATACTGACCCAATTAATGCTAATTCCGTCCGTATATTGACCAAATTAATGATAATTTGTCCTTTTAATTGACCAAATTAATGTAAATTTGGTCAATTTTATTTTAGGATATGATAGAAAGGGTTCTTACACAACAAATAGAAGCAAACCTGACAAAGCAAAAAGTGGGTTTGTTATTAGGAGCCCGACGGGTTGGGAAAACAGCCTTGCTTCAGGTTATCCGACAAAAAACCCTGCTGAAAGTGCTTTGGTTAAATGGGGAAGATACTTCTACAGAAAGCTTATTGGAAGAGAGAACTGTATCAAACTATCAAAGGCTTCTGTCAGGCTTTAATGTACTTATTATTGATGAGGCCCAGCATATTAAAGACATAGCACTCAAGGCCAAGCTGATGATTGATGAAATCAGGCCTTTGCATATTATACTTACCGGCTCATCTGCTTTTAACCTGCACCAATCTGGTGAGTCGTTAACCGGAAGAACGATTACTTATCATTTACATCCACTTGCACAAATAGAATTCAGAAAGGAGGAAAATCTGTTAGAAACCAAACAGCATTTGGAAGACAGATTAGTGTACGGAAGTTACCCCGAAACAGTAAACCTGGCTGCTTCGGCAGAAAAGGAAGCTTATATGAAAGAGCTAATAAATATTTTTTTATTGAAAGACATATTGGCTTTCGAAAATGTGCGTAATCCGCAAAAACTGAAAGACCTTCTGGCATTATTGGCTCATCAAATAGGATCGGAGGTATCACTGCATGAATTGGGGAGGCAGTTGGCTATAAGCAAAAACACAGTAGAGAAATACCTTGACCTGCTGGAAAAGGTTTACCTGATATATCGCAGAAAAGGATTTAGCAGAAACGCAAGGAAAGAAATAGCCAAAAGCAATCGCTGGTATTTTTATGATAATGGTATTCGTAATGCAGTGATTGGTAATTTTAATTTTTTATCGCTCCGCCAGGACACCGGTATGCTTTGGGAAAATTATTTCATTTCCGAACGGTTAAAACGAAACGACTATAAGGGGGATAATACAGATAGCTACTTCTGGCGCACCTACGATCAGCAGGAAATTGATTTAATAGAAGAACAAAATGGAAAACTTACTGCATTTGAATGTAAGTGGAAAGAACAAAAAGTAAAAATCCCCGGGGCCTTCGCCAAAGCTTACCCGGAAGCGTCTTTTCATATTATTCATAAAGAGAATTATCTTGGTTGGGTGGAAGAATAGTTTAATGAACAATCAGGCAGACAATATCAATACACTTTTGCACCAGTACTTTGACAAAGTACTGGTGGTAACCGTGCCCCGTTTTAAAGAACGGCAGGAGAAAGTAAAGCAGCGCCTGGCAGGGATTGACTTTGAGTTTTTTTATGGCACCGATAAAAATGATCTGGATCCTGATTTTATTAGCCGGAATTATGTGTATGATAAAAGCACATCTTTGTCAGTAAGACTTGATTTTAAAGAAATGAATACCGGCGAAATCGCCTGCGCCTTGTCACATCGCTCTGTTTACCAGGCCTTGATCGATAATAACTGGCAGCGGGTATTGATTTTAGAGGATGATGTGGTGCCTGATTTCAACAACCTGCCTTCATTGGTTAATGCAGTAAAAGAATTACCAGCCGATTGGGAGCTATTTTACTTGGGATACCTTAAAAACGAGAAAGTTACTCCGGGCCTTCGGCTCAAACAAAGCTGGTATAAAATAATGCGTTTATTCGGCAACAGTAAATTTAATTACGGGCAAATCAATAACCTCCTGCCACGGAAGTACAGTTCTGCCATCATGAAGGCTGGATTTCATGATTGCACCCATGCTTATGCCGTAAGCCTGGAAGGTGCCCAAAAATTACTACATACACAATCACCTGTGAGGTACCGGGCCGATAACCTGCTTACCGTATTGGTGCTGAATGGAACCATTAATGCTTTTATCAGTAAATCGTTCTTATTCAACCAGGAAATATTTAAAGATAGGTCTGACAAATCGTATGTGCGGATAAACCAACATCAAAAAGCATAATGATCCCCAATATCTTTCATTTTGTATTTGGTATGGCACCTGATTTTGGCGGGAAACCCTTTTCGGTGGTACATTACCTGTCTGTAAAATCGGCGATAGCAATAAATAAACCGGAGACCGCTTATTTTCATTATCAATACGAGCCACAGGGAGAATGGTGGCAAAAAGCAAAGGGATTATTGGTATTAAATAAAATAGAGGCACCCTTAACTGTTTTAGGCAACCCTTTATATCATGTGGCACATAAAGCAGATGTAGTGCGGCTTCAGGCCCTGCAGCAAACAGGAGGTATTTATCTGGACCTTGACACCATTAGTGTAAAACCATTGACCAATCTGTTAAATAACTCTTTTGCCATTGGCCAGGAACTGAAGGCGGCTTATATACCTAAAAACTTCAGACAGCGGCTCAAGCATTCAGTTCGCAGGCAATTGGGATTGATAAAAAACAACACCAATCAATCAACTGGTTTATGCAATGCAGTTTTATTATCTGAAAAAAACAGCGATTTTGTAAATAGATGGCTGGAGGAGTATAAAACATTCCGTTCGAAGGGCAGGGATAAATACTGGAATGAACATTCAGTGCAGGTGCCATTGAAGCTGGCTGAGAAATATCCGGATAGCATTACCAAACTAAGCCCGTATGCATTTCATTATCCATTGTACGATGCGCCAGGACTTAAATCAATGTTTGAAGAAGTAACGGATTTTCCGGATGCTTACCTTCATCACCTGTGGGAATCATTTTCCTGGGAGAAGTATATGTCAAGGCTTACACCGGAATCAATTAGAACAACTGATACCACCTATAATCTGATAGCCCGTCGTTTTTTATAAATAACAACACATGAAAGTTGGTTTTGCCGCAAGATGGAGTCCGCTGGACAAAAAATCATGGTCAGGAACCAGCCATTATACTTACCGGGAAATAAAGAAATATAATGAAGTGGAGATTTTCCATTTTAAATGGCCCTGGTACTTACGGGAATGGCTTACCACGCAAAAAAGCCTGAACAGGAAATTGTTTAAAAAACAAACTGCTGTAGAATTTTTAACCGTCTATGCAAAATATTTCAGCAGGCAATTGGATAAAGAACTGAAAAAAAGACCGGTAGATGTGCTGTTTGTTTCTGCCTCCTCACAATTGGTTGCATATTTAAAAACAACTATCCCGGTTATCTATATGACAGATGCTACTTTTCAGCAGCTACAGGGATATTATCCTTATTTCAGTAACCTGGCGAAGTATAATGTAAAGCAAGGAATAGAACTGGATAAGCTTGCGTTTCAAAAAGCGGCGCATTGCATGCTGGCATCGGAATGGAATAAAGAATCGGCTATTGCTGATTATGGAATTGGGGAGGAAAGAATATCTGTTATTCCTCTTGGTGCCAATATGGACAAAGTGCCGGATGCAAAGGATTTGTTTGCAAAAACTACTGACGAAAACCGCCTTTTATTTCTTGGTGTGGAGTGGGACAGAAAAGGAGGAGATATTGCGCTGGAAGCTTTTCGCATTTTACGCAGCAAAGGAATAAAAACACACCTGCATATCATCGGGTGTGTGCCGCCGCATGATCTGAGTGCTGAAAAAGATATTACAGTCATTCCTTTTTTAGATAAGAATAAGGAAGAAGACTTCCAGCAACTTCATGAGATCTTTATAGAAACAGATATTCTTTTTTTACCCACCCGGGCTGAATGTGCCGGTGTTGTTTTCAGTGAAGCATCGGCTTATGGTATACCTTCTGTAACCACCGATACCGGCGGGGTAACTACTTATGTAAAAAACGAAATCAATGGATTTACATTGCCCCATGAAGCAGGTGCGGGGGAATATGCTGCTTTGCTGGAAAAGCTGCTGACTGACAGGGAATTGCTGAACAGGCTGAAAATTACCAGTCGCAAGTATTATGATGAACAACTTAACTGGCTGTATTGGGGAGAAAAATTTCAGGTCCTGGCGGAAAACTGCCTTCAACAGGCTGTGGTTGAAAAGTAAAAGCGATGTACCTTTGTCAAAATCAGCGAATGAAAAAGGGAACACTGATATTACTTTTGCTATTGGGATTTGTACTGATTCATATTGATGCTGCATCGCAATGTTCTATCTGCACCAAAACGGCACAACAACTGGGCGAAAAACCTGCCAAAGGAATGAACAGCGGAATACTATACCTCGCATTTGCTCCTTTTGCCATTGTTGGCTACATTGGCTATCGTTGGTGGAAGAATAACAAAGCCGCTTAACGGATCACTAATTTTTTTATGAATTGGTTTACCTGCAGCAGATAGATGCCTGCGGGCAATTCCTGTAACTTGATTTCTTCCTGCCTGTTCCATATTCTTTTTTGCACTACTGTTTTTCCTGTTATATCAGTAAGCCTGAGATCTGCTGGCCCGCTTGTATTTCTGTATACTATAAAGGAATGAGTGGCCGGGTTGGGGTAGAAGGTGAATTCATTGGCTGATGCAGTCTGAAACACACGCAGTATGACTGAATAATAAACCGCAGCTGATCTTTCTGTTATTCTGAGCCGGTAATAATTATCTCCGGGCAACGTATTATTGTCAATAGAAGAATAGTCTTCCGTATTATTAATGGCGGAGATGTTTAATAGCCCCATCCAGTTACCGGCATTGTCTTTCTTTTCGATAGTAAAATACTTTACCAGTTCCGGGTTTAGCACCTGCCAGCTCAACTTAACTTTCTTGTCCATTTCGATGGCTTTTAAAAAAACAAGTTTGGATGGTAATAAAAGGGAACAATAACCGGCAGGGGAAGTAGACCGGGTAAAGGTATAAGAAGAAGCAACGGGGCCATCGTTTCCGGCAGCAGCAGGTTGTGCTGCTGCGCAACCCGGGTCTCTTCCTGATTCTACTCCTGCCAATCCACCCGTTACCGAAGTAGTAATGGCCGGAACAGTTCCTGTAAAGTAAACAGCACCACCGCTGCCACCACCACCACCACCATAGCATCGGCCCACATTGCCATTATCATTTGAGTTTCCACCATTTCCGCCATTGGCCCGAACAGTCATGCCGCCGGTGTAGTTGGTTATATGCATTATTATAGTTCCACCGGCACCACCGCCAGCGGCTCCATCTGAAATAGAATTTCCTCCGTTACCTCCATTGGCGCTTACCAGGTTATTATTGCCAATAATCGTATTGGCCCATATAAAGATTATTCCTCCTCCATTTCCCCCTCCAACAGTCAGCAATCCGTTATTATTCTGCCCTGCGCCACCCCCTCCACCAACAAATATTTTTTTCCCATTCCAGTTGGAGAGTGGCTTTCCGCCCAACCCTCTTAATGTAGCAGAACAGCCGGAAGTACTTGAATTACCACCCCCCGCTCCTCCGGTACTCAAATTGGCGCCCCCGCCCCCGCTATTATTATGATTGTTTCCCCCACCCCCGCCATTGGCAAGGGGACCTCTGCCTCCGTTTTGGGTAGTGCCGATATCAGTAATTCCTTCCCCCTTATAGGCACCATTTTGTGGTGAAGTATTGGCTGCCGGGTAATAGTAAGCGGAAGCCGGTATTACATTGGAACAGGTGCCGTTACTTTGTATAAATTGCCCGCCCCTGAAACCACTGGAATCAGCATAGACAGGCGCATTCAATGTGATATCCTGGTCGGCATATAATGCAATTACTCCGCCGGTACCTGTTGTATTATTCCAGGGTTGGGCTTTTACCGTATCCACTACATTGGCAGATAAATATTCTGCAAACATGACCAGTTGCACTTTACCTGAAACAGGGTTATAAGTATTTATTAAATTATGAAAGAGAAAAACCGAATCGCCGCGGATAGTACAGATGGTCCCTATATCATAAAACCCCGCTTCATTGGTGGATGTGGTATCTCCAAAGCTGACTGTATTGGTGGTGTTGATCGTTGCCCCTTTCATTTGCACCAGCATTATCCTTGTATTTACATTTATACCAGTAATATTATTTACCCGAATGCAGGCTTTGGCAGGAATGATTTCCACCACAGAACGGTAGGTGTTGACAACACCGCTGATATTGGTTTGGGAGTAGGAAAGCAATGATGAAAAGAAGAACAAAGCGATCAATAATCCTCTTTGTATGCTGCCTGGTATAGCTAGAATGAATTTCATGTATAATGGATCGTGCTATAAATATACAAACACTAATGGTTTCCCAGTAGAGGAAAAGTAGCAGTAATAATCCCATGTTTCCTTTGTAAAGTTTCAAGAGGTGTGCAAAACCAATAAAAAGTGAAGAAAAAATGAAGAATTGACTTTATTTTTTTAAAAAGTCCGGAGAAAATTTTGCCACTAAATATGTTTTATTGCTCAATCAGCTGGCCTGGAATTCTTTTTTGAGAGAATATAATCACTCATGCGGGCTCCTGTGCGCCTGGATTTTAGTAAGTGTTACAATCCCGAAAACGATTTCCTAACACTGTTCTTCGTCAATGAAATAATGTTACGCTTGCGCTTATAATGAAAGGTAACGGCCCGGTTTTTAAAATAGAATACAAACAGGCCCCAGGAAAAAGCATTCTTCTTTTTTTGACGGAGCAGATAAATATACTTCTCCAGTATCTCCCTTGTTTTCTCATTGGCAAAAGGCAGTTGCAAAAAAACTTCCATAGACGCTATACTTTGCCGCCGAAGCTTTTCGGTCCTTTCTGTTTTTTCTTTAATGTCCATCAGCACCCTCGAGTTATTATTGTTCCAGATGCGGTGATAAGTAAGCGTTTCTTTCACGCAAATAACTTTACCTGTTGCAGATGCTATCATACTTAACCACCAGTCATAGAAAACATGCTCGGGGAAAGGGATTGACTTTGGTAATAAAGAGCGATGAATCAGGCAGGCATGTCCGTGAATAGGTGAATCGAATACTAATTTCTCCGGCATACTCCCTTCATAATACCGGATTGGTTTATTTTCTTCACCCGTTTGAGGAATTGTGCCGGTAAATTCTTTTGAAATAGAATAGATAAAAATATTATCAGCTTCGGCAGAAGGGCATGATCGAAGCATCGTTTCTATTTTATACAATGCCCATATATCATCCTGATCAGAGATGGCGATATAAGCAGCAGTAGTAAGTTGTACAGCCCTTTCAAAATTTTTATTATAGCCCAGGTTCTTCTCATTCTGATAAAACTTTATCCGGTTATCTTTTTGTGCATATTCCTTTACTACCTCCGGAGTATTGTCCGTAGAACAATCATCCACAATCACAATTTCAAGGTTTGGGTAGGTTTGCCGGATAAGGCTGTCCAACTGCTCATTTAAATGAACAGCGCCATTGTAGGTACACATGGCAATAGAAACAAGCCCTGTATAATTTTTTATATCAGTATTAGGTTCACTCATGAAGCAAAAACCCGTTTTACAGCATACACTAATTTATGAAAAAAGTTTTTGCCGGAAGTGACATGTAAAAAGGAGGGATATTCCTGCATTAATTTTCGCAACCTGCCGGGGTAATAGTAAGGAGAAACAAAGGTAAACGCCACCCCCTGCCTTTTGAAAATGTCTTCTCCGTTATTGATGGCCTTTAGCAGGTACTCATCCTGCAGAAATTCATCTTTGTTAAATTCAGTATGTGCAAAGGAGCGGATCTTTTGTTTTATTTTTTCGATGCCTCCCAGGTAAGAAAAATGCCAGCCGCCTTTATTGATCCGCTTATAATTGTTTCGGTTGTCACGTAAAGTTTGTGGAGTGATTTCGTTAAACTGCCGGCCACAAACGATGATGGAACCATTCCACCATCTCTCAGTCCCCGAGTTCTGGCAATTGAAAAAATAGTAATGAAATAGCATGGACAATGCGGTTGGCTCATCCGGGGTTTTCATTTTTTGCAACAGAACCGGGTCGGGTATTTCATCAAGGTCGCTTACTATTACCAGGTCATCATCGCCAGTCAGTTCACCAGCGGCTGATAAAGCATTGCGCTGTTCGTTTTCCAGTTTCCAGGAAGCACTTTCAGGATTGTAAGAGATTTCGTTCTTATTAAAGGATAAGCCCTCCGCTGATTGCTTCAGCGGGATGTACTTTATCTTATGCAGCCATGGTTCAAATCTTTTTTTATTTTCTTCAAAATAATAAGGTTTGTTCCCACCGGAATGGGTAAGATTTGATTCAGCAATCACAAAATGGTCAATGTATGGATCTAGCAACTTTAGCCTGAATTCAAGCAGGTCAAGCTCATTAAAAAAAGTAAAACAGTCGATGATCTTCATACAAAAATTTTATCGGGAAGGCGCTAAAGTTTCTTATGGCTCCCATCGCAAAAGGGCGGCGTCTTTGTTTGTTTGCACTGGCAAAGCCAAACCTCTTCTGCTTTGTCAAATTGCACTTTTATACTTCTGAAAGGCATGCCTTCCACTTGTTTATGTGAGCTGTCGCAAAAAGGTTCTTTTAGGGTAAGGCCGCAACTGCACCAGGAATATACTTTTCCCGGTTCAACCATTACACCGGCCGGTTCTTTTACTGCCACTTTGGGCAGTTCTTTAGCAGAAATTGCTTCCATAATCAATATTTGTTTTCAATAAATTTATAAAGATTGAAAGTACCTTTTTGATACACAGCCTCTATTTCTTTTTTCAATTCTTCTTTTTTGATATCCGCCATTCGTCTTTGCTCAATCAGGTAAAAAGCCCTTTCTGCCAGCAGCCAGAATGTTTTATCGGTAAGATGAGATTTTTGTAATTGGTGCAGAATGATATCCAGCAGTTCACTGATGCCTTCTTTTTGCGAAGCCACTGTTTTTACAACCGGTACTTCATGATAATGTTTACTGAAAGTGGGGGCCAGCATCAGTTGCAGATATTTTACAAAGGTGTCTGCATCGGGACGGTCGCTTTTATTTACCACAAAGATGTCGGCTATTTCCATTAGCCCGGCTTTCATGGTTTGTACTTCGTCACCGGCTTCCGGTACCATTACTACCACGGTTACATCTGCCAGCCCGGCTATTTCAATTTCACTTTGTCCCACGCCAACGGTTTCCACAATGATATGATCAAACCGGAAGGCTTTGAGCAGATCCGTTATTTCAATGATCTTTGGATGCAATCCGCCCATAGAACCACGGGTGGCCAATGACCTGATAAATACATCGGGATGGGTATACCAGTCGTTCATTCTTATACGGTCGCCGAGTACTGCCCCCTGGTTAAAAGGAGAGGAAGGGTCAATGCATAACACGGCTACTTTTTTTCCGGTATTGGTCAGCATACCAATCAGTGCATCCACCAGTGTGCTTTTGCCGGCGCCAGGAGGCCCGGTAATGCCAATGACCTTTGCGGAAGAGGCAGGAAGTTTTTTGAGCAATTCTTCATATCCGGGAAATTCATTTTCCACCAGCGATATGCTGCGGGCCAGGGCTTTTATCTTGCCCAGCTGCATTTGTTGTAATAATTCCTGCCACATAATTAATAAAAAACCAAATCGTATGTTTATGTACCGGCTTTCCCTCTTCAACCGGTATGAACGGGGGGTAAGTTACAAAAGTATGCCTAACAAATTATACAACAATTGGCAGAGTAATATGATTTTTATACTCCTGGTGGCGATGCTGCTGTCGTTATTTATTTCACGGGCAGCATTGTCTGTAAGTATGATGCTGTTCGCGGGGGCTTCTTTTTTTCATACTGGTATAAAAAAACAAGTTGCTGTTTTTTTGCTGTCACCGCTTTTATGGGGGATGAGTTTACTGTTCTTCCTGCCATTGCTATCAGGTTTTTGGAGTAATGACATTGATAAATGGATGGAGATAGTACGGATAAAACTTCCCTTGTTATTGTTGCCACTGGCTTTTGCCGGTCCTTTCAAATTGTCTGTGCGGAGATGGAACTGGCTGGCAGGTATATTCATTACAATTATTACTGCGGGTACTATTTGGAGTATGATTCAATACAGCGCTGATATTTCAGGTGTGCAGGCGGCATACCTCAAGGCAAAAACAATCGCCACGCCGCTTCATAATGACCATATTCGGTTTAGCTGGTTGGTGAGTGTGGCCGTATTATTAGCTGCCTGGTTATGCATCGAATGGCGAAAAGAAAATAAAAAAATGGCGCTCGTTATGGGTATAGTCACAGCCTGGTTGATATTTTTTCTACACCTGCTGGCTGTCAGAACAGGTCTTTTTTCTTTTTATGGTATATTGCTGCTGGCATCGGTATGGCTGAGTATAAAAAAAATAAAACATCAACCGGGTCGATGGAAATATGGCCTGGTTGGGCTGATCCTATTGATGACTTTCCCGGTATTGGCCTGGCTTACATTGCCCACTTTTCAGAACAGGATCAAATATTTTCGATACGATTATAGTTATTTCAGCAATACTCAATACCTGCCGGGGGCCAATGATGTAATGCGGGTAATATCCATAAAGGCCGGATGGAAGTTGATAAATGAAGAGCCACTGAAAGGCGTGGGATTTGGCGATGTGCAAACGGAAGTGAATGCCTGGTATGCTAATACCTATCCGCAGATGGTAGAAACGGATAAAATATACCCGGCCAGTGAATGGCTGGTATATGGAGCAGGTGCCGGCTGGCCGGGTTTGTTCTTGTTTACAGTCTGCATGGGTATTCCTTTTTTTGTAAGGGTAAAGAATAAAAGTTTGTGGTGGTTACTGAATATATCTGCTGCGGGCAGTTTTTTATTTGATATCGGCCTGGAAGTGCAGTATGGTGTATTTGCATATTCGTTTATTGTTTTGTGGTGGTGGAAATGGAAAAAAACAATTGCAACCGGGACACAGAAACACTGAAAAAAGGCACTATTTAAAATAGGGGGATGTCTCTGTATTTACTTTGTATTTTCTGTGTTTCTGTGATTCAGTGGCAAAATGCTAAAAAGATGCAATCTTTGTACGAATGGTTAACATTTCAATTGTTATTAATTGCCGAAATGAAGCAACAGTTATTGCCGCCACCCTGCAAAGCCTGCGGAGTGTTACCGATGATATTATTGTATATGATAATGGCAGCACCGATGGCACACAGCAGGTGGTAAAACAATTACGGGTACAACTGCATGAAGGCCCCTGGGAGGGGTTTGGAAAAACCAAGAACAAAGCCAATGCTCTTGCAAAGTATGACTGGATACTGAGCATGGATGCGGATGAAGAAATAGACGAACAATTGAAAGCATCATTACTGGCTTTTAATCCCATTGCGGAAAAAGCAGTGTACGACCTGTCTTTCAAAACTTTTATCGGTAATAAATGTCTGTATTATGGCGAATGGAGGGGAGATCATCATATACGTCTATTCCACCGCAAATATGTGCAATGGGATGATGAACCCGTGCATGAAAAACTGCTGATACCCGGAGATTTTTCTATTTTGAAATTAAAAGGATATGTACTGCACCGTACAATAACGGATATAAAAGGCTATGCAGAAAAAACCACAAAATATGCCATGCTTAATGCGGAAAAATATTTTCGTCAGGGAAAAAAAGCCAGCTGGATAAAACTCCGTCTGTCTCCGGGGTTTACCTTTTTTCATTACTATATTCTCAAATTGGGTTTCCTTGATGGATTTGAAGGCTACCTGTGTGCAAAGATGACCGCTCACTATACATTTTTAAAGTATGCAAGGTTGAGAGAACGGTGGAATATTGAACAGATGAATAAGGAACAAGGAACGTCGAAGTAAATACAATTCGCTGTTCAACATCCCTTGTTCCTTGTTCGATATTTAATAAATTGTGCCACAATTTTACCCGAGTGACTAATTTCATTCCCATTTTTCCCCTTTCACTTGTAGTGTATCCAGGTGAAAACCTGAATCTGCATATTTTTGAACCAAGGTATATTCAGTTGATCAATGAATGTTTTACGGGCAACAAACTATTTGGTATTCCTGCCGTAATAGATAATAAGATGCGGGAGTATGGCTGTATGATGGAAATAACAGAAATTGTAAATGGACAGCCAGGCGGGGAAACACCGGGGCTGCTGGGCCGCACAGGCGGGGATATAAAAACGAAAGGAGTAAAAGCATTCCGGGTTTTAGAAGTAATAAAGGATATTCCGGAAAAACAGTACAGCGGGGCCATTGTTACCTATCCTTCCACGAATAATAAGGGCAATCCGGAGCTAATGCATAAGGTGATGAACGGAATAAAGGAGCTGCACCTGTTATTGAAAATAAGTAAAGACTTTAAAAAAGAAGAAGATATCATAACTTGTTTTGATGTGGCGCATCATATTGGCCTTTCTCTGGAGGAAGAGTATGAATTGCTGGGTTTATTTGATGAGAGACAGCGGCAGAAATACCTGAAACTTCATTTAGCCAAAGTGATACCGATGCTGACAGGAATGGAATTGCTGAAAGAAAAAATAAAACTGAACGGCCATTTTAAGAATTTGAGCGGGTTTGATTTATGAGGGCTTTTAAAAAAAAGAATTATGTCTACAACCCTTTGCTTCGATTTTGGCAATACCCGTAAAAAAGTGGCGGTCTTTCGTGGCGATGAAATGAAAGAATCAGTGGTGCTGTTTGATGATTCGGTGGAAACTATTCAAACACTGATCAACAGGGTGAAGCCTGATAAGTCTATCCTTTCATCGGTAATAGATCACAATAAGGCCATTGAAGATGTATTGGCCGCCGTCACCAAATTTCACAAACTGAGCCATTTGACAAAAGTGGCTTTTACCACACCAGTTGGCAAACCAGAAACCATTGGGGCCGACCGTCTGGCCCTGTCTGCCGCTGCAGTTCATTTTTACCCAAGTTCCAATAACCTGGTCATTGGTATGGGCTCCTGTGTTACCTATAATTTCATTAATAAATACCATGAGTTTATTGGCGGTGCCATTTCTCCGGGCTTGGAAATGCGGCTGAAATCCCTGAATTATTACACGGCCAAACTGCCATTGGTAAAAGCCGACAGCAATGTACCTCTGATTGGCTATGATACCACCACCAATATTCTTACAGGGGTGGTGCTGGGACTGGCCAAAGAAATCGATGGTTTTATAGAGGCTTACAGGGGGCGGTTCAGGAACTTTAACGTGCTGTTAACCGGGGGTGATATAGTCTATTTGGCTTCACACCTTAAAAACAAGATATTTGCAGACCCTGATTTAATCTTTAAAGGTCTGTATGCAATTAGTGAAGTTAATAACCCCTAAGAAAATCAAGACGTTACACTGCTTTTACCTGACGTTTATGGTTTTAACTTTTAGTGCTTTTGAGTCCATAATGGCCCAAGACAACTCCCCTTATTCCCGTTATGGCATAGGAGATCTTGTTCCTTCCACCAATGTTTCCACCCGGGCAATGGGCGGAATTGCGGCAGGGTACACGGATACATGGTCCATCAATTTCAATAACCCCGCTTCATATTCTTCGTTTCAGGCGGCTACTGGCGCCAAAACGAAAAAGCTTACTTCCGGCAGGGCTATTTTGGATATTGGGGTGAATTTTGAAAACCGCAAGTTAACGGAGCCAGGCAACCCCCAATCATTTACCGCCAGCAATGCCCTCTTCTCTTATGTACAGGTGGGGCTGCCAGTTAAGAAAAACTGGGGAGTAACTTTTGGTTTGCGTCCGATATCAAGGATTAGTTATAATATGTTTCGATATGAAAGATTGAAAGACCCCTTAACCGGGTTACCTATTGACAGTGCCCTTACCCGTTTTACAGGAGATGGTGGATCTTATCTCGCATCAATAGGCACTGGTTTTTCGGTATTCAGTAAAAAGAATGCAGCCGGGTTGGAAGAAAAACTCAGCATAGGGCTGAATAGCGGCTATTTCTTCGGCAAAAAGGATTATAGCAGCCGGAGAACACTGCTGAACGATACAGTGGACTATTTGCAGGCTAATTATGAAACCAAAGCCACTTATGGTAATTTATACTTTAATGCAGGTGCACAATATTCCGTGCCATTGAAGAATAATAAATATCAATTGACAGTGGGTGCTTATGGCAGTTGGGGACAAAAACTAAATGCCAACCAGGATGTACTGAGAGAAACTTTTATTTATGATGACAACATAGGTAATGTACGCTTAGACAGTGTATCGGATGTAAAAGATGTAAAAGGAAAAATAGAAATGCCAGCATCAGTAACCGTGGGTTTTGTGTTGCAAAAATTTGCTATTGCCAATAAAGAAGGCGGCTGGATGCTGGGAATAGATTTTGGACAGCAAAGCTGGAAGAACTATCGCTACTATGGTAACGTGGATTCAGTAAAGAATAAATGGGAACTGAAAGTAGGTGGCCAGATCAGTCCTATTCCTAAAAGAAATTATTTCAGCCGGGTGGCTTACCGGTTTGGATTTTTTACAGGGCCGGATTATATAAGAGTGGGACAAAAGCTTACGCAAACAGGAGCCTCCTTTGGTATGGGATTGCCCTTGGCAATAAGCCGCCAGGCACCTAACCAAATCACTTTTATTAATATGTCGTTTGAATACAGTAAAAGGGGAAATAATAATAATTTACTGCGTGAAAACCTGTTTCGCTTTTCAATGGGCTTTTCGCTGAGCGATATCTGGTTTATAAAAAGAAAGTATGATTAATCATATTCTGTATAAAAATATTTTCAATGCAGCAGCTCTACTTATAGGCTGCTGTTTTGTTTGTGCATGTGAGAATGACAAGAAAGAAATTGAAGCATGGTCACGTAAAGTGGAGCTGCGGGAGGAAGCCACCAGTGTAGAAAGCTACATGAGCCAGGATGGTAAGATGAAAGCAAAACTGACTGCGCCTCTGATGTATCGGGTGGCGGCAGATACTATCTATACCGAATTTCCAAAAACAATGCACGTTGATTTTTACAACGATAGCACCCAAAAAGAAACCTGGCTGGATTGCAAGTATGGGAAATATTTCGAGAACCTGAATAAAGTATACCTGCGGGACAGTGTGGTGGTGATAAATGTAAAAGGCGACACACTGAAATGCCAGGATCTTTGGTGGGACCAGAACACCAAACTTTTTTACTCTGATAATTATGCAGAGTACAGAACCAAAGAAAAACTGGTAAACGGCGGAAAAGGTCTTGAAGCCACACAGGATTTCAGCCGGGTCACTTTCAGGGAAGTAACTGGGATACTGAAAGTAAAAGAAGACGGTTTTCCGGAATAAGCAGACCTGCTTTCGGCAAAATTTGGTACTTCTTTGAGTAACTTTATCCTTCAAACGTGCGACTGCTTTAAAGATTATTCCACAAAGCAGGAACCATTAATTTAATAAATTTTCTTTGTGGCCTTATTGGCTTTGTGGGCAACTTTAATTTTTTTGTGAAAGTCTCTTCAAAAAATAATTTTATGGAATACCGCTACATGGGAAAAACCGGTTTGCAGCTAAGTGTATTATCATTTGGCAGCTGGGTAAGTTTTCACAAACAAATAGACGACAGCGTGGCTGATGAGCTGATGGGTATAGCATACGACAATGGAGTAAATTTTTTTGACAATGCAGAAGTGTATGCCCTTGGTGAAAGCGAAAACATGATGGGCCGGGTAATGAAAAAGAAGAACTGGGACCGGACATCCTATACCATTTCATCCAAAGTATTCTTTGGCTGGAGAGGAAAGAATAACAAACCCAACCAGACCGGTCTCAGCCGCAAGCATTTAACGGAAGCCTGCCACGAAGCATTGCAGCGGCTGCAAACGGATTATATCGATTTGTTTTATTGTCACCGGCCCGATAAAAACACCCCGATAGCAGAAACAGTATGGACCATGCATAACCTGATTGAACAGGGTAAAATATTATACTGGGGCACCAGTGAATGGAGCGGGGTGGAAATAATGGAAGCACACCGGGTGGCCCAGCAGTATGGATTGATAGGCCCGGCAATGGAGCAGCCACAATACAACCTGCTGGAAAGAAATAAACTTGAAAATGAATACCTTACCATATTTAAAACAGTAGGAATGGGCACTACTATTTGGAGTCCCCTGGCCAGCGGTCTGCTGAGCGGAAAGTATAATGATGGTATACCTGAAGGCAGCCGTTTTGGATTAACCGGGTTTG
The DNA here is from genome assembly GCA_031441485.1 of Chitinophagaceae bacterium. GTDB lineage: Bacteria > Bacteroidota > Bacteroidia > Chitinophagales > Chitinophagaceae > JJ008. The sequence continues at coordinate 85,581 of JANOEQ010000004.1, forward strand.
ACTGGCTAAAAGACCGCTGGATGAAAGAGGACTTGCTGAATAAAGTAAAAGGCCTGGCAGCTTTGGCCAATGAATTGGAAATATCTATGGCAGCGCTTAGTATTGGCTGGTGCATAAAAAATCCAAATGTGACAACCGCAATTCTCGGGGCCACGAAAAAAGAACAGTTGCTTGAAAATTTAAGTGCATTGAATGCTGTTCAAAAAATGGACGACGCAGTCATGAAAAAAATAGAAGATATTGTGCAAACGAAACCTGTGCTGCCGGAGTATTAATCTTTTTAGTTTTTAGTTTTTTTATGAGTGGGAGGATTAAAATTTTCAGATAAGAAGTTAAAAAAATCTTCTTCGTCAAAATTACCGTCATCATCAATAATGTGATCATCATAAAAGTTGTCAATACATGTAACGATAACGCTCCTGTTTCGGTTTCCTTTTTCTAATGCACTGATTGCATCTGAGAATTCGGTATGGGTGGTAATGTAGGCCTGTCTTTTAAAATCAATATTTGCAAAAGCGGTGCTAATGGGTTCATTTAAATAGACATAAACGTTTGCATAAGCCGGATTGTTCATCACCATCATGGATTCATGCTCCAAATCCTTCACCTGGTCTTTTAACAATTGAATGAAGATTTTTAGTGTTTCAACCGGTGTGTTTTGCAAAGATGTTTCATGCGCAGTTACCCAAATAATTTCAAGTTGCAGTAATTCCATGAGGTTCTTATTATCATAAGCAACCGTCACCCTTTTCATGTACTCCTCTTTTTCCTGCCGTAGTTTTTCATCAGGCTCCAGGTCTGGGTGCAATATTTTGGCCAGCGAAAAGTAAATACCCCGGAGACTTTTATTTTTTACTTCCTCTTTTTGCTTTTCCAGCTTTTCTTTTGCTAACTGCTTTTTATTTTTTTTGGGTTGCGATTGCTCCTTGTTATGTAACTGCTCTTTTATTTGTTCATTCAGTTTATCAAAATCAGGGTTTCCTGTTTTTAAATCTTCGGGGTCAATTTTTATTCCGGTTTGCTCATAGAACACCGAGGAAAACATTTCTGCCATATCCTCTTTTTGGGCATTCATTTCTTCCTCATAAGAAGCGCCGCTGTACTTTTCAAACAGGTCAGCCGTTTGTTTATCCGGCGTTATTACCGAAAAAGCATCATCTAATAATTGGCAAATCAATTCATCGAGTTTACTGTTCAGGTGGCCGGATAGTTTCTCCGTTTTTCTTTTTTCATGCAACAGGTGGCTGAGCCTTATTTTTTCCTGACCAAGCCGTATTATCTCAGGCGTTACTTTTTCCTGATAACGGGTATTCAGTAAAAAAAGAACTTCATTATTTTTTTTAATTTTTTCCTGCAGCGTTTTGATGCGGGTTGTCAATTTGTTGAAGGCCTGTTGCTCTTTGGAAATTACCGTTTTGCCCTTATTTATCTGAACAAGGGACTTATTGTGTTTGGTAAATTTATCGTCATGCGAAAAAATTTCCTGCTGCATAAAACTGGGTTATAACTAAATTATAAAGTATCTTTTATATCTTCATGGGAATTCGGTAGCGAATTTAGTAAATTGAGTAATAGAGATACTTTTACGAAATAATTATTTATGCACTTTTTACACAAAACTATCCTCATTACCGGTGCCACCCGCGGCATTGGTAAAGCTATTGCATTGAAATTAGCCGCCGAAGGCGCCAATATAGTTATCGCTGCCAAAAGTGTGGAAGAAAATGCAAAACTGGGAGGCACTATTTTTTCTGCTGCAGCCGAAATAGAAGCAGCTGGAGGAAAAGCACTGGCTGTGCAATGTGATATACGGTTTGAAGACCAGGTGCAAAATGTAGTGGATAAAGCAATTGCCACATTTGGAGGTATTGATGCACTGGTGAATAATGCATCAGCTATATCTTTGACCAATACTGAACAAACAGAGTCCAAACGTTTTGACCTGATGCACAGTATCAATGTGCGGGGCACTTTTTTTGTAACAAAAGCCTGTATCCCTCATTTAAAAAAATCAACTAACCCGCATATTCTTACTTTATCCCCGCCTATTAATCTGGACCCAAAATGGTTTGAAAAACATGTGGGTTATACCATTACCAAATACAGCATGAGCATGATGACGATTGGCTGGGCCAAAGAATTGGCGAAAGACCGTATTGCTGCCAACTCATTATGGCCAAGGACCACTATTGATACAGCAGCCGTAAGAAATTTATTGGGCGGCCAAATGCTTGCCAATATGAGCCGTACCGTGGATATTCTCGCCGATGCAGCCTATTATATTATGCGCCGGCCTTCGGGTGAGTGTACGGGTAATTTATTTATTGATGAACAGGTATTGGCTAAAGAAGGGATCACTGATTTGGAAAAATATTCAGTAGTGCCTGGGGCGCAGTTGTATAATGATTTGTTTGTGTAATTGGTATAATGCTGAAAAATAGTTGACAAAATCGAATAAAATTCAATGTGGGGAAGAGTTTCAATAGCTTAAATTGAATCCCTTTTCAATTTTTTAATATAACTAAAAAACTAAAAATCAAACATTGTGGTTTTGCGGGAAAACTAATTTTAAACACTTTTGAGAGAACCTCTTTTATAGCATTTATCAGCATTATTTGCACTTATCCATTATTTCTTTCACACTAGCGTCGTGTCAAGTCTGATATGACGCAAACAATTTTCCCGCAAAGACACAAAGAAAAGGCTTTGTATGCTTCGTGGTCTTTGTGGGATAGCTTTTGTATTCGTTGAGAGGTATCCGACAAAACATGATTAACTTATCACCAGTATGACTAACAGAATTAATCCGTCCACCAGGTTCGATTTTGGTCAATGATATCTGTTTCAGCAAAAAGGATGGCTGTAAGTAATAGAATATTTTGCCGGCCGCGCTTATATTTTGATATCTAAATATACCGGACAATGGTCAGAGTGTTTTATATCCGGGTATATTTCTGCATCCTTAAGATTCTTTTTTAGCGGTTCTGTAACATTTATATAATCAATCCTCCATCCTTTATTCTGCAGGCGTACAGTGGGAAAACGCTGGCTCCACCAGCTATAGCGATGAGGCTCAGGATGAAAGCTGCGGAAACTGTCAATCCAGCCGTTATCCAGCAATTTTGTCATCCATTCCCGTTCTTCCGGTAAAAAACCAGATGATTTTTTATTTCCCTTTGGGTCATGTATATCAATTTCATGATGAGCAATATTGTAATCGCCGCAGAGTATCAGCTTAGGATTTTTCTTTTTAATTGTATTAAGCCAGGTATAAAATTCATCAAGCCACTTGTATTTAAAGCCCTGTCTTTCCTCCCCGCTGGTGCCTGACGGGAAATAGGCATTGATCAGTTTTACATCTTTAAAATCGAGTTGTATCACCCTTCCTTCATCATCGCTGGGGCCGTGTCCGTTTCCGTATACTACGTTATCAGGTTTTATTTTGGTAAATATGGCCACGCCGCTATATCCCTTTTTTTGGGCGCTGAACCAATAATGGTGAAAGCCCAGCTCTTCCAGTTTTTTTACATCCACATCACCCTGTGTGGCTTTTGTTTCCTGCAGGCAGATCACATCGGCCGGATCTGTTTTTAGCCAGTCAATAAAACCTTTTTTTACTGCGGCCCTGATGCCGTTTACATTGTATGAAATTATTCGCATTGTATTAATGATTAAATTGTCCGGCAATTTACATCATACAATGGAAGGAACAACAACCAAAACGGGCCCGATCATTCCGCCCAAAGAGCAGGTATACCTGGACGGGCCCAAAAGCAGGGGCTATGAGCTGGCTTTTGCCTGTAGGGTATTCCTGCAGTTTATTAAAGGATTCAGGAATCTGCATTTTGTGGGGCCCTGCATTACTGTATTTGGGTCCGCCCGCTTCAAGGAGGACCACCCTTATTACATAAAGGCAAGGGAATTTGGAAAACGGATTGCTGAACTGGGGTTTACCACCATGACCGGCGGCGGACCCGGTATAATGGAAGCCGCTAACCGTGGCGCTTTTGAAAATAACGGGAAATCTATCGGCTGTAACATACAATTGCCATTTGAACAGCATGCTAATCCTTATGTACAGAAATCGGTAACATTTGAACATTTTTTTGTGCGAAAAATATTGCTGGCAAAATATTCCTATGCATTTATTATCATGCCGGGCGGCTTTGGCACCATGGATGAATTATTTGAAATACTGACATTAGTACAAACAAAATCCATAACCAATTTCCCCATTGTGATTTTTGGGAAAGAGTATTATAAGCCATTGCTGGAAAATATAAAATGGATGGCTGACCAGGGCACTATTTCCAAAGAAGATATGGACTTGGTGCTGATAACGGATGATATGGACGAGGCAATGGCATTTATCAGAAGCTATATCAGCACAAATTATAAAGTGAAACCAAGAAAACGCTACCGGTGGCTGTTTGAAAAGAGATAGCCGTACATTTGGGCAAAAAAATATGACAGGAGTTGATATACTTGGTTATGCAGCCTGTGCCGTAACGGCACTTACTTTCCTGCCACAGGTAGCGAAAACATGGAAAGAGAAATCTGCAAAGAATGTTTCATTAATGATGTTTATAATTGCATTTATTAATGAAGTGATGTGGATAGCTTATGGCGTGCTGCGAAATGATATGGTGATTATCGTTACCAATGTCATAATGATAATAATGTGTTCTATTATGATTTCATTAAAACTGCGATACAAAAATGAATGAGATTAAAACTATCATTTTTGATCTGGGCGGCGTGCTGATAGACTGGAACCCGATGTATGTGTACCGGGATTATTTTGATTCAGAAGAAAAACGAAACTATTTCTTTGCCCATATTTGTACTGCAGACTGGAATGAGGAACAGGATGCCGGCCGTTCCATTGTGGAAGCCACACAGGGTTTAGTGGCACAATTTCCGGATTGGAAACAGCCCATCCGCGACTATTATGGCCGCTGGACAGAAATGCTGAATGGCCCTATTCCTGAAATGGTGGAAGTATTCAGGCAGTTAAAAGAATCGGGTAAGTACAAGCTCTATGCGCTGACCAACTGGCAGGCAGATCTGTTTAATATTGCATTGGTACGGTATAATTTCCTTCATTGGTTCGATGGCCGGGTGGTGAGTGGCGAGGAAAAGATGAGGAAGCCTTTTCCGGAATTTTACCAATTATTGCTCGACAGGTATGGAGTGAACCCTGCCGGGGCATTATTTATTGATGATAATCTAAGGAATGTGAAGGCAGCGGAGCAATTGGGGATTACCAGTATACATTTTAAGAATGCTTCGCAATTAAGCGGACAGTTAAAGGAGATTTCTGTAATTTAGAAATTAAATAAAACTACTCTATGGAAGAAAATGTGCCAGCCGATGGGCAACAGGATTTGTTTGACAACCACGTTGAATATACGCAGGCGTCACAGGGCAGTCGTTTTCTAAATTTTTTGATAGACAATCTTTTTATGCGTTTTGTTCTTAGTTACGCAACAGGTTATTTATTCGGTTATATATTATTGGCACTGGCGCCGGACCTGCTGTTGTCAATTGCCGATGATGAAAAGGGAATAGCGTTTATTCTCCTGTCGCTTGCGTTGGGGTATTTTAATTATTTAATTTATTATACTATTTGCGAAGCAGCATTTAATGGATATACACTGGGTAAGCTGATAACAGGAACAAGGGCTATCAGGGCAGATGGAGAGAAGCTTAGGTTTAAAGATGCATTACTGCGGTCACTTTCCCGCATCGTGCCTTTTGAAGTATTCAGTGGTCTGGGGCCCAATCCCTGGCACGATAGCTGGACAAAGACAACGGTGGTGAAAGCGAGGTAGTATTTATTTTCGGCTACCTTCTGTAATCTGCTTCAATACTCCCGTCTTTTCGTATATGGATAAACACCTGCAGGTAGGCGCTCATATTCCGGCCTTCTTTCTGGTATGGTTTCCAGCCGTATGTATTGTTCAGGGCGTTTTGTATAATTTCTCTTACAGGCGATCTTAGAGAATCAATAGATCGTACTTCATGCGACATACTGTCTTTTTTTATAACCACGAAAAAAAGAATGCCGAATCAGCATGAATGAATGATTTATAATTTGTACAGGCTAAGCTTCTTTGCACAAACTGCTGAAAAGTTGTTTGCCCGCCAAAGAAGCCAGGCTCATTTTTTACGGCATAAAAGATTTTATCATCTAATTTTCCGGGGCAGTAGCTGGTAACTTTAATGCCAATATGGTCGGCATAGATACGGCCTTCAAACCAGTTATAGTCACAAGACTTTCGGCTTAATGAATCCAGTTTCTTTAACAACACTGCAATTGGAAACAGGCCAAATTGTTTTTCGAAAAGATATGTATGCCCGAGGTAAACGGTGGAATACCAGTTGTCGTAAAATATACGTTTATCTGAGACTACGGAACTGTCGGGTCTTATTTCCAGGTCGTTAGTATCATTTTTTTTGAATTCAATGAAACGGATATTCTTTGCGGATGAAACAACAGATTGGAGTTCTGCGTTGTGCCATACGAGTTTTTTTACCTTATTTGTCTGTCCGTAGCCGGCAAAGGTGGTGAGTAAGCATAGTATGAAGCAGGTTTTTTTCATGGTGGTATCAATATTATTCGAGTACCGGCCGCAACCATTTTTCTGCTTCCTCTAGGCTCATACCTTTTCTTTCGGCATAATCCTTCAACTGGTCTTTGCCAATTTTTCCCAATCCAAAATAATGGCTTTGCGGGTGAGCAATATACCAGCCACATACAGAAGCAGGAGGGTTCATAGCCAGGCTTTCAGTTAGTTCGATGCCGATATTTTCGGTTACATTCAGCAGTTCAAATAGTTTTAGTTTTTCCGTATGGTCCGGACAGGCCGGATAGCCGGGTGCAGGGCGTATGCCTTTGTATTCTTCCCGGATCATCTGTTCATTGGTCAGGGTTTCTCCTTTTTCATAGCCCCAGTATTCCTTCCTTATTTTTTCATGCAGGCATTCAGCAAACGCTTCCACAAAACGATCGGCTAATATTTGTACCAGTATCTTATTGTAATCATCAAGGTCTGCAGCAAACCGGTCGATATGTTTTTTGGCACCATGTATAGTTACAGCAAAAGAACCCATATAATCAGTCCGCGGTCCGGCCCCCTGTCCCCCGTTGGGGGAACTTAGACTTGAAGTTTCCTTCAGGCTTGGCTGATTCTTTAAAGTGTCAGTTATTATATCCAGTGTTTTTTGGGTTTCATTTAATACCTGCTCATTAGTCATTCTAAGCACTTTGAAGCCTTTTTCATTTAACCACTTTGTTCTTATTTCGTCTGCTTCCTTGTTTTGAGGTAACTGATGAATAAGACCATCTATTTCTATAACTAATCTTTTATCAAGACAGATTAAGTCCGTAATGTAACTCCCTATGATGTGTTGTCTTCTGAATTTATAGCCTTGCAGTTGTTTTGTTTTTACTAATTTCCACAACACATCTTCTGCGGGTGTTTGATTCGACCGCAGTTCTTCAGCATATTTTTTTAATAAAGGATAAGTTATGGGATCTGCCCATTGATAGCCGGGTTTATATTCCCCTTCCCGGCGGGAAGGGGCTTTAACACCATCTCCGGTTATCCAGCTGGTATTGGGGGATGGGCCCGGCATGATGAAGTCTGCAAGTGAATAACTGGGTTGCCCCACCGCTTTTTTCAATTGCTGCCGGAGTGATTCTAATTTTACTTCCCCCATTTCAGTTTGAAGTGTTACAGTATCGGCATTGTTGCTGGTAGCAGGCCAAAAGCCGATCACACCTTCTGCCCTGAACCAATTTTCCCTGATGATCTGCTCCACCATCTTTTGTGCATCATTGTACAGGCGGGTGGCTTCCACACCAAAAATCTTATCTGATAACACGGCAGGAAAGTGGCCGGGCATCTCCCAGGCAATAAAGAATGGCCCCCAGTCAATATAGCGTGCAAGAATGCCAAGGTCGAAACCTTTCAGCACTTTTATACCATTCACCGCAGGGGTGGTGGGCTCGTAATTTTTCCAGTCGAAATATTCTTTTGTCACTACCGCTTCTTCGTAAGGGATAAATGATTTTTTGCCTTTATTTAAAAACTGGGTACGCAGCCCTTCATATTCATGTAATGTTTGTTGCAACAAAGATTCTCTTTGTTCTTTATTCAATAAAGTGCTTACAGCAGTAACGCTGCGTGATGCATCAAGGATATGCATCACACCATTATCGTATTGCGGTGCAATCTTTACGGCCGTATGCATACGGGAAGTGGTGGCGCCACCTATCAGTAATGGCTGTTTCATGTTGCGGCGCTTCATTTCATGGGCCACATGCACCATTTCATCTAACGATGGGGTGATCAATCCGCTTAACCCGATAATATCCACTTTTTCCCTTTCAGCGGTATCTAAAATTTTATCTGCCGGCACCATCACACCCAGGTCTATAATATCGTACCCATTGCAGCCAAGTACCACGCCTACAATATTTTTTCCGATATCATGTACGTCCCCTTTTACGGTGGCAAGCAATACTTTGGCTGCACCGGCTGCTTCCTCATTTACTGTGCCTGCGGTTAAATGTGCCTGTTTTCTTTTTTCTTTTTCCTCTTCAATAAAAGGAGTAAGTACGGCCACTGATTTTTTCATTACCCTTGCACTTTTTACCACCTGTGGCAGAAACATTTTTCCGGCGCCAAACAGATCACCCACCACATTCATACCATCCATCAACGGACCTTCTATCACATCAAGCGGTTTGGGATATTTTATCCGGGCTTCTTCTGTATCTGCATCAATATAATCGGTAATACCGTTTACCAGGGAGTGTTTTAATCTTTCTTCTACCGTTGTTTCCCGCCATTTTTCATCCTTAATATTTTCTTTGCCTTTGGCCTTCACCGTTTCAGCAAAGCCGATGAGCTTTTCGGTGGCTTCATTATTATCGTTGTTATGGTTAAGGATCACATCTTCGCATAGTTGCCGGAGGCCGGGTTCTATTTCATCATACACCACCAACTGCCCGGCATTTACAATACCCATATCCATGCCGGCTTTAATGGCATAGTAAAGAAATACAGCGTGCATGGCTTCCCGTACATGGTCATTGCCCCGGAAGGAGAAAGACAGGTTACTCACACCGCCACTTACTTTTGTCAGCGGCATCAGTTCTTTTATTTCTTTAGTGGCTTCAATAAAATCTACGCCGTAATTATTATGTTCTTCGAGTCCGGTGGCTACTGCAAATATGTTGGGATCGAATATGATATCCTGCGGATCATACCCTACCTGTTCAGTGAGTATCTTATAGGCACGGTGGCATATCTCCACTTTACGTTGTTTGGTATCGGCTTGTCCTTTTTCATCAAATGCCATTACGATAACGGAGGCGCCATAGCTCTGGCAGATGATAGCCTGTTCTATGAATTTGGCTTCTCCTTCTTTCATAGAGATGGAGTTCACAATACATTTTCCCTGCACGCATTTTAACCCGGCTTCTATGATCTCAAATTTGGAAGAGTCTATCATGATGGGAATCTTCGCAATATCCGGTTCACTTTGTACAAGGTTCAGAAAAGTAGTCATGGCCAGTACTCCTTCCAGCAGGGCATCATCCATATTTACATCCAGTACCTGGGCGCCATTTTCCACCTGCTGACGTGCAACGCTCAGTGCTTCTTCGTATTTATTTTCTTTAATAAGGCGGGCAAATTTTTTGGAACCGGTCACATTGGTACGTTCACCCACGTTTACAAAATTCATTTCGGGGCGAATGACCAATGGTTCTAATCCTGACAACCTTAAATAAGGTTTGATACTGATGGAGTCTTGCATCTATGAATTCTTTTTTACCAATAACTTTTTGATAAATGAAAAGTTATTTACAATGAGTATGAAAAGGGAAATTATTACTAATAACTGTGCTGTTGTCATGCTAATTCTTTTTCAATGACGGGTAATTTTCTTGGAGGCAACCCTTTTATTTCCTGCGCAATATGCCGGATATGATCGGGAGTGGTGCCGCAGCAACCACCCACAATATTCACCCATCCTTCTTTGGCCCATTCTTCGAGGTAATGGCCGGTATCTTCCGGGTTTTCATCATATTCACCCATGGCATTGGGTAAGCCCGCATTGGGATAAGCGGATACATAGCAAGTGGCTATTTGAGACAGTTCTTCAATATGCGGCCTCATTTCTTTGGCGCCTAAGGCACAGTTCAAACCAATGCTCAGCGGTTTGGCATGCATTACTGAAGTATAAAAAGCTTCCAAAGTTTGACCGCTTAATGTTCTGCCGGAAGCATCGGTAATAGTGCCGCTTATCATTATGGGCAATGGATTTTTTTTAGTATCCCTGAAGTATTTTTTGATAGCAAAGATGGCAGCTTTTGCATTTAAAGTATCGAAGATGGTTTCAATAAGCAACAGATCAACACCACCGTCTGCCAATCCGCTAACCTGCTCATAATACGCGGTCACCACTTCATCAAATGTAACGGCCCGAAAGCCGGGATTGTTTACATCGGGGGAGAGGGATAATGTTTTGTTTAAAGGGCCGATGGCACCAGCAATATATTTCGGACTTTCAATTTTTGACTTTTGATTTTCGGTGTAATATTCTTCGATAGCTTTTCTGGCACATTTGGCTGCAGCTACATTCAGTTCGTAGGCCAGCGACTGCATTTCATAATCCGCCATGGCAATAGTGGTACTGCTGAAGGTATTGGTTTCAATAATATCTGCACCGGCATCAAGGTATTCTTTGTGAATACCGGTGATGATCTGCGGCTGGGTAATATTGAGCAGGTCATTATTACCTTTTACATCACACTGCCAGTCTTTGAACCTTTCGCCACGGTAATCGGCTTCGGTCAGTTTATGCCGCTGTATCATGGTACCCATGGCGCCATCAATGATAAGGATCCTTTTTTCGAGTGCTTGTTGAATGGTACTCATAGTGTTTAATCTTTTTCCCGCTAAGGCGCTAAGGCGCAACGCAAGAGGTTTTTTAAAAAAATGATCAACAGAATTGCCCTCCTTCTCTTTGGCTTCGGTGGGCAAGCCGAACGATAAACGGAGCGTCGCAAGGGACGATCATCCGTGTTAATATCGCTGGTCAATAAATTTGCTGAATTATAAACGTTGGGAAACCGTAAGGGGAGTTTCTTGGACGTTTATTAGTTCAGTTTTTTTATACAGGCTGAACAATAAACAAATCCGCCTGTGATATGGCGGTAAAGCTACACTATATGGATATAATAAACAAGTTTGAGAGGCCTTAGCTGTTGGATATGTAACTCTCAACCGGTAAGCGGTTCTGAAGGCTGCGGGCCAGGGTCATTTCGTCTGCATATTCCAGTTCGCCGCCAAAAGCTATACCACGGGCAATAGTGGTGATGCGGATAGTATAGGGCTGTCCGCCTGTGGTGGCAGAAGAGCCAGCTATTGCTGACAATTTCTTTTGTATATAATAGATAGTGGTATCGCCCTGAATATTAGGATTGAGGGCAAAAATGAGCTCCTCGGTCTTTTCTTTTTCGATGCGTTGTACCAGGGAGGCAATATGGAGCTGATCGGGGCCAATACCATCCAGCGGGGAAATGACACCTCCTAAAATATGATAGGTGCCATTGTATTGCTGGGTGCTTTCAATGGCAATTACATCCCGGATGCTTTCCACCACACATATCACTTCCTGTTTTCTTGCTGAATTGGAGCAGATAGAGCAAATGTCACCATCGGCTACATTGAAACAACGGTGGCAGAATTTGATCTCGCTCCGCATACGGGCCATTATCTCGCTAAACTGGTTTACTTCTTTTGCTTCCTGTTTCAGCAGGTGCAATACCAGGCGTAAGGCCGTTTTTTTGCCAATGCCGGGCAGCTTGGCAAATTCATTCACTGCATTTTCCAATAAAGAGGAAGAGAATTGCATGGGGCAAAGGTAGGGAATGGTGAATAGTCAATGGTGAATAGTGAATAGGACTCCGGGTTTTTCAGTTGCCCTTTGTAAAATAGATATCCGGGATAGGAAGTTCTTTATTTTCCCTTTACTACATCGCTACAGGGCTATCTCAAATTCATTTCCCCAGCCGGGTTTAATGGTGATCTTTCTTTCAATGGGTTTGGCAATTTCGGGTTGTTTGTGTTTGCCAAAAAATTGCCCGGGATCCCAAGTGCCGTTTTTATTATCATCATATAGAATGCGAAGCTCATACTCGCCGGGAAGAAAAAGTTCGGCTGAAAATGCGGGACTGCTCAGGGGGTATGAGTTAAGGACAGCTCCATTGCTTAGAAAAAAGAGTACTGGATTTTTTAACATGTCCAGCGACTTGAATTTTAGCTTCAGGCTGCCGTATTCGCCAAGCCGTTTTGTTTTAAAGGAAAGGGTATCTGTTTTTAATAGTTTTCTGCCGGCGGAATCATCGGCAAAATCTTTTTCCAATATAATATGGTAAAGGGTATTTTCTTTCCATCCTGTTTGTACGGAAGGCTGTTTGAATACGAGTTGTAATTTTTTATTGGTACTGTCTTTTTTAAAACTGCAGTTCTGAACGGGAGTAAAAGTGGTATCCGTATATAGCCTGATCTTAGATGAATCGAAACTGCGCAGCGGTTGCTCAAAAGTGATAAAGAAATCACTTAACAGGTCCTGCTGCCCGTTGACAATACTGGCCTGGTATTTTAATCTTTTATCAGCTGCGTTATTTCCGCCCCTGCCCCGTGCATTTTGCAGGGTGGTGATGACAGAAGACAGGTTGGGAGCAGGCTTTGAGTAGGCATATAAAAGTATACTGTCATTTTTTGCCTGCACCTGTATGGGCATGTCTGCAAAGGCAAAAAATTGTCTTTCCGTTAAATACCTTTTGGTACCGCCTTCATCTTTCAGGGCATACAGATAAAATTTTTTGGGAGGAAGGTTGGTGAAAATGAAATTGCCTTTACCATCCACTTTTGTAATATAGCGGGGTTTCTCTTTTATCACTATGGAATCATCAGCACTGGTGTGGAGCATTACAATAAGGGTGCTGTCTGCTTTACCTGTTTCTGCCAGTACCACTTTACCCTGCAGTTGCAATGAGTCAATGTATTTTCCTGTAGAAAAAGTGTAGGAGAGGTTCTTCGCCATATTCCCTTCGGCAAAATCCCTGATGGCATTTCCAAAATTGAAGGTATAAGTGGTATTGGCCTCCAGGCTGTCTTTAAGTTTTAACGTTACAGTTTTTAATTTATAATCAACCACCGGGTTGTTAGCTGGCAGTGGGGATACAAGTAAATTTTCCTGTATGGCTTGCACTTCCACAAATTCATCAAATGTAAAAGTGATCTTAGTGCCATTAAAATTGCGGGTGGAGTCTGAAGGGTCTGCCTTTATTAATACGGGAGGTAAGGAGTCTCTCGGGCCGCCCTGCGGAGGAACGATATTGGCGCAACCCGGGCCGCTGATTACGCTGAGAGTAATGATTGAAATGATGGCTGCTGCTGCTATTAAATCCCTGTACGTCATGTAGGGTGCAAACTTAGCCTGTTTCGGGTAATTGGCATGGGCAGGGTTGCTAATAATCCCTAAAATTCCTGTTAATCATAGTTCAGCATCTTCTTCCTCCACCTCATGCAGGGCCACGGCCAGTTTATTGGTCTTTACAAAATTGCACCAGTGACAATCATCTTTTCCGCAGCCGGTATAAAATTCCCGGTTTTGTATCTTTTCCCAGGTGGTGGTTATTTGTTCTGTAACGGTGGTAATATCGGCCGGGGTGATAATCAATTTTTCTTTGCGGTAGTTTTTCTTTTTATCGGGTTCAATAAAATCAAATTCCGTACTCACCACTTTCCAGTCTTTTTGTCCGTAGTTGTCTACAAGTATCTTATAGAATACAGCTTGCCGCCAATAGTCGCCGCCATTGGGATTTTTTTCAGAAGGGCCTTTTGTTTTTGGAATGGCTTTGTCAGGATCGCCGGTTTTATAATCTACCACATTTACCGATTTGCCATCAAATTCCAGCTTATCCAATTTTCCTTTCAGGGGAACATCTTTCACCACCACATTGCGGATATTTCTTTCTATGGCCACAATTTTAGAAAAGCTGTGGATATAGGTATCGTAATAGTTACCAAGCACTTCCTGCCCGTATTCTTTTCTTCTTAAAAATTGTTCTCTGGTAAAGCTTTCCCGGTGGCGCTGCATGTACCATTCAAAATCGGCAATGAATGCTTCTTTAGATTCAAACTGGTCTTTCTTTTCATCTTGCATCTTCCTGAATAATTTTTCAAGGGCATGATGTACGGCCGAACCAAATTCAGTGGCTTCATTTTTTGGTGAAGGAATACGGATCAGGTTTTTGAAATAAAATTCCAGCGGGCATTTCAGGTAGTTGTTCAGGGCCGTTACATTCATTACAAACTTATCCAGTATGGGCCCGATAAACTCTTCTTCTATTTTTTCAATTTCAGGTGATTGTGATTCGCCAAAATGGAGTGCCGTAAATTCCGAGAGTACGTCTGTATCAATTATTATCTTTTCAACCGGCAACTGGTGTTCGTCCTGTATTTCTGCAATGAACATAGAAGGCTCGAGTTCTTTTCCATCATTTTTGAATTTTGAATAGGAAATGGATAGATGCTGTTCAGCTCTTGTTAAAGCGACATAGAATAAACGACGCAGTTCTTCGGCATCTCCGGATGCTTTTTCAGATGAGGGGGCTGAAGAGAACATTGTATCGGGTAGTTTGTATCCACCGCCGGGTTTTCTTTTCTTTTCCCAAAAGGAAGAATTGCTGCCTGCCAGGAATATGTATTCGAATTCCAGTCCTTTGGAACCGTGGGCTGTCATCAGGTTAATTCCTTTATCACTGCCACTTACCTGTACCAATGGCAGGGCGATGGATTCCTTTTCCATCATTTCAATAAGATTTACAAAGTGCTGCAGGGTAAGTAAGGGGTTGCGGTGGGTTTCTTCTTTTACAAAATCAAACAGGCCGGTGAGTATCTGCAACTGCCAGTGTTTGTCTGTACTTTGCATGATATGGGTGAGAGCCCCCGCTTTTCGGATAATATTTTCAAATAAAGATTGTAAGGTAAGGTTTGATACATCCGTCAGCAGTTTTTCGATGACGGCAGATGCATTTTTCAATCCTTCGTGCAGTGTAGTGCTGAACAGATCTTTCGCCGGAGCTTTTGCTTTTTCTGAAAGTAACTGACGGATGGAAGTCTTATTATCGTTATATCTTTTATTGGCCACTTCCATACTCAGTTTTGCAATTTCTACCGGAGGAATGCCCCACCAGTCGAAGTGCAGTATCTCAAAAAGCATTTCATCGCCACTGTAGGAAATATCATGTTCGGAAGCCAGGTAGCGGAGTATGAGGATTATTTTTTGAGCCAATGGCAATTCTAAAATATTCAGGTGCCGCCTGGTGTATACAGGAATGTTGAGCAGTTTGAAATACTGTGCCAGTTCTTCGCCGTATTTATTTTCTTTATAAATAATACCGATTCTTCCCGGTGCTGCCTGTTGTGCTATCAATGCCTGTATTGCTTTGGTGATGCCTATCATTTCCTGCCGCTGTGATTCGTATTCTTTGAGGATTGGTTTGTTGGCTAATTGGTTTATTAGTTTATTGGTTGATACCAGATCTTTGCTCAGGCCGTTTATTTTTTTTACCAGTCTTTCTTCGTTGCGGTTGATGATGGTTTTGGAAACGTCGAGTATGGGTTGGGTGGAGCGGTAGTTATTCGTGAGCACTACCGTCAGCAGGTCTTCTTTATAATGATTGGCAAAGTCCATCATGTTTTCCACGTTGGCGCCCTGGAAGCGGTAGATGCTCTGATCATCATCGCCCACCACAAATACATTGGGTGTTTTCCAGTAGCTGATCAGCAATTCTACCAGGCGGTTTTGTGTACCGCTGGTATCCTGGTATTCATCCACGAGTATGTACTGGTATTTTTCCTGGTAATTGGCGAGCAGGTTATTGTTTTCTTCAAAGGCTTTGATCACCCAATTGATCATATCATCAAAATCGTAGCGGTTTTTTTTGCGCATCAGCTGCTGAAAAGTATCGAACTCTCCCACAGCCGCCCGCAGTTTTTCCATGCGTTCCTGTTCTTCGGCTATCTTATCTTTTTTGAGGTCGCCGGCATTAAATTCTTTGTACTTTCTTTTGTAAATAAATTCATCCCTCGCAGGCAGGTCGGCCAGGTATTCATCTATCTTTTGAGTGATAAAGACGGGGGCCCAGCCTTCTTTTTTCATGGTACTGAATAGGGACTGCAGGTTGTTGGCTTCAAAGTACACATCGCCGCGGTATCTTTTCAGTGCATGGTTTTTGGGGAAAGCATCGATCAGCTCTTTGAACAGTTGAATTTTTTCAAGATCGGAGATTGGATCAAGAATAGTCTTTTCAAAAAGGGAAAGGTTTTCCTGGATCACATCATTGCAAAAGGCATGGAAGGTATAAATGTTGACTTTATAGGCATCAGGCCCGATAAAATGCTGCAGGCGGCGTCGCATAGCTACAGCACCCGAGTCGGTATAGGTGAGGCAGAGGATATTTTCCGGTGCTGCATCTGTATCCAGTAATATCTTTCCGATACGGCTGGCGAGTATCTGTGTTTTACCGGTGCCGGGTCCTGCAATTACCATTACAGGTCCTTCGATAGTGTTGACGGCCAGCTGCTGTTTTTCATTCAGCCGTTCAAATTCTTCCAAAAATTTTTTTTCTAATCTTTCTTTATTAATAGACATTAGCGATCTGAACTTTTAAGTATGATAACGGTTATTAATGGCATCTCTGAAAATTTTATGGAGCTGCGTTTAATAAGCAGCTCCAAAAGTGATTCCCACAACTTGTCGCGGCTATCCAGGAAAGACACAAAGGAGAATTATGAAGTTGATTAATACCGCTTTGTGCCTGCCTGACAGGCAAATTCTTCGTGGCCTTTGTGGGCCAATTTTCATGAATCTTCTTAAACGAATTTAACTTATTACTTCTTATGGCAGCACATTCCATCAAAACAGTACAGAAAATCCCTGTTTCATTGCAGCAGGCCTGGGATTTTTTTTCCAATCCGGCCAATTTGCAGGCTATTACCCCGGAAAATATGGGCTTTAAAGTAATCTCTAAACATCATGGGGATACTATGTATCCCGGACAGATAATTGAATATAAAGTCAGACCAGTCTTACATATCCCCATTTACTGGATGACAGAAATAACCCAGGTAAAGGACCAGCAATATTTTATAGACGAGCAGCGATTTGGTCCCTATTCCTTATGGCATCACCAACACCATTTCAAAGCTATTGATGGTGGTGTGGAAATGACGGATATTGTACATTATAAAAACCCGCTGGGCATACTTGGGCGGCTGGCCAATACCCTGTTTATAGAAAATAAATTGAAGGGAATATTTGATTTTCGCTTTCAAAAAGTAGAGGGGATGTTTGGCAAATGGCCGGGGAGATAATACTGCTTCTAATTTGAAAAGCGGTTACTGGCAAGGGTTATACACAGGATTTAGCAGGTGACTGACCCAATTTAATAAGCAGATCATTGTTTATTGGAATAAACTATTGATCTGGCGCAAGAAACCAGTTGTTGCGGCAAAAAGCTTTATCTAAAATCAATGTGTACAAAATGAACCAATTACGCCAAGTAAAATAAGAATATGTAAGGCTGATGAAAGGGTGTCGGTTATTCTCGCAAAAAAGAGGGCTTTTTTTAACGGTGAAAAGATTGCCTGAAGATGGAAAAATATTTTGAATTGCCTTAATTTTCTATACTTTAGCAGCTTAAATTTTAAAACGTGAGAAAATTAATTCTATCCTTAATTATTGCCTCTTTTGGCCTGCTTTCGTTTGCGCAAACCAACGATAAAATGAAAAAGCATTCAGGCGAAACGCTTGACGTAAAAATTATTAAAGTAAATGAAACCACCATCAACTTCAAATACCCTGGTGAAGACGCTGAGCAAACGATTGGCAAGTATGCGGTGGCAACTATTACCTATGGTGCATCCGGAAGAAAAGAAGATATCACTGAAAAAATTGTTGTTTCCGGTAAGGATGACTGGGAAAAAGTGCAGATACTGACTGATGCCAGTGAAGTGGTTGGTTTGAAAAAAGGTGAGGAGATCAAAGGTAAAACTTCAGGTTTCTACTCATTTAACTCGGCCGGCTCAGCTGATAAAAAAGCAACTAAAAAAATAAAGGAAGAAGCTGCGGAAGCGGGTGCACCTTTTATTCTTATGACAGCAGATAAGGCTGATGGATTTGGTGTAAAACAATCTATCAAAAAAGGAATTACATACAGCTATAAATAGGCAGTTTATTGCTTTTAATATAGTTTTAAGACCACCTGGTGATTCAGGTGGTTTTTTTATGCTGTCAATTGAACAGGAAATCATTAGTATCAGGTCCTGATGCTTTTATTGAATATCGAACAGATGAATATAAAATTATAAAGAACGAACCAGTAGTTCTACAGAAGGGGAACTCCACGCTTCTTTATTCGATGTTTCTTCTTCATCTGTTCTGTATTCTATCGCCTGGTGACATCGGGCCAGCATATAAAATACTCTGTTTGTGGTATTGACTTTCCCTTTTTACAGGCGTACCTTCATTTGTCATTATTAACCTTAAACCAATTTTATGAAACTAAAAATCACACTTGACATTTTCAGCGGCCGGCCCAACCCGGAACTAATTGTAAGTGACAACGAAGCCAAAAAAGTACTGGATGCCATTGCGCCTTCAGGGAAAGTAAAAAATCTGACGAATAAAAGCGTACAGCCCCCATCAGGATTGGGTTACAGGGGTGTTATTGTAGAGCAACTGGATAAAGCATCAAAAGAACATCCGGGCAGAATGCAAATTACCCATGCCAATATGTTTGCAGCAACAAATTTTGCCGATCTGGATGGGCAGGCGATAGAAAGCTTTTTGTTTAATAAGCTGAACCGGTTTACAGGTGTTCCCAATAAAAAGGAATTTAAACAGTACCTGGAAAAAGAGATAAAGCGATTTAAGAAAGACTGGGCGGTGGTGGCAAAAATCCCAATTCCAATATGGCCCCCCATTATTTTTAATCCTTGCCAATGTGCCCCCGATCCGGATATTGCCTGGTGGAATGATGGAGGTGTGATACAGGGTAATAATAACTGCTATAACTATGCCAGTAATTACCGCACAAACACATTTGCGCAACCGGGCCGTTCTGCCGGGCAGCAATACACATCACTCTCTGGCTGTACAGTGGCAGCGGGTCAGCGCAGTGCAAAAGACGGCGCTATTGCCGATCAATTGATTGATACGCCGCTGGCAGATAATAAATGTCCGAAGAAAGGGCACCTGGTGGCATTGGTGGTGGCGCCGAATTATGATTACCACTGGTTCCGCAAAGGCCCCAATGGAAGATGGAGTCATAAGCCGGGAAGTACAGCTGCTACGATAACGGATAATTCCGGCAACCTGATCACTGATCCCCGTACTGCCGACAGGGGCCCGTACACACAGTTTTGTACTTTTATGCAGGTATTGCATGGGCATATAAAAATTGGATAGGGCATCAGCGACTACAATGATTGCCACTGAATCGCTGAAACACTGAGAAACAGCCAGCTATTGAATAAGCAACCTATCATAACAGCAACAGTTTGTTTGTATTCCGGCAGGCCCAACCCGCATTGGGTAATGACTGCGAAGGAGTATAACAAACTGTTGTTGTATATAAAACAATTGCCTGCCGCTCCTCCCGTGCAGCAGGTATCATTGCTGGGGTATACGGGTGTGCTTATTAGTGATGGTGTACAAACGATGTATGTGTTTAATGAAACGATCACCCTTTCTGAAGGGAAAAATGTGCAGGCATTTATTATGGATGCTGGTAGAAAAACAGAAAGAGAAATACTTCAGCTGGCACCGGCACCCCTATTAAGAGAAATAAAAGGAATACTGCCGGAAAAGCTGCGGTAGAGTTTCTATCATAAATTGTTCCCCGAAAAGGGCAAAAGGAACACAGTTTATTATCTTACGTCCTACACTAACACGAAGGCTCCGAAGGGAAGACTATAAGTGTAATACTAAAAAGGCTTCGTGTGCCTGGCGGCCTTTGCGGGGCTTCCTCTTTTATCCAGGCATTCTCGAGATATACTTTTCAATCTGTTTAATCTGGTCTACAATCTGCGGGGTAGTGGGTTTTAATGCTTTTGTTTTTCTGAAAAAATCTTTAGCAGCCCTGAATTCCCGTTTGTTCATCATGATACTGCACATCTGCAGGTAAGCTGCGGCTTCATTTTCTTTATCGGGCAGTCCTTTGCGGATGGCCTGGCGGATAAAGCTTTCTGCCTTTTTCAAATCATTTTTTTGCATGGAGAGCATTCCCATTTGCAGCAGGCTGGCTCCCTCGGCTTCTTTCATGGGCATGCCCAGGTCCAGGCCTTTCTGCATCATTTTTTCTGCGCCATCAAAGTCCTGTTTCATCATAGCAATATTGCCTTTAAGGGTGTAAAACACGGAACGGATGGGTTTATACAGCAGGTTGGGAAACTTAACAGAGGCCAGTACTTTTTCGGCACCGTCCATATCACCATTTTCCATATACTCCTGTATCAGGCGCAGTGGGCCAAAGAAAAAATGACCGAGAACCAATATCACTCCTACGAGGTATAGTGGAAAGGCCGGCCAGAAACTGGCGGCATAGTTTACATAAACACCCAATGCAATCAATAAAAGACCAATCCAGAGGCGGTATTTGATGAGAAGGTTATAGAACTTCATTATATATACATTATTATCCCTTCGTTGATGCAAGGCCGCGTAATGAAGGGGCGGCAAAGATACGGCTGAAGGGGGAATTGGCTTTGAAATTTAGATGACTATCTAATCTGATAATTATTAATTACTAATTGATAATTTTTAATTAATTGACCTTAACTACTCCTTCGCATCATTTATCTCCAGCCAGTAGCCGTCAGGGTCACGGAAGTAGATTTGTTTTACCCCATCCACCCGGTTGGTAACGGCGCTTTTTTCTCCCATCCAGTTTTCGTATTCGATATGGTTCTTTTCCAATATTTTGATAAAGGCTGCTACGGAGGCAATGGAAAAGCAGAGGTGTGTGTTTTTGGGATGCACTTCGGCGGTCGGTGCCCCTTGTATCAGGTGCAGGTGGCTTTTGGGGCCGATGGAAAACCAGCTATGTTTGCCATCATGAAAGGGTTCGGGAATGGTATCGAGTCCAATAATGTTTTGGTAGAAGGTGGTACTGGTTTTCAGGTCTACCACCCACAGAGCAATATGATTTAATGTGGCCCCGGGGGCCTGATTTAGCTGGCTCATGGCGACTAAGTTAGTGGTCAGGAATAAAAAAAGAAGGACGACGGAGAAAAATATCTTTTTCATACGCGTATAATATATAATATAGGTACAACAAGTTAAGCACAATTCAGGGTCCAGTTTAGCAAGGAAAGCATTATTTTTGCCGTCCTTTCAGATAAAGCTGAAACTGGTCTCGTAGTTCAATGGATAGAATAGAAGTTTCCTAAACTTTTGATACAGGTTCGATTCCTGTCGAGACTACCAAAGAGGACAAATTGTTTTTTGAAACAGTTTGTCCTCTTTTATTTCCCCCCAAACCCTTGCTGGTATTGAGTATCAAAGTAAGGGCTTCGTGATATACCGGAGTTCGATATAATTTTTCTTCAAAAACCAGTTTTTCGTCAGAATATCGAACTCAGGATTTGGGTATTATCTGCAAAGGGTGAATTATTAGATGCCGGTGGCGGATTGGGAGTAGTGTATAGTCATTACACACCATGCATTAGCTTTGTAAAATGAGTTTTTCTGACGAATACATGAATATATTCTTCTCCTTGTTTAGGGGACGGGAAGATGTATTTGCTATTCGCTGGGAAAAAGACGGGAAAAGCGGTTACATGCCTGCTTACGACCTGAATTGGGATGAGTTCAGAATACATAAAGCCAATGGAGGCACCCTAAAAGATTTTCAACAGAAAAGATATAGTCCACTTACTAAGCAAAGGATTAAAAACCATTTTGAGGGCAAAGAAGTTGTGGGTATCTATCCGCTTTTGACAGATAATACATCCTGGTTCATAGCAGCCGACTTTGACGACTCACTTTCAAGTAAGAAAACCTGGATGGAAGAATGCAGGATATTTCTGAAAAAATGTGAGGACTGTTTTATACCTGCTTATTTAGAAAGGTCCAGAAGCGGTAATGGAGGCCATGTTTGGATTTTCTTTGATAAGCCTTATCCTGCTAATAAAAGCAGGAAGATTATACTGCATCTTCTTGAGCAATCCGGAATTATTTTCCCGTTTGATAAGAATTCCAATTACGACCGCCTGTTTCCCAATCAGGACTATCATTCCGGAAAGGGGCTGGGTAATTTAATAGCTCTCCCTTTCCAGAAGACTCCTCTTGAAAGTAACAACTCCTGCTTTATTGATTTGGAGAATCTGCAGGCAATTCCCAATCAACTGGAATATCTGAAAGCTATTGAACGGGTATCCACCAATCATTTGGATGAATTATATAACCGGATTAATAGCACCTCAGTTTCATTACAGAATTTAAACGATAATATAACTTCTTCTGATGGAATACTTCATATTAGCTTTGCAACCAGTATTGAGTTAAAAAGAAAGGAGGTTGTTACCAATCTAATTAATTTTTTAAGGGACGGACTAAATTTTGTTAACTCAGAATATATTATCAAAAAGAAGCTCGGTAAAAGCACTTATGGGACAGAAACATATTTCAAAGCGCTGACAGAAAAAGAAGATAAAATTATAATACCACGAGGGTTTATAGGAAAGTTATTGAGGTATTGCAAAGAACAAAACATTCATTACCAATTACAAGACAATCGAAAAAAACTAACATCAATACAGTTCAATTTCCAGGCTTCCTTGTATGAACATCAGGAACTGGCTGTTGCCGCAGTTGAAAAGAAGGCGATGGGTGTTATTGTAGCACCTCCAGGTTCGGGTAAAACTGTTATTGGGCTGGCAATAGCTGCTCAAAAGAAGCAACCGGTTCTCATCATAGTACATCGTCAACAACTTTTTGATCAATGGATAGAGCGTATTCAATCCTATATGGGAATTGCGGCAGAACATATAGGTATAATTGCACAAGGCAAGCAAAAGATTGGCACACACATAACCGTTGCCATGATTCAATCTTTAGCGGCTGTTAAACCAGACAGCCCATTGTTTTCTTCTTTCGGCACTATCATAGTTGACGAATGTCATCATGTTCCTGCTAAAAGATTCCGTGAAGTAATCAGTCAATTATCATCTTATTATTTATTTGGACTTACGGCTACCCCCATCAGAAAAGGGAATGACGAAAGATTAATCTTTGTGCATATCGGAGACATTATTTATGAAATTAAACGTAGTTCCCGGCAAAATCAGAAATTATCAATTATCATTCGGGAAACGGATTTATTGATTCCATTCAACTATAAAACCGACCAAACTGAAACACTGTATAAGGCCCTGATCCACGACACCAGCCGAAACCAGCTTATTACAGAAGATATACAAGCAGAAGTAGCTGGCGGTAATAAAGTATTAGTACTGACTGAAAGAAAAGAACATATTGAGGCGTTGCGGCAATTTTTGAAAAGCAAATGTGAGGTACTAACAGTTTCTGGCGATGATTCTGCTGCTGTACAGAAAATAAAGATGAAGCAAGTTGCAGACGGTCAGTTTCAGGTATTGATTACCACCGGACAATTTTTAGGAGAGGGAACCGATATTACCAACATTGAAAGCCTTGTTTTGGCCTTCCCATTTTCTTTTGAAGGCAAGCTTATTCAATATATCGGCAGGGTGCAGCGATCCGAAAACATTCCCGTTATCTATGATTACCGGGATATTCATATTGAATTCCTGGAAAATCAGTTCAGGCAAAGAAATAAGTATTACAGGAAACTGCTGAATACAGTGAACCTCAAAAAATTTGACCAACTATTACTAATCTTTGACGAAGATGTTGTGATGGTAAATTCAGCCGAATATCGTTTACCAATAAGCTGCCTGGATATTGAAACACCCATTGAAAGATTTAAAGAAGGGGTTGCCTGGTTGGTGCAGGTACTAAACTACAACGAGGATACGGGCGAATTAATGACAGAAATTATCAATTACAACGCTAATCCCGAACCTGGCAGTTCTGTACAGGTGGAATTTCAATTTTTGCTGATTGAGAAAATCAGGTTTCGCATCATTAACACTACTTATTTGCTGCGCTCCGTTCAACTAAAACAATTTCCTGTCAGTACTCATATGGCTGAGCAATCCACTGAATCTGTTTTGCAGGTAGTACCGCCAATTGCAATAAAAAAGCCGGTTGACCACACGCTTAAAAAGATCATGAAAGTGCCTTTTGTGAAACTTCAGTTTCAGCAAGCTTTAGTTTCCTTCTCCATATTTATAGAAGAACTGATGCAAGATATTTCCTTTGAAATTGAAAATCCGGATGTAAGGCCGGAATTTGAAGCCGTCAAAGAATATTTTTCAAAAGTGCTGAAGAAAAAACTGATAACTGCTCAACTTGAAATAAGATATAATGAAAATGAGATACTTTCAGCTACTGCCCAGTCAGAAGACATTGATCAGATTAACAGCCGTATTATTGACAGTGTAAGATTTGAGTTTGTAAAACGTGGAGTAATTGGTTATACCGGCAAATCTGATACTGCACTACATACAATTGACACAGTTCTTCAGAACCCGGGCGGAACAGGAAAACTGTTTGAATCTGATCAGCAACTGGTGGATGATATTCTGGCCATTAAAAACTCAAAACATTTCCATCAGCTTAAGTATTTATCATCTCAACATCTTTCCCAGGTTTTAAAACTCAGGTTTATCCTGAATCCGTTTTCTTTCCTGTTCTTGTTAGCCGGAGCATCAAAATACCACCTGGTATGGGAAACACTCAATAGCGAAGAAGCAACCTATATCTGGCACTTTGATAAAAACACCGAAGCATTACGGGCGGGACTGAAAGAAGTGGATGCCGTATTGAAGGAAATCAAAGAAACAGGAAAGCAGGGTTATTTGAAGAAAGACCATGCTAATTTTAGTCGTGTAATGCATGATTATTCGGATGCTAAGAGCGGCTTTGTGAGCTGGAAGGGTATGCTGGAAGTAAAACTTTCATAACTGACAACTTCAGATTATTATGCTTTGCAGACAATAAAAACAACAGTGCAAATAAATGCAGTTAATAATGTGATATACATGTTACTGGGTTTCCTTTCTCATAATACTCAAAAACCTCCTTAGCTTAACAACCAATTCATCAAACCCATCAGCTTCTCCATAAATCATCTGTTCTTTCATTACCTCATAGTCCTTTGAATAGGATTCTATCACTTCATCAGGTGGAATAAAATTGAGTATTGAGGCTGCAAGTGTTTTATAATCTAACCACGAAATTCGAATATACCACTCTCTGTGCCGGACAAGCGTTGCATATAAATCTGTATCGGCAATCGCTTCTTTATCAATACCGGCATTCATCATTTTGTTTAAATCATATAAATGCCTTGACATCCGGAATGAGCGGATTTTTGATTTATCAGGCCTGTAGAATTCCTCATGCAGTAAAAACATTTTTTCCAGAAAAGTTTTACGGGGTTCAGCAGCAGTTACGGAAAACGGAATTTCTTCATAAGCTTTATTGGGAATCACTTCGTACAAAATAGATTGTACCCCTTTTGCCGTAAATGGAATCTTCAACGACCGTACACTCACTTCAATTTTAACTTCATCCGCCATGTATTCATTGGCATCAAACAATGAATTATATTTCACATGTAATACCTGCGGGTCTGTATCAGGAAATTTTTCTGGGACAGGTTCTGCTTCTATCGTTATCATTTGAGCACTTACCCCCAATGACGCAAACTGCTTTTCCAGTTCAAGTCTCAATTCATTGCTTGTAAATTCACAGCCTTTTCTTCTTAACTTTTCTACATAATTTTTGGAAGGATTTTCTTCATAGCTCACACCAAAGGCTTCCGGGTCAAGTGCTATATCAATATCTTCAGAAAACCGTTCTATCAGCTTCCAGCATTTACTGAGTGAAATACCCCCTTTGAAAACAAGGTAACCTGTATAAGCAGATTGAAACAGGGCTTTCAGAGTAAGTGTAACCCACCAGTCCTTTCAATGGCTTTGGGATTGATGCCGCTCCGGATAGCCGCCTGCTCCACAGTTGCTCTTCTTTGCTCATCTGTCAATTGAAGCCATCCTGTCATTAGTCGCCTGTTTTAAGAGTTTTACAATAAAATCATGTATGCGTGCAGGGGCAATGGTTAAGTCATGTTTCAGTAGTTTAGGCTTTTCCTTCTTCAGCAAATCCAGAATTTTTTGAATTGTCCTTTCATCCAGTTCCTGCAAATTCAGTTCTTCCAATGCCTGTATCAGTAAACTACTAATGCTGCCCTTGGTGGCTAATTTTTTGTTGGCAGTTGCCTTAAACTGAATCGTTGTTTTTCCCACTTTAATTAATCTTGAAGGCCCATCCGTAATATAAACGAGTTTGGTTGGCACCTGGCTTGTTAACCCCAGCTTGTGCAACGCATAGGCACCAGCTGGCCTGATGTTTACTTTTTCTTTTTGCGCTAACATTTTTGCCACTTCTTCCGAAGAGGGATATACAGTGCCTAATAGCGGGTCTGTTTTAGGGATAAAATAAATGCCATGCGCAAGTCTTGTAAGCTTGCCCGCCCGGGTAAGCCGTGACAATGACTGTTTAATGGCAACCTCGGTTCCATCTCCCCTGAAGTCAGTAGGAAACACCAAATCACCCGGCTGTTTTTTTGCCAACTGCGCAGTAATATGTTGATGAACAGAAATCATTTGTCACGAATTTATAAAAAAAGGTGACAGCGACAATTTTTCCTGTCACTTATTTTTTAATAAAGGTGACAGTTTGAGCATAATAAATGCCGAAATATGTTATTTTACATAAAAATAGAGAGGCCACCAAAACTTGAATACTGAAAAACATACCCGCAAGCAAATTATTGATACCCGACTAAAAAAAGCCGGGTGGGATGTTGCTGACCGGACCCAGGTTATTGAAGAGTTTGACATTATTGTTGATAAAAACCTGGTTCAGGAAGCGGCAACGCCTTACACAGGGCATCAATACAGCGATTATGTGTGAGGAATAAAAATTTTAAAAGCAAGAAAAAGAACGGTTGTACTTCACTCCAAACCTGATTAATATACGGCGCAATAAACCCTTAACTCCTTGGAGCATTATAATTCTAAATAAACTGATTTATTGGAAATGAAGCAATTTGCCCACTTATTTCTGGATATAGCAATATTAAAGCCTCTCCCTCTCCATTACCCACACCGCCTCCACCAGCCTCTCTAACTTCTCATACAAATAAATCAAATTAGCCCTTTCCAGTGGGGCTTCTAAGGTATAGGTGCCGGTAATGGTGAGTTTGAGCCATTGCCAGAGGGCTTCTCGAAGATCGTGAAGTTGGGTATTGGTAAAGAACTGTTGTATAACCAGGTGGGGGTTGGCAATTTCTGCGGCGCTGAGTCGGCGTATTTCAAATTGACCAGAAGTAGTATTATTTGCTGCAGGGGTGGATCGGGTATTCATTTCCAACGGATTTTAGTGGGTGCAAATTCGGGGTATGGTAGCAAGTATGCAAGTAATAACCCGCATAGTTTAGCGATAAAACGGGTATTGTATCCGGCCACGGGGGATATTTTATACCGGCAGGGTAAGGAATGGTTTTAATATATTTGTCCTGCATCCAAAAAATGACAGATATGGAGAAAATAATACACCAGGGAAGAAACGTAAAGCGCTTCCGGGAGATGCTGGGTATAAAACAGGAAACTCTGGCGCTGGAACTGGGGGATGACTGGAACCAGAAAAAAATCTCCCTGCTGGAGCAGAAAGATGTAATTGAACCCGCCCTGCTGGACCATGTGGCCAAAGTGCTGAAAATATCGGTGGAAGCAATAAAGAACTTTGATGAAGAAGCTGCAGTAAATATTATTGCAAACACATTTCACGACGAGGCTACTGCCTACGCACAGAATTATAAATGCAATTTCAACCCCATCGACAAGATCGTAGAACTGTACGAAGCGCTTGTAAAAAGCGAAAAAGAAAAAGCGGCACTACTTCAAAAAATGCTGGAGGCAAGGAAGTAGAGGTATTGCGTTTAACAGAATAAAGCAGTTTGGGAATGGCAGCAGACAATTTACCCGTACATAACGATATTATATTTTACAGCACCCCCACCGGTGAGGTAAAAATTGAAGTACTATTCAATGATGAAACCTTTTGGCTTACTCAAAGGAAAATGGCCGAATTGTTTGGAGTAGAAAGCCATACCATTACCTACCATCTGAAAGAAATATATAAAACAGGTGAATTGGAAGAATTGGCAACTACTCGAAAAATTCGAGTAGTTCAAAGGGAGGGCAACCGGGATGTAAGCAGAGACCTTGATTTCTATAATCTGGATTCCATTATAGCCGTAGGATACCGGGTAAACAGTTACCAGGCTACTCAATTCCGTATCTGGGCTACCAAAACCCTCCGGGAGTTCATTATCAAAGGCTTTGTATTGGACGATGAAAGACTGAAACAGGGTAAACGCTTTGGGAAAGACTACTTTGATGAACTGCTGGAACGCATCCGTGAAATAAGAGCAAGTGAACGTCGCTTTTACCTTAAAATAACTGATATCTACGAGCAATGCAGCATAGACTATAACAAGGACTCAGTAATAACGCAGCAGTTTTTTAAAACGGTTCAGAATAAGTTGCATTATGCCATATCCGGCAAAACAGCTGCCCAGATTATTGCAGAGAGGGCAAGTGCAGATAAGCCCAATATGGGTCTTCAAACATGGAAAAATGCCCCATCCGGTAAAGTACTAAAAGGGGATATTGACATTGCAAAAAACTACCGGATAGAAAAAGAAATAAAAGAACTGGAACGTATTGTTTCCATGTACCTCGACTATGCAGAAAATCAAGCAGCAAGGCAAATACCCATGAAAATGCAGGATTGGGTGGAAAAGCTGGATGCCTTCCTGCAATTCAACGAATACCAGATTTTAAAAGATGCCGGAAAGGTAAGTCATGAAGTAGCCCTGAAATTAGCAGAAAAGGAATACGAAAAATTCCGGGTGATACAAGACCGCAATTTTGAAAGCGATTTTGACAGGGAGGTAAAAAAACTGAAACCCAAACACGGCAAAAAGTAATTTTTTGCAAATGGTATCAAATTCTGCTACTTTTCGCAAAAAATTACTCATGAAGCAGCTTGCTTATTTTTTAGGCAAAATCTTGTGAAATAAATGCCGCCTTGGCTAAAAATGGCTAAAAAATCGCCTAAAAATACCCGATAAAGGCTCATAAAGATGTGCGCTAAAGGTCACTAAGTTCTGCCTTCATAATCATGTGCATCCTTTCAAAAAGCTGGATTATTTTGTTCGATAGTATTTTTTCCTGGCTACTGAAAAATTAAGAGAAGTATTTTTACACTCCTTTTTATTACTGTTTTCTAACAAATTGAGAGCTATTTTACTTTAGTTTTCCGACTAGTGCTAAGTTAAGTCTGATATGACGTAAACTATTCTCCCACAAAGACACAAAGAAAAAGCTTCGTGGCCTTAGTGTCTTTGTGGGATATGCGCCAGTTTATAGATAACATAACACTAGCTTCAAATCTTTAAAAACCTGGTCTGATGAATGAAGGCCGGGGCTACTAAAAAGCATTCCTCCTTTTTTGTTGCTAAAGCTGCTTCTGGCCGGACTTATGAAGGTTTTGTAGAAACATTATAAGATGCTGACAATCCTGGCTTGCTGGCAAAGGGATACCCTGTCAACAATTTTTATAGACCCGTTGCGGCAGTTCTTCCAGCATGGCTTCAATTTTTTTGGCGGCGTTGGTTATGGAGAGGCCGCCCAGGTTGGTACAGCGCAGGGTATGATGTATCTGGTCTCCTACTGCTTTCATGGTTTCAATCACTTCATCCAAAGGAATGAGTTGTTCATAATCAGCTAAAGCCATATTGGCGGAAGAAACAGCGTTGGTTGCTGCCATTACATTTCTACCGAGGCAGGGAGCTTCAACCCTGTTTCCGATTGGGTCACAAATAATACCGAGTGAATTTTGCAGGGCGAGTGATGAAGCGGCAATGGATTGTTTGAGTGTGCCGCCTTTCATTTCTACAATAGCCGCCGCCGCCATTCCGCCACCCGAACCCGTTTCAGCCATACACCCGCCCACTTCTGCAGCAAAAGTAGCATGTGCCGCAATAAACACACCAATCAATCCTGCTGATAGCATTGCTTTTACCAATTCATCTTCGCTTAATTCCATTGAATGTGCTGTACCGAATAGGGCGCCCGGTAATGCGCCGCAACTGCCGGCCGTTGGTGCGGCAACAATAACTCCCATTGAACTTTTCACTTCCATCATCGCACTTACATACATGATGATGCGGTTATTGGCATCACCCCCCAATAATTTTCCGGCCTCCATTTTTTCTTTGAACTGCGGCGACTGGCTTCCCAGTATACGGTCATGATATTTTGTTCCTTTTAATCCGAGTTCAATTGCATTACCCATGATATGAATGATGCTGCGCATTTTCTCAAATACCTCTGTGGCGGAAATATTTCCTCTTGCCATTTCATAATCAACCGCCAGCTCCCAAAGAAGTTTATCCTTGTCTTTATTATACTCCAGCATTTCAGTACAGGTGATAAAGGGAACCTGTAAGTTTTTACGGGCCATTACCGGCAATACCGGATTAAGTTGTTTGATAAACAAAACCCCGTCTATCGCCAGCAGTTCTTTAAAAATAGCGGCATCTAAAAAAGCCTGTGCTTTTATTTCTATAAAGCAAATAGCGCCATTATGAACTTCTATATTATCACATGCAATAGAAGCTTTTAGAAATGGTAAAATAATTTCGGGTTTTTTGCAATAGATAAGCGTTTCAAAATAATCACCGGCTATGGAAACAGGGATGTCATCAATGGCTGTTACTTCGATCATACCGCCCCCCGTGGAGATCGCGGTGAGTTTTCTGGTTTCTTTATTATTTGACAACGTTATTTTATACAGGTTTGGGTGGCTGTTGCCAATATCAGTGATATAAATGATAATGTTTATTCCAGCTGTCACAATATGTTTTTCCGATTCGGGCAATCGTTCATCATGTGCTTCCCAGCCTAGGAAACCGCCGAACAAGCCCATATCCGAACCCTGGCTTTTATGTGTAGTTGCTAAAGACCCGTTGGGGTCAAACTCAATTAGAATGTCTTTGATGTTTTCATCCATCAGATCCCTGCACAGGCGGGCAATCCGCAATGAAGCCGCACAATGCGAACTGGATGGACCCCGCATCACCGGGCCAATCACATCATTGAATATGCTTGGGAAGCTGCTCATAATTCATTTTTACAACTGTTAAGTTACAAATTCTTTTTCCAATATTGCTCCATTGTTCTTCTTAAATGCAATGTGGTGTTTTCCCCTTGGTTAATTCCGTGATCCCTCATCGGGTATGACATCATACTGAAAAGCTTATTGTGCTTTATCAGTTCATTGACCAACATTTCAAAATTTTGGTAATGCACATTATCATCTCCTGTGCCATGCATAATAAGCAGGTTGCCCTGTAATTTTTTTGCATGGGTTAATGGAGAGCCATCCCTGTAGCCTGCCACATTATCGTTTGGCAAGCCCATGTATCGTTCCTGGTAAATATTGTCGTATAATATTTGCAGGGAAACAAATGAAACGGCGATGGCTGTTTTAAAAATATCTCCATGACGGAAAATACAATGTAAGGACATTTGCCCGCCGCCGCTCCATCCCCAGATGCCGGTATGCTTAGCATCTATAAAGGGATACATGCTCATTATCTTTTTTGCTGCTGCGGCCTGGTCATCAGCAGCCAGTAAGCCAATCTGCCGGTAAATACATTTTCTGAAATCACGGCCTCGTGGCACCCTGGTGCCGCGGTTATCAATGCTCATTACAATACATCCCAATTCATTGGCAAGGTATTGATGCCAGAGATTATCGCCGGTACCCCAGTTGTCCTGTACGGTAGAGCCCGCCGGCTCGCCATACACATGAAAGATGACAGGGTATTTTTTTTGCGGATCAAAACCTTTTGGTTTTATCATCCATGCATCCAGCACTACTTCACCGATATCCACTTTTATAAATTCTTTTGGTCGCAGGCCCAGGTCATTGATTTTATTTTTTAGCACCGTATTGTCTTCCAGCAGTTTTAGTTCTTTGTGAGTGGCAAGATCAATCAATGAGATGCGGCGGGGTGTATTGGCATTTTCAAAACTATGTACGGCAAAGGCTGCATTGGCAGCTATCTGATAGGAGTGCTGTCCTGTCAGATTCATTGGTGAAACCCGTTCCGCTTCTCCTGTTCCGTCCAGCCGGCTGCGATAGAGATAGCGTTGCGTGTAATTATCCGGCGAAGCGATATAATATACAAAACCACCGGCCGGATCAATGCAGTTAATATTCACCACATCAAAATTTCCTTTGGTGATCAGTTGCATTTGTTTCCCGTCTCTTGTTACTTTATATAAATGCAGCAAGCCGTCTTTCTCACTGGTCCAGGTAAAAGCGCTGTTATTATCAAGCCATTGAATATTATCATGTATATCCAGAAATGCTTCATCTTTATCAGTTAGTATGTTTTTCAGCGCCATCGTTTTTGTATTGCCCACCCACACAGTATTTGTATTCTGCAATCTGTTCAGTTGCTGTATCATCACTTCATCAGAGCCGGGTATATACTCCATCCGTGCTAAATAATTATTGCGTGGGTCACCGGGTACTTTAAACCATTTTGTTTGTCCTCCGCTTGCAGAAATTACACCTACTTTCACTGCGGAATTTGCTGTACCTACTTTAGGATAGGGCAATGGGATGGGCACAGAATAATTTGAATCCACATTATTGATCATGTAAAAAGTTCCAACACCTTTTGTATCTGATTGCCAGTAAGCAATGTTCTTTCCATCGGGGCTCCAGCGAAAACCATCCCTGCAATCCAGTTCTTCTTCATACACCCAGTCAAAAGTTCCATTGATGATATTACCACCACCATCTTTTGTAAGTTGTGTGATCTTGCCCGTTGCAATGTCTTCCACATAGATATTCAGTTTGCTTACATAAGCCGCTCTTCCGCCATCGGGTGAAAATTTGGCAAACATCAAAGTAGCTTCTTCCAATCCTTTGGCTAACTGTTTCAGTTTTCCATTGGTAAGATTCAGCACCCAGTAATCGCCTCTTGTATTGTAGCGCCATACTTTGCGGGTATTGGTAAATATCAACAGCTTGCTGTTGTCATCTGACCATATATAATCCTCAACGGATAATGGTTTGGCAGCATCGGCCGGCAACAACTGATTGGCATTAACCAAAACTGATTTGGTTCCGCTTGCCACATCATAGCGTACAATATCATTTCCTTTGGCTGTAGCATTAAACTCCAAAGTGGAATAGCTTTTATTATCCTTCATCCAGCGTAATTGTCCGATACCTTTTGATCGGTACAGTCCATTGGTATAGATATCTTCAAGTGTTAATTTCTTATTCTGTGCAGGAAGACTGAAACTGAATAAAACTGACAAACAAATAAGTAATCCAGCAGAAAGTTTACGGTTCATGAAGCAGATTTTATTGAGGAAAGATAATTACTGATATTATTTTTTATACGGGGTTTCTTTTTTGCTAACGATAAACGGCTGTGATAAGTCCGATTTCCCATCTGACAGCACTATTTTGTAAGAACCTGGCCTTAGCCATTTCTCATACTGTGTAAAGTATGGCAAGTTGCTTGTTTGCCGGCTTATAATCATATCCCACCGGTATTGATTAAAACCCTTCTGGCCTTTTAAACTAACTGCCCATATTTTTTTATTGGCTGTATCCATTACTGAAAGCGTTACTGGTTTCACTCCGTTTAGCCAAAACACTATATCCTTTTTTTCAAAAGTCCTGTAGTCGGGATTATTTGATGCAGACTGAAACCAAGGCAACTGATTTTCTTTTGTTTCAAACAGGGAATCTTTATCAGTTGAAAATTTTTGGCTGACTAATGCATGAACAGGGCCAAGACTTATTTTGTAAATACCTCTGCCATGGGTAGCAACAATCAAGTCCTCGGTTGATTCATGAATTTCTAAATCAGCAATAGCAGCGCCGGGCATATTATTTCCGAGATAAGACCAGTTTTTCCCCCTGTCAATTGAAATGTAAACTCCACGAAGAGTGCCTGTATATAAAATATTCTCATTAGCAGGGTCTTCTAAAATAACATTTACCGGTTCATCGGGCAGGCCGGCTGCAATGCTGTTCCAGTTTTTCCCATAATCTTCTGAAACGTACAGATAACTTTTCAAATCATCATAATTAATACCTGTCATGGCAACATAAACTCTTTCTTTTTTAAAACGGGATGGACATATGCTCCGGATATAATTATTGGCAAGACCATTATCGTTTTCTTCCCAGCTTGCGCCATCATTTTTTGATACCCAAAACCCGCCTTTATCTGTACCCGCATAAAGCAATCCCTGGTGTAAATAAGATTCAACCAATGCCCCGGTTGAAAAAGATTTCTTCTCATTAGTGAATGTGACAGTAAGGTTCGGGCTGATTACTTTCCAGGTATCTCCCTTGTTGGTGCTTTTGAAAATATAATTGCCGCCATGATAAAGGGTTTCTTTCTGATGTGGTGAGATGATGTATGGCGTCATGTAATTAAACAACAAAGTATCTTTTATTGCTGGCGGAAGTTTGGGACGGATACCTTCGGTAGTGTCAGCCCTCTTGTCAAGCCGGACAATTCCACCATGTTGCGAACTATAATAAACTGTATTATCATCTTCGGGGTCTACCTGTGTTACACAACCATCACCTCCATCCCAGGAATCAATCCATATATATTTCCAGGAGTCAGGAATTGCTGGATTAAATTCTTTGGGAGGCCCATAAACTGTTGCGTTGTCCTGTGTGCCCCCGTAAATCATATAATTTTTCTGGTCAATAGTGATGTCATAAAATTCGCCAACCGGAATATTATTATAGTGAAGCCAGCATAAGCCTTTGTCGTAGCTGACATAAAAACCGCCGTCGTTGCCGGCAGCTATATGGTTTGGGTTATTGGGGTTAATCCATAACTCACATTGGTCCAGGTGAAATCCTTTTGCCAACCCGGCATTTACCCGGTTAACCTTTCCTCCGATATTGGAAAATGTTTTACCTCCATCCTTGCTATGAGCCAGGCGAACGCCGAGACAATACATTTCTTCATCATCTTTGGGATTTACATATACATCAGTAAAGTACCAGCCAATCACAGAGAAAAACCTAAGAGAATCTGTATGCGTTTTTTTCCAGGTGATACCACCATCCGTAGTCTTATAAAGTTCTGCTGATGTGCCGGGAGTATTATGCAGGTTGTCAACCAGCGCATATGCTTTTAACGGATTGGTATAAGATACAGTCAACCCGATCCGACCTGTTTTTGGGCCAGATGGCAATCCTTTATCACAGGCTGTCCATTTTTTTCCTCCATCTGTACTTCTGTACACACCACTGTTTTTTCCGCTGATACCGGGATACACTTCCCACATAGAAGCATACATTATTTTGGGATTGGAAGGCGCAATAACAATATCATTTGCTCCTGTTGAATCATTTATATATAATACTTGCTGCCAGGTTTTGCCGCCATTAGTTGTTTGATACAATCCGCGGTTTTTGTTGGTTGACCATAAATGACCCAGCACAGCCACCATTACTATATCCGGGTTTTTAGGATGTATGGCAATTTCAGCAATAGCCCATGAATCCTCAAGCCCGATATGCTCCCATGTTTTGCCGGCGTCTTTTGAACGGTACATGCCTGTGCCCGGCAGTGTAAAATTTCTGGGCTTCTTTAAATTTTCACCGGTACCGAGATAAATAATATCCGGATTGGACGGTGCAAGTTCCATATCACCAATTCCTAAAGATGCCTGTTCATGGAAAATACAATCCCAGCTTATGCCATTGTTCACTGTTTTCCACAATCCGCCCGAACCAAAACCCACATACATCGTACCCGGATGTGTGGCATCCAATTGCACCACATCCGCTCTTGCAGAATTGATTACCGGTCCAAGCGAAACCCAGTCTAATTTATATTTCGTATCTCTTTTCATTTGCAGGTATGTTTGAAAAGAGTTTTCCAGGGGAGACTTTACCTGCTGGGCAATAAGACTTTTAGTAAACCAGAAAAATAAAAAACAGAACAGGAAGATAATTTTCTTCATTCTTTTAAGTATGTGTTGTATGGCAATAATCAATAAACTTCGTAAACCGTTCCCTTCACCGTTTGAAACTCTACCAGTCCGTTGGGCAATTTTTTAAAAACTACTTTCTTTCCGTTACTGCTGATTTTTATTCCCGGCTTCCATTCAATCCGACAAAGCTCGCCGGCCTTTGATAAAATTTTCAACTGCATAACCGTTTTATATTTCCAGGTAAAATCAAGTTCAAATCCCCCTCTTGCACAAACGCCTTTAAATTCACCTTCACTCCATTCATCGGGCAAGGCCGGTAACAGTTTTATAAATCCGTCATGCGATTGCATCAGCATTTCAGTTACCGCCGCACTTACACCAAAGTTGCCATCTACCTGTAAAGATCTTCCGCATAATGCAAACAGGGAAGTGCAGCTCTGCTCTTTTAAATAACCCTTATAGATTTTATTCGCCCGGTTTCCATCGTTCAGTCTTGCCCACAAGGCCATTTTCCATGCCCTTGAAAAACCAGTGGAAGCATCGCCTCGTTCTTCCAATACTTTTTTATAAGCATCAATCAATGCCGGTGTTCTTTTTTCATACAGCACTTTACCAGGATATAATCCATACATGTGCGAGAAATGACGGTGATGTTCCTCCAGCGATTTCCAGTCGTCTGCCCATTCCTGCAACGAACCATCTCTGCCTATTTGAGGGGGTACTAATTTTTCTCTGGCTGTTTTTACCTGTTGGATAAATGAATCGTCTTTTCCCAGCACTTTTGCAGCTTCCAAATAATAGCCAAACAGGTCGTAAAGAATCTGCATATCAATAGAAGAGCCGGCGCAAATGGTAGTGCCTTCTCTATATCCGGCAGTTACTTCATCAAAGTAGGGTTTGTTGCCGCCACCATCCGGAAAATTTTCCGGAGAAGTGGAAGGATTGGTGACCAGCCATTTTCCATTGGGATGTGGCACTAAAAAATCCATAAAGAACTGTACGGAACCTTCTATCAGCGGATACGCTTCTTTTAAAAAGGGGTTATCCATTGTATATTGATAATGCTCCCACAAATGTGTGCAAAGCCAGGCGCCGCCAACGGTGAATGTTCCCCAGGTAGGGCCATCCATTGGTGCAGCCACTCTCCATATATCAGTGTTCTGATGCAATACCCATCCCCTTGCACCATAATGTTGTTTCGCAACCAGTGAACCCTGGTCGGTTAATTCTTTTATCATCCGAATTAATGGTTCGGCACATTCAGAAAGGTTACCGCTTTCTACCGGCCAGTAATTCATTTCCGTGTTTATATTGGTGGTATATTTTGAGTCCCAGGACGGATTCATATTATCATTCCAGATGCCCTGCAGGTTGGCAGGTTCGGTACCGGGCCTGGATGAGCCAATCATCAGGTACCTTCCAAACTGATAGCTCAATGCAGCTATTGACGGGTCGGGTTCAGTCTGAATTTTTTTTACTCTTTCCGGGGTTGGCAAAAAAGAATTGTCTGTAGTGGATAATTTTAAAGTGACACGATCAAAATATTTTTTATAATCATCTATTGCCGATACTACTATCGCATTATATGATTTATTCTCGATTCTTTTTATATAAGTATCCACTCTTTGATGCTGATCGGCACTTACATCTTTATAGTTTACAAAATTGGTGGCAGCCGCAAAATATAAAGTCACGGCATTGGCATTTTCAATAATTAAATCAACATCATTTGTTTTCATGACCCCACCCTCAGGTACTGCTTTTATTCTTGCTTCATATCTCATTTTTCCTTCTACACCCATATAGTCGGCCGATTTGCCGGCTAGCACCAGCCCGTCATTTCCATAAGGATCCATCCGGAAATAATCGGTAGCATAGTTGGAATGTGCCTGGTTTCTTTCTCCGCGAAGATTGGCCGTAAAAGAAATACTGCCCGGCTTATCAGCAGTAATTCTTACTACAATTACCTGATCGGGCGCAGAAGCAAATACTTGCCGTTGATAGGTAATACCATTGGAAGAATAGGTAACTCCTGAAATACCGTCTTCCAGGTTCAGCCATCTTTTATAATTGATAACGCTGTCCTGATTTTTAAAAAACAAATGAAGATTGGCCAGGGATTGGTATTTCATTTGCTCAACCGGGTAGCCCATTAAATTGCGGCCGAATAAATTATGGGCTGCAAGATATTTTTCTTCAAAAACTAATTTTTGTATTTCGGGCAAGACTTTATAACCGCCTTTTACAACTGTTGAATAAGGCCCGCCTGACCAATAGGTTTCTTCATTTAACTGAATGCGTTCTTCCCCGGTTTTCCCAAATACCATAGCGCCTAAACGTCCGTTCCCTACCGGCAAAGCCTCCTCCCATTTTTGCGCAGGTTTTTCAAACCATACTAAGGTTGCAGGGTCAAAGGTTTTTGAGCCTATTTGATAGGGAATAACCGTTTGTTGTGCCTCACCCGTACCGGCTGAAAAAAACGGGAGGATAAGTAATAATAATTTGACAGGGTTCATATATAAAAACGATTCACAGCTGGTTGAGAATTATTCCCGGCGATTCAAAGGACAATGGGCTATAAATATAAATTTTTTAAACTAATCGGTTTTTTTTGATTTTGAATAGCGCTTTATAATATATAAATTTAAAATGACTGGCGGTACGAAGTCCCGGAATGTACCCGGATAAATATGGAAGGTCAGAAAAACGTATTTTTATTGCTGGCAGGTGCATGTCTTAAACAAATTAAATAAATAGCCAGTTGAATGAAGCTGAATTGATACGGGGGTTATGTAGCGGAGAGGAAGCTGCCTTCAAGGAGCTGGTAACAACTTACCAGGACAGGGTTTATAATACTGCAATAGGCATTGTACAAAATGCCGAAGATGCCGAAGATGTAGCTCAGGAAGTTTTTATCCAGGTATATCGTTCTATCCATAATTTTAAAGGGGAATCAAAATTATCAACCTGGCTGTACCGGATTGCTACCACCCGGTCGCTTGATCTGTTGCGCAGCCGGAAAAGTAAAAAAAGGTTTGGCCTTATACAGCGGCTTTT
The DNA here is from genome assembly GCA_031441485.1 of Chitinophagaceae bacterium. Classification (GTDB taxonomy): domain Bacteria; phylum Bacteroidota; class Bacteroidia; order Chitinophagales; family Chitinophagaceae; genus JJ008. The sequence continues at coordinate 125,009 of JANOEQ010000004.1, forward strand.
TGGGGATAGCGCCGAGCCATTGTATGAAATACCGGATTTTAATCACCCCGGAGTGAAACTTGACAATAAGGAAAATGCAGCCAAATTATTTAAGGCCATCAGCCAATTACCCGAAAATCAAAAAATAGCATTTACCCTTCATAAGCTGGAAGACCTTAGTTACCAGGAGGTTAGTGAAATAATGAAAACCACGATGGCTGCAGTTGAATCACTAATGCACCGGGCGAGGCTTAATTTGAAAAAAATACTCGAAAAAGAATCCGGGTAACAAAACTCTGGGCGAAGGTTTTACCAGTTGTTAACGTCAAAAATGTTGTAGTATGCATACCGGACAAAACAGAAAAACAGACGAAATATTAAACAGCCTCGATGGATTCAGCAGGGCTGCAGCTCCTGATTTATTTTATACCCGGCTAAAAGCAAAAATGCTTGGCCAGTTAGAGAAAGGCGGTGAAATAGCAATTCCAGATCAGCGTGCCTGGGCACTGCGACCGGTCTATGCCGTGGCAGCGCTGGTGATGGTATTGGTGGTTAATTCATTTGTTTTATTGCAGAAAAACAAGGGCGGGGCTACTAATAGTATCAACGACACAGAAACCTTTCAATCCATTGCGGCAGAATACAGTATTAATGATAATAACGGTCTTTACGATTTAAACCAGGATAAGTAAACGCCACATGAAAAGCTCGAATAATAAAATTCTCATCATTGCTGTAGTATTACTGCTTATCACCAATGTTGCACTGGTGGCTTTAATGGTTACCGGCAGGGATAAAGACAATGGCAAAGGACACCGTGGAAAAGGCGAACCTTTTCAACTGATGGTAAAAGAACTGAAACTGACTGAACAACAGCAAAAAGAATTTAAACAATTAAAAGAAGAGCATTTCGCCAATACCAAACCCCTTTTTGATTCCCTTCGTGCTGCCAAGGCTGCTTTTTTTACCTTGCTGAAAGAAGAGAATGTAAATGATAATATGCTTAACAGCTACAGTCAGCGGGTAAATGAAAGACAATCTGCACTTGATAAAATACTTTTTATACACCTTAAAAAAGTAAGAAGCCTGTGTTCGGCAGAACAGCAGCCTAAGTTTGATTCCTTTGTACTAAAAATGATGCAACGGGGAAGACGGGATAGTGCCTCCGGCAAAAAATAATTCCTTTCTTACGCATAAATCCTCTCAATAGCATCCCTGAATTTTTCCACCACCACTTTGCGTTTCAACGACAGTTTGGGGGTCATCTCGCCAGTGTCCACACTCCATTCGTTGGGCAGCAATTCAAACTTCTTGATCTGCTCCACATGGTTGAAGTATTTATTAAAGCTTTCCACCAGGTCCATGAACATGGCTATCACTTTTTCATTTCTGATCAATTCCTCGTTGGTGCCAACGGCCACATTATTATGCCGGCACCAGTCTTTCAGATTGGGGAAAGAAGGTATCAGCAGGGCGCCTACAAATTTTTTTTCAGCCCCCACTATCATCACCTGTTCCACATACATTGATTCCTTTAATTTATTTTCAATGGGCAGCGGCGCCACATATTTACCACCACTGGTTTTGAATAACTCCTTTTTGCGGTCGGTTATTTTCAAAAAATTATTGTCGGTCAGCATTCCGATATCGCCGGTGTGAAACCAGCCATCTGTTGTCATCACTTCCGCTGTTAAGTCAGGTCTTTTGTAATAGCCCATCATCACATTGGGCCCTTTGCATAATATTTCCCCGTCTTCGGCAATTTTTACCTGTACATCTTTTATCAATGGCCCCACGGTACCAAACATTCTCCCTTTTACTTCATAATTATTTACTGAAATAACCGGCGAGGTTTCAGTAAGCCCGTATCCTTCCATGATGGGGATTTTTGCAGCGGTAAAAATCCGGATCAGCCTTACCTGGCAGGCAGCACCCCCTGTTACAATACATTTTATATTATTGCCCAAGCCTTCTCTCCATTTGCTGAAAATTAATTTATTGGCAATACCCATCTGCATATTAAAAAAGAAGCCCTGATTTTTATTGATCTCAAATTTTTCTGCCAGGTTATGTGCCCAAAAAAATAATTTTTTCTTCAGCCCGGATAGCTCATTTCCTTTCTGCATTATTTTATCATACACTTTTTCCAGCAGGCGGGGTACGGTGGTAAACATATCCGGCTTTACGTCCTTCAGGTTATCAGCAATGGTTTCAAGGCTTTCTGCATAGTAGACAGAGGTGTAATTAAAAAGATACAGATAGGTAACCATCCGTTCAAAAATATGATTGAGCGGAAGAAAACTTAGGGAACGTAAATTAATTCCCGGCGGGAAGCAGGGGCTGGAAGCCATTACATTTGACAGTATATTCCGGTGACTGAGTATAACACCTTTCGGTGTGCCGGTGGTGCCGGAAGTATAGATGATTGTGGCGGCATCTTCATACCCAATTCGGTCTGCAATAGGTTTTATTTGAGCAATCAATTCGGGGGTGCTGCTTTTAAGCAGGTCTTTCCAGTGTTTGGCGTTGGCCGCATGTTCAAACGTGTATATATCCATCAGCGATGGTACACGGTCTTTTATACTTACCACTTTATGAAAAGTATCTTCATCATTTACAAAAACAATTTTTACCTGGGCATCATTCAATACAAATTCAAGTTCGTTTACATTAATAGTAGGATAGATGGGAGTAAGCAGTGCGCCTATTTGCTGTACGGCCATGTCGAGTATGACCCATTCGGGCCTGTTTTTGGAAAGAACGGCTACTTTGTCACGGCCTTCCACTGTCATATCATTCGGTCCGATGCCCAGGCCCAGCAGCCCGGCACTTAGTTGATTTACCGTATCTGCCACTTCCCGGGAGCTGTATTTTTTCCATTGCCCACCTGTTTTGCCCGCCAGCATATCGTCCAGCGGGTTATTGTCCAGTTGCAATTGAATACTGTCGAAAAGGCGTTTTGGCTGTGTCATATACAATCGTAATTAGCGTTAAAGAAACTGTGGCATCACCATTATCTGACAGACAAATTAGTCAAAAACTGATAGATAAAAAAAACTGCCCCGGAATTGATACACAGGTGCAGTTATAGAGGTATTTGAACAGGCTTAGTGTTATTATGTTATCCGTAAACCAGCGCATATCCCACAAAGGCCACAAAGCCATTTTTCTTTGTGGCCTTTGTGGGAAAATATTTTACGACATACGAAACTTAACTTAGCACTAGTTGATCTGGTAATATTGTCCGGGCGGAATTTTGAAAATACGGCTCCGTTGGAAATTATTGAACCCGTTGTATTCTTCGGCATGTGTTTTTGTCCAGTTGTCGTAGGCCGCCAGGTTTTCTGAAGGTCCAAACAGCCATTGGTTGTAGGCATTGAACATTCCTTCTGTCAGCAATTGCCTGTGGTATTCAAACAGCTTAAAAGGGTATTTAGCGGCATTAACTGCATACCAGTCGAGAATGAACCGGGTGCGGATCATAGTAAGCACTTCCGTGTTCAGGCCTTTGTTTGCCAGCGAAGATTGTTTGCTCATTCCGGAAAGAAATGTTTTGGCAAATTCACTCTTGATTTTTTCCTGGCCCGCCATTATATCCGCATCTGCAAATAATTTTTCTTTATAGCCCTGCAGTAATAATTCTTTCATAGCTGTGCCCCTTTCGCTCAGGCTTTCCATATTTACAAAAATCTCGCCGTAGATCAGGCTCCACACTTTGTCTTTGGTATAAAAATAATACATGGAAGCATTATAGTAATTACCGCTGTAACCCGGATCTGCTTTAATTCCCTTTTCCCAGTATTCAATGGCGGAAAAATCTTTGATGGCCCATAACAGTTCCCCATATTCACTCAGCAGGGGGCCGCTTGTGGGAAATTTCTTCATTGCTTTTTTGTACATCTTCTCGCAATCTTTTACTTCTTCCAGCGCCTTGTACACATTGCCGGCTATCTGGTAGGTAATTACGTCAGCATCATCCCTGTCTATCAGTTCCTTCACCCCATCCAGTGCTTTTACATAGTCTCTTTTCAGATAATAGCTCATCACCAGGTCTTTTTGCAGTTCCAGGTTTTTAGTATCCTGTTGTAATGCCCTGGTCAATACAATAATGGCATTATCATAATCACCGGCCTGCATAAAAGTGCGGGCCGTTTCCTGCATGGATTTCACATCACCGGGCTGGGCCATAGTGGCTGCTGCAATAAGGGATATAATAAGAAGGGAGAAAATTTTCTTCATATACTATAATTAAAAAAAAGAGACGTTTGTTAAAGCATCTCTGTTGCAAAATAACAATTATTTGAGGAGCAAACTTGTTAAATAAGGTGTGTAAGAAGCCCATCCCTCAGTTTGGGTTCAAACCAGGTGCTTTTCGGGGGCATTACATTACCGCTGTCTGCAATATCGAATAATTGCTCAATCGTAACAGGATATAAGCTGAATGCCACTTTCATTTCACCGCTGTTCACCCTTTTTTCCAGTTCGGCAAGTCCCCGTATTCCACCTACAAAATCTATCCGTTTATCTGTGCGCTGGTCTTCAATGCCCAGTATCTTATCCAAAATATTATTGGATAAAATGGTAACATCCAGCACGCCAATAGGGTCATTGGTATAGGTTCCTTTACGGGAAACGAGTATGTACCATTGCCCTTCGAGGTACATGCCAAATTCATGCAGTTGCGATGGCCTTACTGCTTCAGGGCTTAGTGTAATAAAAAAATCATCCTGCAGCCGGCTGATAAGTTTGGCCGGACTCAGCCCGTCAAGGTCTTTCACCACCCTGTTATAGTCCAGAATGGCCAATTGGCTTGCAGGGAAAATGGTGGTCAAAAAATAACTGGCAGCATCACTTTCCGGCAGTTGCTTACTTACATTAGCGGCAGAGGCCGCACGGTGGTGCCCGTCGGCGATATAGGTAAAGGGAACGTTTGATTGAAATAATTGTGTAATGGAATTAATAACAATATCCCTGTCAATAATCCATACACTGTGCTGTATTCCGTCTGTTGCGGTAAAATCGTATACGGGTTTGTTGGTGCTTTTCCATCCGCTGATGATAGCATTGACTTCCATCACATCACGATAGGCCAGAAATACATTACCTGTTTGTGCTTCAATGGTACGCATGTGGTTGATGCGGTCTTTTTCTTTTTCGGGCCTGGTAAACTCATGTTTTTTTATCACATCATCAAAATAATCCTGCAGAGATGATACACAAACCAACCCGGTTTGACTACGTCCATTCATGATCAATTGATAGATATAATAACAGGGCTTTTCTTCCCTGAACAGTATATCATCCTTGTTAATGAATTTCAGCAAATTTTCTTTCGCTTTATCATACACTTCCTGGCTGTGAATATCCACCCCCTGTGGTAAATCAATTTCTGATTTTGTAATATGCAAAAAGGAAGCTGGATTATCTTTTGCTTCTGCCCTTGCTTCTTCACTATTCAGCACATCATAGGGCCGGGAAGCTACTTTATGTGATAATTGCTGCTGAGGCCGCAGCGCATTGAATGGTTTAATATTGGCCATTGTATATTAAAAATTGGTTATTGAATATTTTATCCATGCAGTTGCGCAAAATGGTTCATCAGGCCGGTTAATGCTTTTACACTTTCAATGGTCAGTGCATTATACATGGAGATACGGAAGCCGCCCACGCTGCGATGTCCTTTTACACCAATCATACCCTCTGATTTACACTGGTTCAGAAATTCTTTTTCTAATTCCGCATTATCCATAATAAATACAGCGTTCATTTTGCTCCGGTTTTCCTTAGCCACCGGCCCTTTAAAAATGGGCAGTGCATCAAGTGTATCATAAAGTAAACGGGCTTTTTCATTGTTTCGCTGCTCCATCTGCGCCACACCTCCCTGTGCCTTTAACCAGCGCAAGGTAAGCAGCGCCACATATACTGCAAATACCGGAGGCGTATTCAGCATACTGCCTTCGGCAATATGATTCCTGTAATCAAGTATAGTGGGTATTTTCCTGTTTACTTTTCCAAGGATATTTTTATTCACGACAACCAGGTTTACACCGGCAGCACCCATATTTTTTTGGGCACCGGCATAGATCAGGTCAAATCGGTTGAATTCCAATTGACGGCTGAGGATATCACTGCTCATGTCTGCCACCAACGGCACCCCGCAGTCGTAAGGGATGGCATGCCATTGTGTACCGGCAATGGTTTCATTGGTGGTTATATGCAGGTAAGCAGCCGTAGGGGATACACTTAGTTCTTCGGGGATGGAGGTGTAATTGGTTTCTTTGGCAGAACCGGCGATTTCAACATGGCCAAATAATTTGGCCTCTTTAATCGCTTTAGTGGCCCAGGTTCCTGTGTCTGTGTATGAAGCCATTTCATTTTCATTCAGCAGGTTCATAGGTACCTGCATAAACTGGGTGGTGGCACCGCCATGCAAAAACAAAACTTCATGGTCATCATCCAGTTGCATCAATTCTTTTACCAGGGCCCTTGCTTCGTCCATCACTGATAGAAATAATGGGGTTCTGTGTCCTATTTCTAAAATGGATAAACCAGTATTGTTGAAGTCAAGTACAGCCCGGCTGGCTTCCTCAAACACTTCTTTGGGTAAAATGGAAGGCCCGGCATTGAAATTATGAATCATGACGCAAAGGTATTGATTGGAGATTTTTTGGCAGAAAAAAAACCGCCCAGCTATTCCGGGACGGTTTTTGTAAAAAATTATTCTACCGGTTAATGTATATGCACTTTTCCTTCGGCCAGTTTGTTTCCGCCTGCATCACCCACCACTACTATGTATATTCCTGTATTAGCCCTTTGCATATTCACAGGTATTAATGTATAGGAACCGGTTACAGGGAATTTGCTATTATAAACACGGGCGCCTTTAGAATCGAAAATGGCGATAGTCCGCTGTGTGCTTGCACCGTCATTATTGTAATAGGCAACAGTAAAGTTTCCATCATTGGGTGAAGGGAAGATGAACAGCTTACTGCTAACAACCACATCTATCACTATATTGGCCGATTGGTTGGCACATACAAGCCCGCCGGGGAATGTTTCCTGTATCCTTACCTGGTAGGTACCAGTTTTTTCAATATTTACCACATACGTATTTGCTGCATTACTGAAGGCTGTACCATTTTTATACCAAGACGTTGTTAACACACCACCTGTGGATGAACTTGGCAGGGATGTTAACGTTGTCAACTGACCTGGTAATAAACTGATCAATGGAGCGGCCGACAAGCTAATGGTTGGTAATTGGCGAACAGTTAACAGGGCATTGCCCGATATTGCCGGCGTGCTGCAGGTGGCATTGGACAAAAGACAGCGGTACCTGTTATTATTCATACCGGTGGTTATAGAGGATAGCGCTAGTGTGGCAGCATTTGCCCCACTGATAACTGACCAGTTGGTTCCACCGTCAGTACTCATTTGCCATTGGTATATGATACCCGGACCGGTGCCGGCAACCGAGAAATTTATACTGCTGCCGGAGCAGGATTCGGTGCTGGCGGGTTGGGCGGTGATGGTTACGGGTGCAATGACGGTTAACACGGCAGCTGCAGAATTAACAGCCGGTGTGCAGGTGCCGATTACCACACAACGATACCTGTTGCCATTCATAGCAGTGGTAACTGAAGAAACTGTATATAAAGAGGATGTTGCTCCGGTAATATTGGTATAAGTAATACCTCCATCCGTGCTTATTTGCCATTGATAGGTAATACCTGTGCCGGTGCTGGATACACTAAATGTATGAGTGCTGCCTGTGCAGGTAATGGCATTTTGCGGCTGCGCTGATACAGCAGGCAGGGTATTAACAGTAAGTGTGGCTGCATTAGATACACCCGGAGTAGTACAGGTGGCATTTGACAAAAGGCAACGATACCTGTTATTGTTCATGGCTGCAGTTGCTGATGCGATTGAATAAGAAGCTGTATTGGCCCCGGTAATGCCTGCCCAGCTGGTGCCGCCATCGGTACTTAACTGCCATTGGTAAATGATACCGGCGCCACTTCCTGCCACGGTAAAGCTGGCAGTGCTTCCTTCACAAACTGTTTGACTGGCCGGTTGGCTGGTAACAGATACGGATGTTATAATGGTAAGCGTTGCACAGGCAGAGGTAATGTTTGTTGCACATGAATTTGACACTTTGCACCGGAAAGCTGTTGGTGATACAACCGTAATGGAGAGACATGCATTAGTCCCGCCGGCTACATTAGTCCATGGGCCAGAGCAAGCAGGAGATGATTCCCATTGATAAGTAAGATTGGTACCTGTGGCGGTAACACAAAGTGTATGGGTGGCGCCTGTACATAACGTGGCGCTTAGTGGTTGACCGGTAATGACCGGGGCATCATTTACTGTCAGTATACCTGCATTGGATGTGGTGGTACCGCAAATAGTGGATGCATTGCAACGGTAACGATATGTATTCATGCCTGCGGTGGCACCGGTAATAGTTAGTGTGGCGGTGGTGGCAGTTGAATAAACCCCGCCATTCGTAACAGGATTATATGTAATGCCTCCATCAGTGCTTAACTGCCATTGAAAATTGGTGGCAGTTGCAGCAGTAATACTGAAAGAAGTGCCGGTGCCGGTGCAGATAGTTTGATTTACAGGCTGTGCGGTTACTGCAGGTGCTGTACCCGGTGCTACTGTATATGTAAGATTAGCTGTTTGATTGGTGGCGCCGGAAGCAGAGCCTGTTACAGTAATTACATAACTGCCCGCAGCTAAAGAAGCCGCACCTGTAAGTCGTACAGTTCTGCTTTGACCGGGGATTGGTGTATTGTCTGCAATAAATGAAACGGATGTTCCTGTGGGTGCGCCGGCAGCAGTTAGTGTAATGATATTGGTAAACCCGCCTGTGGAAATGGTGGGTAAGTTAATATCCATTGTGTTTGGGGCAGGGCAGGTAGCAGTAGCCGGGGTAGTGGCGCCAAAAGAAAATCCATTAGGTACTGCACTGGCTACGGGGCTTTCCCAAACACCGCGGCCATAAGTAGCCACTCTTATTTTACCAGCTGCTTTCTGTATTTCCAGTTCATTAATAGCAACAAGCGGCAGGTTGTCAGAAAAATTGGTCCAGTTGGCATCCGGTTCTGTTTTATAATACACCCCTATATTCATTCCCACATAAATGCCATGTGGAGTGTTGTCATCAACTGTAACTGTTCTTGCCACAATAGCCGGAAGATTGGAAGATATATTATTAAAAGTGGCACCTTCATCTGTTGATACAAGCAATCGGTTAGTGCTGCTGTTACAGGCAATCCAGATCTTGGATGGATTGGTGGGGTCAATGGCTATATCATTAATAGTGGAAGGGGCGCTTCGAACTGTCCAGGTGGCGCCATCATTGGTGGTTACATATAAAGTACTGCCATTGGAAGCGTAAATATAATTTGGATTGGATGGGGCTACTGCAATATCGGCCAGCGTGGTGCTGATGGTACCGCTAGAAATACTTGTCCAGCTGGTACCGCTATTGGTGGATTTATAAACACCTGTCCATCCACCATACAATATGGTTTCATTGGTGGGATGGATAGCCAGTGGTGTTACCCATTGCCCTGTGGAAGGCTGGCCTAAACCTGAATATGTATTGCCCCCGTTAACAGACCTGTACAAAGCGCCGTTCTGGCTGGTTCCCCAAATCCTTAAATGGTCTGTGGGGCTTACCAGCCCTTCCATTCCGTCTGCACCCAGCCAATCGGCCCAGGTGCCTGATGCCTGCCGGGTAACAGAGCCATTGTCCTGTGCGCCGCCGGTTATTACATTCGCGTTGGTTTGCGAGTTGGCAATTCTGTAAAACTGTCTGATGCCGAGACCTGTTGAAAGATCAGTCCAGTCGTCGCCTCCATTAATACTTTTATAGATACCCCCATCTGAAATGGAGTAGATAGTTGTATTTATCCAGAACAAACCATGCACATCTGCATGATTATATCCAATGCCATTTGGGAGTGACCATGCTGTAATGGCCGTAAATGATGTCCCTTCGTTTACAGACTTCCAGCAAATAATACCAGCTATATATACTTCCGCAGCATTGGCGGGCGAAACATCCAGGGCCATATCGTAAGTGGCTTGTCCGGATGTTCCTGCTCCTGTTGTTTCATAGCCAAAGTAGTTGGTCCCGCTCGCAGGGCTGCCTACAACAACGGTTGTAAATGTTAGCCCGGCATCAGTGGATTTATATAATCTTCCAAACAGGCTTCCGCTTGCCTGCACGGCGTATACATAGTTAGGATTGGCAGCGGAGACAGCCACCAGTGTGCGGCCTGCGTTGGTAATACCCATTGCGGCGGTAACCTGAGTCCAGGTAATGCCATTATCAACAGAGCGGTACACATCAGTACCTGAAGCATACATAATGTTTACATCACCCGGTTTGAATTCAATATCCTCTTTGCTTCCTGCATGTACCTGTGTCCAGGAGGCGCCGCTGTTGGTTGATCTCCATATTCCGTTGGTGGCTGTGGCAAAAACAATATTGGGTGATGAGGGGTGTATTAAGATTTTTCTTACGTTTCCTCCAGGGCCTGCACCTGCCGGGGCCAATGTGGCGCCTGCATTTGTGGATTTTAATATGCCGGACCCGTTTGTTCCCACATAAATAGTATTCTGATTGGTTGGGTCAATTGTAATGGCAAAAATTGACATCCAGGTGGAGTTATTATCCGTAAGCGGTTGCCAGTTGCCGCCGCCATTCGTTGTTTTCCATAAGCCGCCGCCGGGAGAACCAACATAAATAACTTGTTCATTGGAAGGAAGTACTGCAACAGCAGATATTCTTCCGGTGCCGGGGTTCCAGCTGGTGGTGCGGTTCCAGCCCCACGGCCCCAGTTCGGTCCAGTTACCTGCATCCGGCAAATTATTATTTGTCAGGGAAGGGAGGCTTTGCCGGTAATTATTCCAGTCTGTTTGCATAGAAATATAATTGCCATTTTCATCTGTATGAAACTTTTTTTCATAGAGCCAGCGCTGAAATTGTTTATATCCTGTGCCGCGGCCTGTACCTGCGGTATCAAAATGCCGTTGTGCAATTTGCTGTGCATCCTGCAGCGAGAGATCGGTTCTTTCCATTATGTCAAAAACTGATAATTGTGCAAATGAACCGACGGAGATAAATACTGATAATAGTAAGGGGTAAAATTTTTTCATAAAATTGTTTAACGGGAAAAGTATTGTATAAATATAATGACCACTCAAGAAGGCAACAAGTAAATTGAGTTATTTCATACCGGGAAATTTTAAATGCCGCTCTCTAAGGGGGTTATATCTACGTATTTATTCATGTTCTCTTCCGTTTATGGATGCGTTTTTCCAGGCAGTATTGAGGGTTTCAAATTCTTTCAATTCTTTAGCAGAAAATTCTTTCTTGCTGAGTTTGGCCAGGTCCGGTTGCCCGGCATTTACCCAGGCAGTGTACCAAAAAGACGCCACGGCAAAAATGGATTGCCGCATTCGTCTTTCCACCATTCCTTTCATCATGCCATCGAAGGCTTTGGTAAAAGCAGAGGAATACTGGCGGATGGTGATGCCATTTCTTTGTTCAAAAGAAAACTTCTGATCACCCGGAAATTTTTTGGTGAGCTCTTTTTCAAATTTAAGTACAGTATCTGAGGCCGCAGCACTTTCCAATATTCTTTTCCAGATAAAGTCAGCGGGGTTTTTAATGTATTTGGCTTTGCCGATAAAAAAATCCCATTCTTTGTCGGCTAATAATTCGGGGATACGGCTTTCCCAAAAACCATGAATGCCTTTTTGGTTTGTATACTGGCCGTTGTGATTGGAATTGGCATGCAGGGGCACATGAGAGTCTGCAATGTAGTGGCCTATTTCAGCAGAATATTTTAAAATGGTTGCCTGGTTTTTTTCTTTAAAAGCGCTGGTAAGACGGTTGAGCATGGTTTGCAGCCACCAGGGTACGATGCCATATTTATTCAATGAGTCTTCAGAAAATTTTGCCACAGCATTATTCCATTTCCGGGGCAGCGAATCATAAGGGTATTTACCATAATGGTCAATGTCGATATAATGCCTGGGCCCTTCTTCGGGTATGGCATACCTTCTTTTGTCGGGATCTACCGCATGTTCAGCCAGGAAATCAATCTGCGGTTTGTACAGCACCATCATTTCCGGCGGCAGCAGGAACACGGCATATTGATTTATCTTTTTGTGGGCATAGAATCCCCAGCAAAAGCAGGGAAGCGGGGCTGTTACTATTAACAGTACACAAATAAATTTTTTCATACAGAGCTTACGGAAGTGCTCTAATGGGGTTATTCAATTTTTTTATGTGCTTCAGTTCTTTCAGCATCCAGGTCCACCACACCTCCAGTCACGGCATATTTCATGGCTTCACCGGCAGTGATCTTGTCGATTTTGCGTACTTTTTCCCGTGGTAAAATATATAATTGCCCCGCGAAATTATAAGCCTGAGGTACATACACCGCCACTTTATCTGCCCCCAGATCAAATTTTTGCATCTCTTCATCTGTCAGAAATCCAACGATCCATACATCTTCTGCAAAAGCATTGGCGAGTACGGCTTTATTGAATTTTCTTTTGTCACCGGCAAATGCTTCAAAAAAATCTTTGGTGGATGTATAAATGAATTTAATTCCGGGGGCCCTGTCCATCCACTGGTCAAAGAAATTGATGAAACTGCCCATGATGAAGCTGGAGCTTATCCAGCCTACCAGTATTACAAACAGAATGATAATAGCGAAACCAAGGCCGGGGATATTGACATATGGCCGTAAAATGCCATCTACTTTTTCAAACAGCCAATAAAGAGCATAAGCCGTAATAGCGATAGGGGCAAGAATAATTAAGCCCTGGATAAAAAAGCGGAATATTTTCCTGACTGTACTCTTACCGGCCACATTATCAGTACTCATGCAATGAATTTGAAGGCTAAGGTACTGCAAAAATGAGGTGATAACTGGTATTAAATTTCGGTAAACTGTCAAAAAAACAGGGTGGAAACTTTGGTAACGAAAAAAGTTTCCATAGTTTTGCGTTTCGAATTTAAAATAGATGGAACCAAAGGAAAGAATATTATTGAAAGCGGAAGAGTTGTTTATGCAGTACGGCATCCGGTCTGTTTCCATGGATGATATTGCCAACAACCTGGGGATGAGCAAGAAGACCCTGTACCAGTATTTCGCCGACAAGGATGAACTGGTGGAAGGAGTGGTGGATGGCCATATTAATGAAATAGAAGAAGATTGCCTGAATTGCCGCAAAGATGCCATAGATGCCATTCATGAAATATTTATTACCATGGAACGCATCATGGAGGAGTTTAGCAATATGAACCCCATGCTGCTGTACGACCTGGAAAAATTTCACTTCAAAGGCTATCAGCGTTTTAAAGAGCATAAAGACAAATTTATGTTGCAGATTATCCGTAACAATATCGAGTGGGGTATAAAGGATGAGCTGTACCGCAGCGACATACATGTAGATGTGTTGTCCAAATACAGGATAGAATCCATGATGATACCTTTTAATGTGGCTGTTTTCCCTCCGGGAAAGTATAACCTGGCCACCACCTCCGGAATTATCATTGAAAATTTCACATACGGCCTTGCCACTATCAAAGGACATAAACTGATTCAGAAATACAATGAACAACATAAAAAAAATCTTTCGTATGAAGAGAGTAAGAGATAGCAGACTGGCAATAATACTGGCACTGTTTTTTTTACCATTACTGGTAACCGCACAACCTCCGGACAGTGCAAGGGTCACAAAACATGCATTTACCGTGCAGCAGGCAGTTGATTATGCGATAAAGAATAATGTGAATGTAAAAAATGCGTTGGTGGATGTTCAATTGCAGGAGCAGCAAAACCGGGAGTTTACCTCCAATGCTTATCCGCATATTAATGCCAGCCTCGGCACCACCTATAACCCCAATGTGGCTACATCGGTACTGCCCAACTTTATTTCACCGGCCACTTACCAGGTATTGATAGACAAAGGAGTAAAAGATGGTAGCGGAAACCCGATAACCATGCCGGATGACTTTGGATTTATTGCAGCCCAGTTTGGCACAAAGTTTAGTGCCAGTGCAGGCATCAGTCTTTCTCAAATATTATTCGACGGGCAGGTATTTGTAGGCCTGCTGGCCCGGCCCGCTGCTGTGGAATTCAGAAAAAAGAACATGGAAGTAACGGTTGAAATGATAAAAGCGAATATTTATAAAGTGTACTATCAACTGGCGGTGAGCAAGACACAGGTAGAACTGCTGGATGCCAACATCACATTGTTTGAAAAATTACTGCACGATACCAAAATCATTTATGAAAATGGTTTCCGGGAACAATTAGATGTGGATAAGGTAACCGTGCAACTGGCCAACCTGCAGACCGAAAAAAAGAAAGTGCTGAATATTATCTCCAATGGCTATTATGGACTGAAAGTGCTGATGGGTATGCCGGTGAACGATGAACTGGTGCTTACGGATAAGCTAACCGAAGAACAGATAAAGGAAGGCATATTGGAAAAAAGCATTTATTCCTACGATGACAGAAAGGAATTTCAATATGCAAAAATTGGTAAAATACTGAATGAATATAATGTGCGCCGGTACAAACTGAGCCAGATACCTACAATTTCATTGGTGGGTTCGTATGCAAAAAATGCCCAGCGGAACAAATGGAATTTCTTTAGCAAAGGCGATTGGTTTACCATTTCAAGTGTAAACCTGAATATCAGCATCCCGATCTTCAACGGTTTTTTTACCAAATCCAAAATAGAGCAGGCCAAACTCGAAGTGCGGAAATTGGATAACCAGATCGAAGCGTTGAAACTTACTATCGACTATGAAGTGGAAATGGCCCGTAATAATTACCGCACCGCTATCAGCACTATGGATTTTCAAAAGAAGAATATGCAACTGGCAGAAAAAGTATACGGGCAAACCAGGAAAAAATATGAAATAGGTACCGGCTCACAAATGGAGATCAATACGGCACAGACAGATATGAAAACGGCGCAGACCAATTATATCAATGCACTTTATGATGCCATTATTGCCAAAGTGGACTTTTTGAAAGCGACGGGTAAATTATAACACAGACCTGCCTGACGATTTATTCACCGAAACAAAGGGAAGGTGGACAGGCAGGGTAATGGATTTTTAAAATGATTTACACAGATTAATACAAATAATATGAAAAAAACGTTGACTGTACCAGGAATTATTATTGCTATGACTTTATTTCTTGCATCCTGTGGTGCCGGTGCAAAAGAGAAAAAAGGTGATCTGGGCGATATGAAAGTAAAACTCGAAAAATTAAAGAAAGAGAAAAACACTATTGATGCTGACATCCGCAAACTGGAAGACCAAATATTAAAAGCTGATCCAAAAGCAGCGGCACTGGTACAAAAATTAGTATCGGTGGATACACTGCGGGTGCAGGACTTCAGCCATTATATTGAGCTGCAGGGAAAGATTGATGCAGACGGAATTGCTTATGTGGCGCCATCCGGTCAGGGAGGACAGGTTAAGGCTGTTTTTGTAAAACTGGGAAGCCGTGTCAATAAAGGACAATTGATATTGAAGCTGGATGATGCGGCAGCAAGACAGGGAGTTGTGGCTGCTCAGCAACAAACCGGACAATTAAAGGCAAGATTAGTACAAGCACAAACTGTTTATGAGCGATATCAGAATCTATGGAAGCAAAATATCGGTGCAGAAATAAATGTGATTAATGCAAAAGCAGACGTAGATGCATTAGCTGCCCAATTAAGAGCTGCAAATGCACAAGTTGGTTTGGCGCAGGAACAGGCTAATATGTCAAATGTCTATGCACAAATAAACGGTGTCATTGATGAAATGAATATAAAGCCAGGAGAGTTTTTCTCGCCTCAAAGTGCTGCCCAACCCGGTATGGGTATTAAAATAGTGAATAGCTCCAGTTTAAAAATTGTAACAGCGGTGCCGGATAATTATATAGCCAGGGTGAAAAAAGGGGATAAAGTGCAGGTTGTGGTTTCTGAAACAGGAAAGCCGCCGTTTGAATCCGTTATCAGTGTGGTAGGCGCATCTATTGACCCTAATACAAGATCATTTATTACTGAAGCAAAATTACCATCTGATCCGTTGCTGAAACCTAATCAGACAGCTACTATGAAAATTCTTGACTATGAAGCTAAAGGTGCAGTAGCCGTACCGGTAAATGTGGTACAAAGTGATGAGAAGAACAAGTATGTATATATAATGGAAAAAGCCGGCGATAAAATGGTGGCCCGCAAGAAAGTGGTACAAGTAGGACAGGCATATAATGGAATGATGGAAATCAAGAGTGGATTGACGGGTGGTGAACTGATCATTACCGAAGGATACCAAACAGTATATGATGGACAGTCGGTGACGATGGGGAAGTGACCCCTGTCGCCCCTAAAGGGAAAACTTAGATCATAAAGCCAATATAATAGGCTCAGTGAATTAAAGCATTGGTGTCATTACCCCCGAAGGGGTGGAATATGCACAACATCGGTTGAAACCCGGTGCCGGAAAATAACACGATATATACCGGACCCTGAAAGGGTTCAATATAGATGAATAGAGAGTTACCGAATAATGAACGGAGTGTAGCAACAACAGCTTAAGAGGGTAACTATCGTTGGCAAAAAAACAGCCTGTACAGGAAATTGCTTCGCTTTGCTCGCAAATAAAAATAGTTTCAGATGAATAAATCATTAGAAGGGGTATCAAAGTTTTTCAAACAGTTTAAGCTAACAAGCTGGGCCGTGGATAATAAAACGGCAGTGTATATCATTGCCATTCTTATCACTATATACGGGGTGCTAAAATTCATCAATATGCCGAAGGAGCAATTCCCGGATATTGTGGTGCCCACCATTTCCGTGGCCACTGTGTACGTTGGTAATTCACCTAAGGATATTGAAAACCTGGTAACACGCCCCATCGAGAAACAATTGAAGGGAATCAGCGGCGCTAAGGTGAATAAGATCCAGAGTACATCACAAGCGGATTACAGTTTGATAGTAGTGGAATTTGATACTGATGTAAAAACAGATTTGGCCAAGCAAAAAGTAAAAGATGCCATTGACAAAGCCAGGGTGGATCTGCCTGCTGACCTTACCAGTGACCCAGATGTACAGGAATTTGCATTCAGCGAAATGCCGATCATGTTTGTAAATATCAGTGGTGATTATGATGGGATGAAACTGAAAGCCTATGCGGATAAAATGCAGGATAAATTTGAAGAACTGAGTGAAGTAACAAGAGCAGAAATTGTGGGTGCACCTGAAAGGGAGATACAGGTAAATGTGGACCAGTATAAAATGACGGCGGCCAGGGTAAGTTTTATGGATATAGAAAATGCCATCAGCCGGGAGAACAATGATATTACCGGCGGCCTGATAGATGTGGGAAATATGAAACGCACACTGCGGGTAAAAGGACAATTTGCCAGTGCCATTGACCTGCAAAACATAGTGGTGAGAAGTGGTGCACAGGGCGCTACGGTATACCTGAGGGATATAGCCGAATTAAAAGACACTATTAAGAACAACGAAAGCTATGCCCGTCTTGATGGTAAGAATGTGGTGACGCTGAACATAGTAAAAAGAGCAGGGGAGAACCTGATCAATTGTGCGGATAAAATAAAAGCAGCCGTGGCCGAATTGCAGAAGAGTGAGGAATTGCCTAAAGAACTGCGGGTGGAATTTACCGGCGACCAGAGTAAACAAACAAAAACTTCTTTTGGCGAATTAATTAATACCATTATCATAGGTTTTGTGCTTGTATTGATCATCCTGATGTTTTTTATGGGTGTTACTAATGCCTTCTTTGTGGCATTGAGTGTGCCGTTGAGTGTGTTTGTGGCATTTCTATTCCTGCCTATCGCCGACAGTATCATTGGCACGAGTGTTACATTGAATTTCATTGTGCTGTTTGCATTACTGTTTGGATTGGGAATTATTGTGGATGATGCGATAGTGGTAATTGAAAACACCCACCGTATATATAATAATGGAAAAGTGCCCATTGTACGAAGTGCCAAAGAGGCTGCCGGTGAAGTGTTCATTCCGGTACTGGCCGGTACTGCCACCACGCTGGCACCATTTTTCCCGCTGTTGTTCTGGAAGGGATTGATTGGAAAGTTTATGATCTACCTGCCCACGATGCTTATCCTTACATTGGCCGCTTCATTGATTGTGGCATTTTTCTTTAACCCCGTATTTGCAGTAAGTTTTATGAAACCGGAAGGCAAGGAACATGAAAAACCGAAGCGGGCTATTTTCAGAAATAAATGGTTTATCGTTTTTGCAGTGGCCGGAGTATTGTTGCACCCTGCCGGTATGCATGGTATCGCCAACTTTTTATTACTGATGGCGATACTGATGGTGTTAAATGCTTATGTGCTGAATAATTTGGTGCATGCTTTCCAGAAAAAAGCATTGCCGAGGCTGATGAACAACTATGAAAAGTTATTGAAATGGATATTGGTGGGTAAGCGCCCGGTATGGGCCTTTGTGTCTTTGTTCGGATTATTTGCTTTTGCGCTGGGGGTGTTAATGGTTAGTGTGAGTTCGGGAAGAACTAAGTCCACCTTCTTTCCAAGTGGTGATCCCAATATGGTATTTGTATACCTGAAAATGCCGGTGGGTACGGATGTAAAGTATACAGACAGCATTACCCATGTACTGGAGTCAAGGGTGCAAAAGGTATTGGAAAAAGAAAAGCCGGGAACGGAAGGCGGTATTGTGGAAAGTATCATCACCAATGTGGCGGTAAGCGCCAATAACCCGAGGGATAATAACAGGAGCGTTCAGTCCAACCTTGGCCGCATACAGGTTTCATTTGTAGAATTTGAGAAGCGGCATGGAAAAAGTACAATGCTTTATAAAGAGCAGATAAGGGAAGCCGTACAAGGCATACCCGGCGCCAATGTGGAAGTGGCCCAGGAAGATGGCGGCCCGCCCACCGATCCTCCGGTGAACATTGAAGTGGTGGGAGATAATTTTGATAATATTTCTGCTGTAGCTACCAACCTGTTCAATTTCCTGGATACCAATCGTGTGAAAGGTATTGAAAACCTGCAACCGGATGTGGACCTGAAAAACCCTGAAATCTCTGTGAACGTGGACCGGGAGAGAGCAATGTTTGAAGGTATCAGTACCGGACAGGTGGGAATGGAATTACGTACCGCCATATTTGGAAAAGAAGTAAGCAAGATAAAAGATGGCGAGGATGAATATAAAATCCAATTGCGGTATACAGACCTTGCAAGGAATAATATCAACGACCTGATGGCGATGCGTATCACGTTTATGGATATGAATACGCAGCAGGTAAAATCAATACCGCTGAGTTCTGTAGCTACAGTGGATTATACCACTACTACTGGTGGTGTAAAACGGAAAAATGTAAAACGTACTATTCAGCTACAGGGTAATGTGCTTGATCCGACCATGGTGGGGCCTATCAATGCAGAACTGCAGATTAAGATTGATGAGTTTAAACAGGTCTCAAAAATACCACCAGATGTTACCATCAGGCTGAGCGGACAAAGTGAACAGGAAAAAGAAACAAACGAATTTTTGGGGTTAGCATTTGCAATTGCCATTGGCCTTATTTTCCTGATACTGGTGTTACAGTTTAATTCAATGAGCAAACCATTTATCGTTATCACAGAAATATTCTTTTCCGTGATTGGCGTATTGCTTGGTTATGCGATAACCGGGATGACGATAGCCACCATCATGCTGCTGGTGGGAATAGTGGGCCTGGCAGGTATTGTTATTAAAAACGGCATCCTGATCATTGAATTTACTGATGAACTGCGGGGCAGGGGCATGCGTACAAGGGAAGCAACCATACAGGCAGGAAAGATCAGGATCATCCCGGTATTACTTACTGCGGTGGCAACTATATTAGGTTTGTTACCGCTGGCCGTAGGATTTAATATTGACTTTGCAGGGCTGTTCCAGCATCTGCGCCCCAATATTTTCTTTGGTGGAGATAGTGTGGTGTTCTGGGGACCGCTGAGCTGGACCATTATCTTTGGCTTGATCCTCTCCTTCTTCCTTACGCTGGTAATGGTGCCCAGTATGTACCTGATAGCAGAAAGATTGAAAAGGCCGATGGCAAGTTTTTATGGTTCTAAGTTTATAGCGTTGTTGGGTTTTGCCGGTCCATTCTTTTTCATCTTTGTGGGTATTATGTTTTTAGTAAGAAGATTGCAGGGTAAAAAAGTATGGATGGGTAAAATGAAAGTGCCTGCAAAGAAAACAGCATAACCAATTTCATTTCTTTTTTAAATACTAATAGCAGCCTTTAATAAGGGCTGCTTTTTTTCTCGCAAAGTTGCAAAGAGGGAAAGAAGAGCCGGTATATAATCCGTTGTGTCGTGCCGCAGTTGCGGGAATATTTTTTTCTTTATGTCAAAAAAAACACCCAACTTACTGGTAACTCAAATTTTGCAGTATGAATTTTACCAGGGTTTGTTCTGTAACAGAAATACCGGCCGGCAGTCAGAAGATTGTGCAGGTGGGTTTGCACAAAGTGGCCCTCTTTCATTTTACTAATCAAATAACAGCTATTGGTAATGCCTGTTTGCACAAAGCAGGGCCACTGGGTTTGGGCCTGGTGGAAAATAAATATGATGGCCTGTATGTTACCTGCCCCTGGCATGGATGGGAATATAATATTAAAACAGGTTCAGCGCCTCCTGGGTATGAGGATCAGCAGGCTTTATATGAAGTAAAGATCGAAGGTGATGATGTGCTGGTAAGTGAGCAGCCTGTAAAAAAAGCACACCGGGCCATGCACGACCTGAAAGTGATAGAAGACCTGGTGAAATTGCAATACCAGACAACACCCGAATCAAAAAACATACTCGGCATCTCCACCACTAATTTAAATGATGCGCTGCCACGATACAGCACATCAGAAGCAGCATTGGAACTGGCACTGGATTATGCAAAAGAAAAACATGGCGCTGCTACTAAACTGCTCAAACTGCGTGAGCTGGGTTTCCGTGCCTGCGAGGGATATTATTCGCAACACATGAATGCCTGCACCTGGCCATGCAGTATTACAGAGATGCAGCCGGATGATGGTATGACTTCCGTGTACCGTGACCTTATTTTATGGGCTGATGTGGTATTGGTATCCACACCTATCCGCTGGGGCAATCCTTCTTCCCTTTATTTTAAAATGGCCGAACGGCTGAACTGTGTGCAAAATCAAATAACGCTGAAGGATAATGTGCTGGTAAAAAATAAAGTGGCTTCATTCATCATCACCGGCGGACAAGATAATATTCAGCAGGTGGCAGGACAAATGATGGTATTCTTTACTGATCTTGGATTTACTTTTCCTCCTTTCAGTTTTTTAGGCTGGAGCCGCGGCTGGACAGCAGAGGATATGGATAAAAATGTAATGCAGTTTAAAAAGAGTGAATACATACAGCGTACGGCTAAAGAAATGGTGGATAATTGCCTGGAAACACTGAAACAGATAAAACATATACATACCGGAAATATCAAAGCCCCCAAACCGCATAAAGGTGATTCTCAATCTGCCGGTCTTATTAACCCGGATATGAACGTGTAAAAGAAAGAGGGTGTCTCAAAAGTAATTCCCACAAAGACACAAAGGGAAATTATGGCATATAATCGCTTTGTGTCTTTGCAGGCAAAAACAGCCAAACCCTGAAAGGGTGATATTAGATTGGCTACGCAAATACATCGTCCCGAAAGGTTGTAATATATAGCACCGGATTTTAGTCAAATAATTTTTGGGTAGTCCCCAATAAATAAATCTGCCCCCTCTTTCTGGCTATTTATTATTTCGGATCTAATGGCACAAAGACGCTGATCTTAAATTCAAGCATTCTTATTGATGTGTTATATACTTCTGCCACCTGGTGCTCGTGAATTTGCTGAGTGCTGGCATTAATGAATTTGATAACAAGCGGTTTACCATCCGTGCCGGTTGGCGGATTGCTTGCATCAATCAGTTTTTTGGTATTGATATAATCAATATTATTACCGCGGTTGTTACTTACACTGATATCGATATAGCCATTTCCTTTTCTTACTTTTTTGCTGAACAGATTCCAGTCTAATAACAAACCCCCGCCATACCCGGCTGTTATGCTGCCGTCCTTAATTATATTCCGTTTTTCGAGGGCTTTGCATCCGCCGGCATCATGCGGGTCTTCAATAAAGATATTACTGTAAAAACTGGCATACCCTGCTTTGCCGCTTATATAGGGCATCGCTTTTTTATTTTCCAGTAGCAGTACCCTTGCAGTAAGGCTTCCCTGCACCACATTGCTGCTGTAGTTTACATCTGTTTTTGTAACATCTCCATTGTCAAATGTAAATGTTTGCATTTTTCTCGTATTGGCATATACACCCCACCCTGCTTCAATACCGGTATGTACTCTGCTGAACTTACCCGGAAGCTGGTAGTAAATGCCGGCAACTAAACTATGCAATGGCTTTATATTGTCAGCCATCTTTTGTTGAGGGGCGCTTAGTGAATAACCACCATTAAAATAAAACTGGCTGTAGGCCGTTGCACAAAGAAAAGTAAGAAGGAGGGAGTAGATATATTTCATGGCTGTTTGTTTTAGTAGTATAAATTTATTTTTTTTATGTGATAAAACCGGCTTTCGGGCAGTAAAAGAAGTTAATAAATTCTTATAAATAAAAAACGCCACCTGAGAGGGTGGCGTTTAAGGTATGATTTATAGCGTCTTAAAATCCTTTCTTCTCCACTTTCTTTCCGTCGGTGTCCAGTTCAATTATCTCATAACCGAGTTTTTTTACTCCTTCCAGTATTTTGGCCTTATCACCTACCAGCAGTATGTTCATTTTTTCGGGGTTCAGCATTTTCTTTGCTACGGCGTCTACCTGTTGTTTGGTCAGGTTGGCCAGTATTTTATTTTGCTGATCCACGTAATTGGCCGGTAAGTTATAGTCAAGTATGCGGCCAATGAAACCTGCTTTTTGTATACCTGTTTCATATAACAATGCATCTCTCTGACCCAATGAATTTTTCATGAATTTCAGTTCATCATCTTTAATGCCATTGTCGCGGTAATTTTTCATTTCTTTCATCACTTCCATAAGCGCACTGTCGGTGGCATCGGCACGTATACCGGAACTGAATTCAAAGTCGCCGGTATATTCATCAGCGGTGAAAGAACTGCGGGCGCCATAGGTCCAGCCTTTATCTTCCCGCAGGTTGAGATTTAAGCGGCTGTTAAAATCACCACCCAGCCCATAGTTCATTAATCTTGATTTGTAGAAATCGCCGGTGGCATCATATTTCAAACCGGTGGCATAGCCTACCCTGAATTGTGATTGCGCCGCTTTGGGCACATCCACCATGTATACTTTTGTTTTATCCACTACAGAGGCAGTGGCATTTATTTTAGGCAATTCAACTCTCTTGTTTGGCAGTTTATCCAGGAATGCCATTTTAGGAAGTATCTCTTCCTGTTTGATATCACCTACAATCACCACTTTAGCACCTTTAGATGTCATGTAGCTGTTGTAATAATTCTCCACATCCTGCAGTTTCATATTGCGGATGGTGTATTCAGTTCCCTCTTCACTCATACCCAGTATGCTGTTAGGGCCGTAGTTTACTTTTGCAAATACTGCATCTGCTACAGCGGCCGGATCCGCTTTGGCCTGTTTAAATCCTTCTATCTCCTGCTTCTGAATACGGTTGAATGCGGCATCTGTGAATTTTGGATTCAGCATTCTTTCTTCCACCAGTACCAGTGTTTTATCAATATTCTTTTTTAATGTTTGAATATTAAATGTAATGCCGTTAAACTTACTGCTCACATTTACAGCGCTGCCTAATTTTTGCAATTCAACAGCCATTTGTTCTGCTGTATAATTTTTGGTGTCTTCATTCATCATAGCGCCGAACATGCCGGCCAAACCGATCTTGGCTGTATCATTGGCCTGCAGGAGATGGCCACCGGGAATAGTAATAGTAATGGTTACAGTTGGGATCTCAGTAGTTTCTGAACCAATCATCCGTACACCGTTGGGCATATCTTTTCTCCAGAACTTAGGCACTTTTACTGCAGGGTTGGCGCCATTGCCGGGTATTTTACTGCGGTCAAAATTATCTTTTGCTTTATCATATTTTAATCCGCCATATCCATAATCCGGTGCTGCATACATCCCGGAATCAATTTTGTAGTTATCTGCAGCCGCAATTAATTTTTCCTGGCCCTTGGGCAGCACACTCAGGAATACACCGTGTTTGCCTTTGATGTATTGACTGTATACCCGCATTACATCTTCTTTGGTAACGGCCTGGTACATGGTGATAAGGTCTGCGATCTTATTGGGGTTGCCGGAAAAAGTTTGAAAAGCGGCCAGTTGGGAAACTTTACCAGCCACACTTTGCAATCCATTTATCAGCTGTGCTTCTATGCCGCCTTTGAATTTGGTAATATCTTCATCAGTAACACCTCTTTTCTCGAAGGAATCCAGCGCATTGCGGAATAAAGAATCAAGCATTGCTAAGGATTTGCCGGGAGATGGTACCAATTGAAAAGCCATTTCTCCGGACAGTTCTGATAACTGGCTGAAAGTGTTTGACTGCAGTGCCAATTGTTTTTTTACCAATTGCTGGTACATTATGGAATTTTTTCCCTGGCCTAATACCTGTGCCAGGCAGGCCAGTGCACCCATGTCCGTATGAAAATTGGGAACGGTGGGATATACCGCTAATAATAAAGGGACCCTTGCATAATTATCAATGTAAGAAGCATAGCGGTCAGCCGTTAATACAGCAGGAGGCACCACCACAGGTTTTACTTCAGGTCCGCGGGGAATTACACCAAAATACTTTTCCACCAGTTTCACCACGTCGGCACTTTTTACATCACCACCTACTGTTACGGTAGCATTATTCGGCCCATACCATCTTAAAAAGAAATTCTTAAGGTCATTCACATCCACTCTGTTCAGATCTTCTACATAGCCGATTGTAAGCCAGGAATAAGGATGGCCATACGGGTATAAATTGCGGGAAGCCATTTCACTGGCCAGTCCATAAGGGCGGTTATCATAATTTTGTCCCCGTTCATTTTTTACCGTTGAACGTTGTATTTCAAATTTCTTTTGTGTAACTGCATCCAGCAAAAAGCCCATCCGGTCCGCTTCCAGCCAGAGCATTTTTTCCAATTGATTACTGGGTACTGTTTCAAAATAGTTGGTACGGTCGCGGTTGGTGGTCCCGTTCAATGTACCGCCAGCATTGGATACTATTTTAAAATGCTGGTCGTCGCCAACATTGTCACTTCCCTGAAACATCATGTGTTCGAAGAAGTGAGCAAAACCTGATTTGCCGATTTCTTCCCGGGCAGAGCCTACGTGGTAGGTAACATCCACATGCACTACCGGGTCGCTGCGGTCTTCATGCACAATAAGGGTAAGCCCGTTGGGCAATACATATTTTTCATATGGGATAACAATCTGGTTTGCCCTTCCGAACGGGTCATCCGGGCGGGCCTGTTTGGTAATTTTTTCCACCAATTTGGTCTGACTGTTTACAATAGCTGCCAGCCAAAGCAGTGAAATGGTTAATAGCAAAAAGCTCTTTTTCATATTATGATAGTTTTAGAGGATAAACTGTCAGCAGACAGGCTAACAAAGAAAGGTAATTCAGCGCTGAAAACATTGCCATTTATCACTTTTACGGGGTAAAGGTATTTGCTGCCGTTTCGGTTAACTGCGGATAGGGGCCGGTTAAAGCAGCAGCCAGTTTTTCTTTGTATCTCAATGGTGTTTACCTTTGCCGGAAACTTTAAAACTATGAGTCAGCCCAATCGCAACAATCACGAAATAGATTACAAGGTCTATGGGGAGGAAATGCAGTTTGTGGAAATAGAACTGGACCCCCAGGAAACGGCCGTGGCAGAAAGCGGCGCTATGATGATGATGGATGACGGTATCCAGATGCAAACGATCTTCGGAGATGGTTCTGCACAGCAGCCTACCGGGTTTTTGGGTAAGCTGATGAGTGCCGGTAAACGGGTGTTGACGGGGGAAAGTTTATTCATGACCGCGTTTACCAATGAAGGGCAGGGAAAGAGGAAAGTAAGCTTTGCGGCGCCGTACACGGGTAAAATCATTCCATTGGATTTAAAAGAGCTGGGAGGTACTATCATTGCCCAGAAGGATGCTTTTTTATGTGCGGCCAAGGGAGTAAGTGTGGGTATTCATTTTCAGCGAAAGCTGGGGGTGGGCATTTTTGGCGGAGAAGGTTTTATCATGCAAAAACTGGAAGGAGATGGATTTGCCTTTTTGCATGCAGGTGGATTTATTGTAGAAAGGGAACTGAAAGCCGGAGAAGTATTAAAGATTGATACGGGCTGTGTGGTGGCTTATACACCCACTACTCAATTTGATATTGAATTTGTAAAGGGCATTAAGAATTTTATGTTTGGTGGTGAAGGGTTGTTCTTTGCCCGGATGCAGGGCCCTGGAAAAGTATGGATACAGTCATTACCCATCAGCCGGCTGGCAGGAAGGATAGTGGCATACGGAACTTATAAGCGGAAAGAAGAAGGCAGTGTGCTGGGCGGATTGGGGAACTTGTTTGATGGAAAGGAATAGTGCGCTGTTTGATGGTATGGCTGAAAGCCATGGGATAGGACTGCGAAACTGGAAGTTTTCGCGGAGCAGGGTGTAAGGTAATAAAGAGAGAGTGGTTGTTGGTTTTTTAAAATTGGCAATCACTTTCTCTTTCCAGGGCCTGTCTCAAAAGTGTTCAAAATTAATTTTCTGGCAAACCCACAACGATTGATTTTCAGTTGTTTTATACTTTCCGCTGTAGCATCTTTGGGTAATTTTCTGACTTTTAATACAGCCTCTGATTATTTCATTTTTAAAACAGCATAATTTGGATGTTCAGGATTTACAACCAATTGCTGTCGCTGAGGGTGTACCAATACGTCCATTTCTTCCATGGGGATAGCACCTAATAAGGGTTCACTATCACCTGGCAATACAAAGGCATTGCAGGTGGCACGACGGTTTGCAAACCTTACCTCTATGGGGCCTATTACATCATATTCGACCACTTTGCTATCTGCTAATTGCACTTTTCTCTTTTCTATAAAGGGCAACTCTATTTGAGATTGTATAGTATCATTGATCGCCATCATATAGGCTCCTGTATCAACAAGCATTTTAATAGTCATTTCCTTTACTTCTTCTTCACCGATAATATTCCTTTTGGCAAGCATTACATCTTCGGCATTTATGAGGGTGATATCTGCGTAAACTAAACCCATATTATTTTTTTTACAAATATACGGTGTTCCAGCGTGTAAAAGGATGACTGAATAAGAAGCATATTAGATAACTTGTAAAATGGGAGTAAGTCTATAATTGTAACTTACAGTATGAACAGAAATCAATTTATAAAGGGCGGCGCTTTAACAGGGGCTGCCCTTCTATTTAACCGCAATGATATTTTTGCACAGGGTATAGATAATGGTATGGATAAATTGACGGATGCAAATGGAAATTATGCCCTGCAAACCCTGCCTTATTCATACACACATTTAGAACCGCACATGGATGCAGAAACATTGAACCTGCATTATAATTTTCATCATGGCGGAGCAGTGAAGGCGGCCAATAAGGACCTGCAAATGATACAGAAGGCCATGCAGGATAATAATTTCGAAACGGTGGATTACTGGACTAAGAAATTATCGCTGCATTTTTCATCACATATCCTCCACAGTATTTTCTGGACAAACCTTTCTGATAAAAAAACAGACCCGAAAGGGTTGCTGTTGAAAAGTATTGAAAAAGACTTTGGCAGTTATGATAAACTGAAAGGATACATTTCTGCCACTGCAAAAAATGTGGATGGCAATGGGTGGGGTATATTGGCTTATCAGCCCTATTCCCAAAAACTGACTATGCTGCAATGTGAAAACCATGAAAAATTGACCCAGTGGGGTGCGGTGCCATTATTGGTAATTGATGTATGGGAACACGCCTACTATCTTAAGTACAAAAACAAACGCAGTGATTTTGTTGACACCTTATTCAATATCATCAATTGGGATAATGTAGCCGGCAGGCTGGATACGGCATTGAAATTGAAGTAGGCGGTCCTGAATATCAGGGAAGATCTTTTTTCACCCCCGGGTATTCACTGGCTTTTACAAATTCATACAGGGGGTTTAATTTTAACTCCTGTAAAAATGAATGCAGCTTCTCCACATTCTCTTCTTTCTGAAAAGCCTGGTCATGCGCCAGCAGCACCAGATGGCCGGGAGTTTTGGTAGTGCCTGCATCCAGCAAATTCTGAATATGGCGAAGTAATAAAGTGGTATTGGAATCGGGGACCAGTGTTTTATGATCAAAGCTCCATTCTATATCCCAACCCATTACGTCAAAACCTGCTTTATGCACGGAGTCTATAGCTTTTTTACTTTCCTTTATATCTGTAACGGTAATAGAGTCTATCCGCCAGGCATTGCGCCCCGGCATTCTGATCACATTATTGGTAAACTGTAATTTTTCCTGGCTTTGTTGAAAATCACTGATCACTGTTTCAGGGTGCTCGTAAAACTTAGAGTAATGGTTAGCTGCGTGTGTGTAGCTATGGTTGCACAGCTCTACTGCAGTATCTTCTTTCAATAGCTCCCAGGTGGCTGTTTGCTCCGGGCTGTCGAATACATGCTTGCCCACAATGAAGAAACTTACGGGGATGTCTTCTTCTTTGATGGCCTGCAGCACATTGCGGGTACCCCTGTTGGGACCATCATCGAATGTGAGGTAGATTTTCTTTTTGGGCACTGCTGCTTTGCTGACAGAATCAGCCACAGCCGGCGGTAGCTTTTTAATCACTGTACTGTCTGTGGCTACTGGTACTGCAACAGGTATCTTTTCCTTACGTTGGTTGCAGGAAACAAACAGCAGGAAAGCAGCGGCAACAATAAAAATCTTACGAAAAGAAGTTTTTATACTTCCGGTATCGCCTTCATCGGCGGAAGAGGGGGCATCCATGGTGCTTGGGGTGGTTGTTTTATTCCGGGTATGAAAGTAGATAGCAAAAATGGAAGCACATAGTGGCGTATGGTTAAAGAAAGATTAAAGTAATATTAAAGGCCTCGATTATGCTTGCTAAGAAATAAATGCTGGGCTAGGGGTTGAAAAAATGCATATATGCAAAAGGTTGTGTGATATTTATAAAAAAGAAAAGGGGGCGCCTATTAAAAACTAAACAGTATCTCACGGCTTCATTTTTTCTAAAATATATTCAACTTGGAGTTTGATATATTCTAAACATTTTGGGAGCCATTTTTCTAAAACAGTAGATGTTAAAATTTTAGTTTGCGTTGCTGGATTAGGTTTATCCCATTCAGCTATCATAGCTAAATGGAACATATAAATTGGGATTTCGCTATATTTTGAGGGGTCTGATTTTTTTTGATCTTTTTTTAGAAGGGACTTGTCCTGCATATCATTCAATAATAAATCATTTTTATCTTGGCTATTATCTGTCTCCAATAAACTGTAGAATAATTCCCTATCGGCAGCACTCCTGCCTTCAAGCATATCAATTATTTTGTAAGAATGAATATGCCAATGGGGCTGGGCATGCTTAATATTCTCATTTTCTGACTGATTAAGCCAATCAACTCTGAGTAAGAGTTCTGTTGGTATTGTTGCCGAGTCAGGTATAATAGTAGTATCCTCTTTAAATAATTTTATACTTAATTCTTGAATTTTATTTATATCATTAATTTTTATGATAAACGAAAAATAAATTGGGTGTCTGCTATAAATATCAGACAATTCTTCTCTTACTGGTAATGGCCATAAAACATATCGGCCTCTTGTATCTGATGTCTCGACAGTTGAATGTTGGCTATTTAATGTATAGTTTCCATTCTTCTGATCAATAAGAATAGAATGAACATTAATAGTAAAAAAATTAGAAAGTATGTTTTTAGCAATTTTAATTGGTTCTGGAACGGGCATAACAAGAATTTAAAAGTATTCCAGATTCAGTCCATATGCATTAGCTACTACTTGGTTTAATTCATCGACATTAATCGCTTTATTCTTGTGAATGTCTTTCCCGGTTTTTATTAAATAAGATAGAATACTAATGTCCGCTTTTGTTAAATCTGGTAACGGCATTTTATCAACATAGTGTTTCGATAAATCATAATATCCCCCCTCTAACACATTACAAACCATTTCTAATAATTTATTAATAATAGGGGAATGTAACAGTGCTAAGTAGGCAAACTGATAATTATCACTATTTAATTCTTCGATCTTTGGTAACCAAGCGAAACTTTGCCCGACAATATATTCACCTGTTTGATCAAAAGCAAAATAACCGGCTTTGCCAAAATAAGCGGAAATTAATTTGGGTCTATCATGAAAAGATCTTGGTCTGCTCAACTCCCACCATTTTTTTTCAAACCCTTTACGAGTGGTTAACTTTTCTTTATAAGGGAATAATTTTTTTATATAGTAACTATGTAATTTTTGCTTTAGGTCTTTTTCAGTCTTTACAGACTTATTGCCATAGGGAAAAAATAGATAAAGGTTATTGTTTAACTGGCCATTCAAAATACTGTCTCTCATTATACAAGGACGAAAATATGTCTGTTCTTTACTTGGTAATTTTAAGAATTCTTCTTTTGTTAATAAAAAGGCAGAATTATTTCCGGTGTCACTTCCTCTTTTTACACTAAACAATTTTCCTACTGTATCAAAACCCCTCAATTTTTCGGATAATTGGTGCATCTGAAAAGAATTTACTTTCCAAGAATCAGATTCCTTGTCTGTCAAAAATTGATTCTCATATACGCTGTAACTATTATTTACGATTGGGGTGGGAATATCAGTATTACGATAAATTCTTAGCTGCCTTAGTGCAGTATAGACTGAAGATTGTTGATGATCTGTCCAAAGAATTGTGTGGGAAGCAGCCTTATTTTTTTTCACACCAACCAAAACTGATGGAATTATCATGGCTTTCTCAAATAACCCGGAACTGCCAAGTCTGGCAATTAAAGAAAAATCTAATCCAATATCTTCCTTTATATAGACCCTTAGATTTTTATATGTTTCTGCCCCGATTAGCGAATGTGGCAATACTAGGCCCAGTACCCCATTTTCAGCAGTAATCTCTGCCGATTTTTTCCAGAAAACAGAAGCCATATCGGGCTGCCTTGTTTTTAAGACTCCTAATTGTTCTATAATAATGTTCTTCCTATCACCTAAATTTTCAAAGGCCCGGAATGGTGGATTCATTAAAACAATATCATATGGAAGTTCATTATTCCAATTTTTTGTAAGAGAGTCTTCATTGCAAATGCTAATTTCAACATTTCCAGACCATTCTGTGGTATTTTCATAATTCAAAACAAATCGTGACATTTCACAAGCAATTTCGGATATATCCCATCCGGTAATAACTACCTTACCTATGTAATTACTTATTTTTAATTGGCGAAGTGTTTCCCTCAAAAATTCTGCAGATCCACATGCTGGATCTAAAACTCTTATGCTTTTTCTTTCAGATAAAGGAATTACTTTATTTAAACACCACAGAGATTCTTGTACAATTGTTCTAACCAATGGTGTTGGAGTGTAAAATGCACCTTCGGAAATGCCACTATCGTAAGAACGGTTTGTTCCACCCCATAATGCCGTTTGGAATTCTTTTCTAGTTGCTTCTCTATGAGCTTCTTGAAATAGCCGATTTGAGGCATGTCTTAAAACAAGCTTTATATTTGGTATTGTGTTATTCAAGCCTCCTTTAAAAACGCTATATATCCATTCCCAGTCATGTGCTGTGATCCAATTATTGTCAAAGTTTTCTAGCTTCCACTTTTTTTGATCTATCTTATCAGCTGTACTAACGTTTTCTTCTAATGCAGCCAATAAATACATGAATGTTCTTAGGGAGGCCTGGCCGTTATCTGATTGCTGAATACAATTTCTTAACCTCACGAAAACTTGTTTAGCAAATGAGATTATTGAATCAGTTTGTTTCGAACTATTTTTTATGATAGCCTCATAAAATTTTTGAGGCTTTTCTTGAACTATAGCGTAAGATAATTTTTCAATATAACCATCCCACCACCGGGTTACAATAACCTGATCTAAATTTGAAATTTTTACATAATATCCGGTATCAGATGACCATGCTCTTTCTTTTGCGGTTTTTGGGTCAAACTCTTCATTTGAGTAATCCAAACAAAAATTCCCACTACTCCCATTTAGCAGTACATAAGTATCATTGTAACCAGCATCAGTTTTCGGATTAAGGGTTACAGACAGTGTACCATTTGCTTTGTCCCAATCTTTATGATTACGTAAATCTGTCACGGATGAATTAATTTAAATAATTATACAAATCTATCCTAAACTAATTAAAGATGCAACGTAACTTTTATAAATAGTCTTAAATTATTCCTCAAGGGATGAAAATTGCCTTCGCTTCTCATTATACTTTGTAAATTTTTGGCCTAATTACTTAGTCCATTAAAATGCGCCAAACGCCATTGATAGTTGATACAAAGCGAAGTAAGTATTTTTGCTACAATTTCTTCAACAACACTTTCTTCTGTGTAAAATTAAATGCCGCATCCAGCATTTCCACCAGCTTATCCCAGTTCTCTTTTTTTATAGTCATCTGTTTGTAGAGCTTCTTGGTCAGAATGCTAAGCGTGGTTCCTTCTACAGATGCCTGTACGGCAAAAGTGCCGGCTTCATTGTCAATGTTCATATTCAGGCTTTGTATACCCACTACTTTATAACCTGCGGGGATAGTAAAATTGATCACATTGCGGTAGCTGCGGGGGAAACCCATATAGGCATCCACTTCTCTTTTTCTGTCATCCTGTGAAATATACAACTGGTCGCCAATCAGTGCCGGCACTGATACCAGCAGGTTCTCACCCGCTTTTTTTACCATATCTGTCAGTTCAAATTTGTTGGTATAATTCAGTTCCTGCTTGCGCCATGTTCTTCCATCTGAGTTAAGAACAAATTCTGTATACGCAGTTACATTATCATAATCATCTTCCATCTCTTTCTTCATGTATTCCAGCTTGCGGGTTTTATCTTCTTTTTTTCTTTCCCGCAATTTATCCTCGTAGCTGTCCAGTACGGCACCCCTCATACTGGCCCTTACATCATCTTCCCCGCCATAGCTGCGATGGTCATCATCCAGCGCAGTGGTGTACACTAAGCCCTGGGTATTGTAATATTGTTTGGACAAACCGGATGCGGCTGCCTGGTTAATAACCTGCATATTTCTGCCGGATGTATCTATAGATGCAGTAATAGTATTGGTCAATACATTTTCATCGATTTTGCCGGATGGTAAAGTAACCGGAGTGGCCTTCGGATTTTTACCCAATGAAATGATATAAGCCGGTGTATTCAGAAATTCTTCTTTAAAATCAAAAGGGTTGGAAAAAATGGTGGCATTAAAAATAAATTTGTCTTTTACTTTCACCATCCATTCGGGTTCTGTCCTGAAAATAATATTCTCCGGTTTGGTAATATTGGCCGGAGTGGTCACCACCAGTTCATAAGTGATCTTTCTCAGGTCAAGGCATTGGGTGAGGCAGGAAGCAAATAACTCGCTGGAAAAACCATTGGCCCGGTAAAAAGACATGTGCCGGAGTATGTAATAAGTTTTTTGAATAAAATCTTCTTCCCGCATATCTGCATATCCAATTTGTTTGAGGTAAGCTTTGGCCATAGTATAATAATAGGAGCCGTCTAATTTATTATACAGGTTGTTCATCTTTTTGGCCAGCTCTTCCGGTGTGATGTTTTGTTTCAATTCGCCCCTGTCGCCAATAAAAAGATCTGAACGGTTTTCGCTGCGGGAGAATACGATTTGAAATTTAAGCATGGGCAATTCCACCAGGCGGTTTACCCAGCGGGTGTCGCTTATCTTTTCCCGGTTGCGGTCTTCCCAGGCATATTCGGCATTACTGTTTCCTGTTTCTTTAAAAGCCGGCGCCCCCATGGTTGATTTTGAATTGACAAAAGAATTGTTGTCGGTGTCAATTTCAAATTTCTGGCTGATAACGGGAAATTCCCGGGTACACACAAAGTAGATGGGATCAAATTCGATATAGCTCATTTTCTTTACGGTGTTATCATCGTAGAAGATGGTGCCGTAATCAATGATGTCGCCGGGGTCCAGGTCGGGCACAGCTATTTTATAATAAATAATGCGGCTCTTACTTTTATCGTAGTAGGTACTGGCTTTGCCGATATAAGGGGTAAAAGTACCGGGTACATCAGATGCATCTTCCACAAACACAGCATTTCTCAATGATACATCCTGTACTGTGCCATTTGATTTGATGATTTTGATACCGGCCCCATCATTGGATGAACCGATACGGAAATAAACAGATGAATAGGAATTGACAGCATCCCGGTCATTCAGTTTTATACGCCGCCGGGTGATTTCATACACAGCCAGTTTATTGGCATCTTTATCAAAGGCAAACTTGGTTTTTTGGGCAATGATAATACCGCTTTCTTCTTTCCATTTATCCGGGGTGGCGGCTATTGAAAAATCTGCATCGCCATCGTCCCATACCATTTTCATGTTTTTGGCAATGGATTCCAGTTTGGAAGGAGAGAAAGTGTCTTCATCTTCCTGGGCGGATATCCAGCAACAGGCAAGAGAA
The DNA here is from genome assembly GCA_031441485.1 of Chitinophagaceae bacterium. Classification (GTDB taxonomy): domain Bacteria; phylum Bacteroidota; class Bacteroidia; order Chitinophagales; family Chitinophagaceae; genus JJ008. The sequence continues at coordinate 159,745 of JANOEQ010000004.1, forward strand.
AAAATGAGTGCTAAAATTCCTTTCTTCATAATTTTTTATTTATCCCACAAAGACACAAAGCAATTTCTCTGTATACTTAATGGCTTTTGTGGGTCAGTTTTTTAAGACCACTAAGAAAACCACTTTGTGGTTTTTATCCGGTTAATTCAATTTATTTATCCCACAAAGACACAAAGTTTACTAAATAAATTCTTTGTGTGCTTAGTGGCCTTTGTGGGATATTTTTTAAGGCCGCCAGGTGAACCACCGTGTATTTAATTAAGTTCGCCATTAATTTTTCTATGAATCCCTTCTCTGATTAAGGTGACATTAAAATTTACCAATATCCCTAATTTAATCCCAGAAAGGCGCATATAATTAAGTGTAATCTTGTGGTGAATTTTATCCAGATTCTCCACAGATTTAAGCTCTACAAGGAATTTGTTGCACATTATTATATCGGCCCTGAAGCCCCCGTCTAAAACAGCATCTTCGTATTTTACAGGAATTTTTTCCTGCCGTGAATATGCTATATTCCTTTTTTCAAGCTCGAAGGCAAAAGCTGATTCATAAACGCTTTCCAAAAGCCCGGGTCCAAGGACTGTATGGATTTTATACGATATGTCTACAGCGATTTTTGATAACTCATTTTCCGTCATATTTTTTATTTTTAATTAAAAAACCTTTGTGTACTTAGTGGCCTTTGTGGGAAATGATTATGGTTTCTTAATTAAAATCAGATTGCTGTTAAAATCCTTCAGCTTTCTTGTAAATGCTTTCCAGTTTTCAAAGTCAGCTTTGCGAATGCGTCCGGTATTAAATGACAGTATTTTTTTAAAGGTTACTTTATTGTCTTTGGCCGTGTAAGAGCCCGCTACTTCATAGTCCTCCGCTTTTTCAGTGATAGAAACAGGTATGGATACTACTTTGTACCCTGCCGGCAGTACAAGCTCTGTTTCATCCTGTGCCACATAGCTGGAATGAAGTGCATAGTCCTGCTGTCTGTCTTTATCAGGCTGCAGGCTCCGCAGGTCTTCGGGATAAAAATCGATGCCGAGATATATTTCTTTATCCTCCGTTATCACATAATTACTAAGGTCAATATCACCTTCCACCACCACCGGTATTTCCCGGTTACTCAGGTCAGATGTTTTTACATTGGAGATAACAAGGTTTTTATTACCAAACTCCAAAAAACGCCGGATCATTTTTTTCTTATCATCATTGGGCAGGTCGTGATAGTATTGATGAAAATTTGTCCGCTGCTCACCTGTCAGCGTGGCTTTTACATGGCCTTTTAAAACATTATCCTTTAACTGGAAAGTGGTTTGTGTCAGTATTTTATTTTTTTCCTTGTCGGCCACCGGTATTTTCTTTACATCGTATTTCTCTCCTTTTCCAATCAGCACTTCTTTACCCTGAATACGCCAGGCATAGTCGCCAAAGGGTACATATTTTTCGGTAGCATCCAGGAAATATTCTTTACCGCTCAGTATCACCGTGCTGATGCAATGGTTGTCTACTGCCAGCGAGGGAAGTGTGTAATCATAAGGTAAATGCCGGGTGCCGATCCATGTTATATAAGCTTCCAGGCCGGCCACTTTCAGCATTTCTGTCATCAGGTTGGCCATTCCTTTACAATCACCATATTTTGTTTTGTACACATCCTGTGCTGCTGCCGGAATAAAACCGGCCAGCCCGTCTTCAAATGCGATATACCGGATATTGTCCTGCACCCAGTAGAAAATAGCTTTTACTTTATCTATATCTGTTGTTTTTCCTTTGGTAAGCTCTGTTACTTTCGATTTTAAGTCATCGGGTTTATTCACACATTTTTTATAGAGATAACTGTACCAGCTATACAGGTCGCCTACATCCCCAAATCCTTTTTCAGTTTTGCCATCATAGCTGAATGATTTTACCACAAATACTATATGCGGGTATTGATAAGCAGCGCCAATGCCCCTGCTTTCATTTTTCATGGCCGACAGGTTTTGCAGTTTAAATGAATAAACGGTAACACCTTTTTCCTGTGTTTTTTGTTTTACTACTTTATATCCTTCAAAATTAAATTCACGCATATCCAGTTGCAGCCAGTCCGGCACCCGTATGCGGATGATTTTTTCTTTGGAAGGATACCAGCTGTGAAAATAAACGGCGGTCAGGTATTTACTGTCCAGGTATTTTTTTTCGGTCTCCACTCTTGTTATATCGCCGTAGCCGGTAAAGCCGATGTTGAAATATTTTACCCGGCTGTCGTCAGAAAAAAAGTCGCTGGAACTGGCGGAGCGGTCAATAGCATACCCCACATTATAGTTTTTCTTTGTGCCAAACATGCCTTTCTTTTTTTCAAGCTGTTTGAAAGAAGTTATTTTGGTAAAGGAGTTGTAAAAATCAAAATACTGGATGCCGGCCCTTTCTCTTAATGCCAGGAAATTGATACCTGTGTTGCGGGTGGCAGATACCACTGGCAGCTTATCCTCACTTTTTCCCCGGTCAAAATTGAACTCTTCTTCCACAATAGTGGCGGCTACCCTGTCATCAGGAAACACTTTTTTCAGGCGGTTGGCTTCATAAATATCATCATCGGCCTGGGCTATTATTATACCGGGTAATAACACTCCGATCGCCAGTAGAAGTTTCAGGGAATTGCTCATGTGTTGAATTATTATAAGCAATATAAAAAAAGTAAATAGATTTTCTGCAGAAAGTCTGAGCTATTTAAAGAGGAGTGCTTTGATTATAGGCAAATTCAGGTGAGATATCATACTCGCAGGGAGTTATTTCGCCTTTTTCATTTATCATCGTTGCGACGTCTTTCCAGAGAAGCTGACCGACTTCGCCTATACTAACCTGGCTAAATACTTTTGCATCTAACAACCTGTTAATACCTTTAATATTTTTTTGTGCTTCTAAAAATGGCTCCATATTCAACGTCCTTGTTTCGCCACTGCTAAAAATGCAAACAATAGAATAGGGTTTTGCGGACAATATTTTTATTGGTTTTATCATCATTGCAGGGGTGTGATTTTATGAAACTCTTTGGTATTCCACATCTGTAATAGCTCTTCTTTGTGTATCTCTGCCCATGCCTGAACCAATTTTAATTTACCGATTGGGAAGTCTCCATTTAATAAGCTGCCATTCTCTATTATAATCCATTCTCTATTATAATATTGGCTTCAAATTCTCCATATTTTATTTTAAAATGAGGAGGATTATGGTCATTGAAAAACATATAAATAATAATTCCATAGAAACGACTTATCTCGGGCATGCTTTTTTTTGACAAAATTAATTAAATAATTGAGGCGGAAAATGCTTCTTTTAGCCAAAATCATGCATCAACCAAACAGAACTTGTTTTAAATTCGCAGAATAACAAACGACTAATGACAAGAAAACAGGAAGTATTACAGGATGTGGTAATTAAGTTTGCCGGGGATAGCGGGGATGGGATGCAATTGACCGGCAGCCAATTTACGAACAATACCGCTTTGCTTGGAATTGATCTGGCCACGTTTCCCGATTTTCCGGCCGAAATACGGGCCCCGCAGGGAACCTTGCCCGGCGTGAGCGGATATCAGCTCAGGTTTTCCTCCGACAGGGTGTTTACTCCCGGAGATGCCTGTGATGTGCTGGTGGCCATGAATGCCGCCGCCCTAAAAGTAAACCTTACAGCCTTGAAAAAAGGGGGTAAGATAATAGCCAATACCGATGGGTTTGATGCAAAAAACCTGCGCCTGGCCAATTATCCTGAAGGGGACAACCCGCTGGAGAATGGCAGCCTTGGTAATTATGAAGTGATAAAAATGGATGTGACCAAAATGACCCGTGAGTCATTGAAGGACATTACCATGGGGATGAAAGAAAAGGACAGGGCCAAGAATATGTTTGTACTCGGCTTCCTTTATTTTATGTACAACAGGGACATGGATAACACCATCAGTTTTCTGAAAGAAAAATTCGGTAAAAAACCGGAGATACTGGAAAGCAATATAAGAGTATTGCAGGCCGGTTATAATTACGGAGATACCACTGAAACATTCACTACTACCTATTCTGTAGAAAAAGCAAAAATGGACCCGGGCTCCTACCGTTCCATCATGGGTAACCAGGCCGTGGCTTTTGGGTTGATTGCTGCTTCGCAAAAAAGCGGGTTGCCATTATTCCTTGGTTCTTATCCCATTACCCCGGCATCAGATATCCTGCATGATTTGAGCAAGTATAAAAATTTTGGTGTTCGTACATTCCAGGCAGAAGATGAGATCGCAGCTATTACATCTGCCATTGGTGCCGCTTATGGCGGTTCGCTGGGAGTTACTACTTCCAGTGGCCCGGGTATTGCGTTAAAAGGAGAGGCCATGGGATTGGCAGTGATGCTGGAGATTCCGCTGATTATTATAAATATACAGCGCGGTGGCCCTTCTACCGGTTTGCCTACCAAGACAGAACAAAGTGATTTGATGCAGGCTTACTATGGCAGAAATGGCGAATGCCCGATGCCGATTGTATCTGCCTCCACACCCGGCGATTGTTTTGAGGCCGTGTATGAAGCTGTGCGAATTTCTGTACAACACATGACACCGGTTATATTTTTAAGTGATGGCTATATTGCCAATGGCGCCGAACCCTGGAAGTATCCGCAATCAAAAGATTTGCCCGAAATAACAGTGAAATTCAAGAAGGCTTTAGATGAGGCGGAAGAAAAATTTCTGCCATACCTCAGAGATGAAAAACTGGCAAGGCCCTGGGCAGTACCCGGCACACCGGGATTGGAACACCGTATTGGCGGTTTGGAAAAACAAAACATTACCGGTAATGTGAATTACGAACCGGAGAACCATCAGCTGATGGTGAATATTCGCCAGGAAAAAGTAGATAAAATCGCTGATTACATACCAGAACAAAAATTGGACAGTGGCCCGGACAAAGGAAAGATATTGGTACTCGGTTGGGGTTCCACTTATGGGGCTATTAAAAGTGCCTGTGCAGAACTGCAGGGCAAAGGCCATGCGATAAGCCATGCCCATCTGCGGTATGTCCGTCCTTTTCCTAAAAACCTGGGCGATATACTAAAGAGCTTTGATACCGTTCTGATTCCAGAAATAAATAACGGGCAGCTGATAAAGATTATCCGGGATGTTTATTTTGTAGATGCGAAAGGTTACAACAAGATCATGGGTGTGCCAATTACTAAAACAGAACTGGTGATGAAGCTGGAGGAAATGCTGAGCCGGGCGGATTAAATATACGTAAATGCAAAATGAGCCAGATACACTTGCGAATGTCGAAGCAGAAGACATTTTTGATGTTATTCTGAGAATGGAAAAGTCCTTTGATATAAAATTTGAAGATGGGGATTTTGAACAAACGAAGAACTTTGGCGAACTGTGTGACGTAATTGAATCAAAGATTTTGGCTAAGAAACATGTAGATGATTGCACTCTTCAACAGGCTTTTTATAAGATACGTGACTCCGTTATGAATACCCAAAGCCTTAATAAGAAGAGTATTACTCCAGCAACAAAACTTAACTACATTTTTCCAAGGAAAGTCAGGGCAAAACTGGTATCTTCTTTCAACCAGCAAATAGGGGTGGATATAGATTTCTTAGCAATGAATGGTTTTATAGCTACACCCCTTATCATTCTTTTATTGGCATCGATCATTGGATTGTTCATCAGTTGGAAAATTGCTGTATTGGGTTTACTATTGTCCATTAGCGGCTTGTGGCTTGCCGGAAGATTTTCAAAAGAATTAGTAGGAGTAACTGTTGGCGACTTGACTAGAAAGATGGTGAGAGAACATTATATGAATGCCAGACGCTTAAGTGGAACTATCAATCAAGAGGAGGTCCGCAAGTTAATACCTGAAACATTTGCCCATGATTTAGGATTTGAAATAAAAGACTTGACCATTGAGTCTCCTGTTTTTTAAACATAATACTTTTCTATTTTTTACCACTGGTGGATTTTTTGTTTTTGTTGCCCCGGTATATAGTTACTTTCAGTAAAATTTACCAGTATGCGAAAACTGTTTATACTTATCATCCTGTTCCAGGCTGCATTCCTGCTTACACTGCAGGCGCAAAACAATGATATTAAAAAAGACAAATGGCATTGGGACAATGCACTGAAGCAGGATACCGGTGCTGGCTATGTGCAGGTGGTAAAAGTGGATAATGTATTGTATTTATCCGGGGCTGTGGCCAGGGAAGTAACACCGGAAGGAATTACCAATGTGTACAAAGCATTGGAGAGATCATTAAAAAGCTTTGGGGCTACTTTTCAGAATGTGGTAAAAGAAAACCTGTACACCACAGATATGGAAGCGATGAAAAAATATAATGATGCCCGCAAGGTATTTTATAAAGGAGATTTTCCGGCAGCCACCTGGGTGCAGATATCAAGATTGTATATGCATGATGCAAGGCTGGAAGTGGAGCTGATCGCTCATCTCCCGAAATAAAAACAAGAGGGGGACTGCATTGCCAATTACCTGTAACCTGCCACAAAGCAGTTATTTACTTTCTACTTTCTCGGGCTCCTCTTCCTTTTGTGCCACCGGCCCTTCTGAAAGTGGCTCTACAAATTCATTCATATAGATCCTGAAAAGAACGATAATGTAATTAACCAGCAGCGGGCCAAAGATCAATCCGATAAAACCAAAAAGACCCAGGCCGACTATTACACCCAGCACAGTAATAACAGGGTGTACATCGCCCAGTCTTTTCATAATAGTAATACGGGCGATATAATCCACATTACCGGTTATCACCAGGTTATAGATCAACAGGCCAAGGGCCATTCCCGAATTACCGGATGTATAGGTATAAATTACCAGTGGTACCCAGATGATCATGGTGCCAACGATAGGAAAAAAAGCAAAGACCCCCGTAAGAAAGCCCCACAATGCCCATTCATGCACACCAAAAATAAAATAGCCCAGGGTGGCGGTAAGGCCCTGTACAATTGATATAAGTGGAATGCCCAATGCATTTGCCTTTACAATTTTTTTTGTTTCAGCAGCCAGTATGGTGGTGTTCTCATCTTTCAGAGGAATGATAAGGAATAATCTTTTTTCCATTTCACTGCAATTGTACAGCATGTAATACAGGAAAAAAAGCATGGTGGCGAGATTAGCCAGCAGGTTTGCTGTACTGTTCAGCAGGGATGGTATATAAGCGACCACTTTTTCCAGTGAGCCGGATAATGATTTTTCAGAAGCGATGGTAATACCTGTGTTTTGCTGTACCTCATTTACGGCCTGTTTTACACTTTCTACCATGGCAGTGGGATCGCTGAGAAAACTGTTCACCTTAGGACTTATCAGCGTTACAGCAAGAAAAACAGGCAATCCCAGTAAAAAAAGATAATACAAAATATACAGCCCGGCAGCCCGTCCTTTTTTCCATTTCTTTTTATACACCAGTTGAAAATAATTGGCCCTGCTGAGTATATAGAGTGTAACAGCGCCTAATAAACCCGGCAGAAAAAGATATAATTCCCGGATCACTACCCAGATCAGTAAAATCAATACGGCCAGCAGCAATACCTGCTTGATACGATTATTGAAGGTGATATTCATACTGCTTTTTATTTGTAAATGTCCGGCATTATTATTTTATAGGAATATGTATTTTATTCTCAAAACCTCTGCCGTACTGGATTTTTACTTTTTTGTCTTGACACAAAAAAGTCAAGGCTTCGGAAAAATTTTCTTAATCACGGATTCATCGGGACAGGCTGTCATTTTTCCGAGGCCAGCGCTGCAGCACCATTGCGAATGTTCTACCTAATACTATTATTTTATATGGTGAATGGAATAAAAAAAAGCCGGATCTCCCGATCCGGCCTGTTCCTGTTCTCTTTCGCTGCCATCAACCGCAGAAACATTTATATTGAATAGAATAAACTGCCGGGCCGGGGTTTGCTGAAGACTATTTAGGACAATAGTTTTAAAAATGTTACTGATTTCAGCTTACCCGGACCAACAATATTTTTGAGAGTGATTATGATTATATTATCAATCCTGCTCCTGGTGATTCTCCTGTATCTCAGGAATTTTTTTTCTGATGAAATTGGCTATTATGAACTGAACTGCAGAGCCTGTTATTTTCCGGAACAAATTCTTTGAATTACCCACATAAATTTTTTTCCCCACAAACCCGGCGCCGAGGCCAATAGCAGCGTTAATTACATTGTTCCGCAAATCAGGCGATACTGCTATATCTTTCAGTGTACTCTTTATTATACCGGCAGGACTTACACTGTCCACAATATTGCCGGCCAACTGTTTGAGTTCAGCCATTTGCTGCTTTTCAAGTTCTTTTAGCCCCTGTATTCTCTCAGCCAGTTTACCAGTATGAATGTCATTGGTCGTCACTACTTAATGATTTTATCAGTTACCAGGTTGCTGATGGGTGTCTTTATCCATTTATCCCGGAAAATAAAAATCACTACCCCAACCAGCAAATAAAAACCACCTACTATAAAAAAGCCATAACTAAGCTCTCCCATCTCCGACCCTATCCAGTAAGCGATCCCAAAACTTAAAATAATAATTGCCAAACCCATGAGTATAGAAATGGCAATTACTGATAAAAGTGATGAAACCGTTGCTGAGATTTTTTCCGCTGCACCGAGTTTCCATAGCTCAGCCTTAGTCTCTGCCAGGTCACCGGCTTTGGAAATAAAATCTTCAATATGCCTGATTGTGGATTGCATAGTAAGCGGTCTTTACACTGAATTGAGTTGATGAATTCCGGTACCTAAATGCACCCGATCAGGATACTGCGTTTTTTATATCATTCTTCGCACTGATCATACCGGATTTTGCTTTGTCGGCAAATTTTTCCACTTTGTCTTCTGCGCCGGCATAGGTTTCTTTTACGCTATCAATAAAATCACTGAAGGAATTTTTTACAGAATCAGTGAGATCACCGGTTTTATTGGCAATTTTTTTACGGGTGTTGGATCCCTTATCGGGGGCAAACAAAATACCCGCTAATGCGCCTACTGCGGCACCTGCTAAAAAACCTACTACTATTTTTGAACTGCTCATACAAATTGATTTAAATGTTTAAAAATACTTTCCGGATCATTTTCTTAAAAAACCATGCCAAAACCGGCGATACCTGGAAAAACAGCAACCGAAATTGAATTAATTGCTTCTCCGGCTGTTTACCCGGAAATATTTTTGAGTTGCTGTTTCTTCTGTGTATAAAAGGGAACGGATATACAATAAAACGGATACAACCAGCAGTATATGTATGGCAAATGCAAGCCGGAAGATAAAATATCCGGCTATCCATATCGCCATCATCAGGATACTTGACAACAGTAATATCTTTTTCATGTATCCTCGTTTTTTGTAAAGTATATTCCACCACTGTGGTTGCGCCATTTCCCTGCCGCTTTATCATGCTTTATCGCTTTTCGATCTCAACGCTTTTTGCGGTTGACTGCTTTTGCTGCAGTTGCGGATTAATTTCTCCCCTCTTATTTACAGTACTTGTATCCTGTTTTGTCATTTTTGAGTCAGTAGCCGGTTTTAGTATCACGTAATGAGTAAAAAATACAAGTTCCACTATCAGGGCAACAAGCATGGCCGTGCTGCGATTGGGGTAATACAGGCACACGCCACCAAGCACCAGGAATGAAATACATAACAGAATTAATTTTCTTTTCATACCCGGTTATATAAAGCAGGTTTTAATTTAGTGAAGCACTCAGATGCCTGAATTGCCTGCTCTTTTTCCAAAAACGAGTGATATGACAAAAAGTATAAGAAATACCACAAAAAGAATTTTTGCAATGCCTGCGGCTCCGGCTGCAATACCGCCAAATCCAAACACGGCTGCAATAATGGCAATAATTAGAAATGTAACTGACCAGCGTAGCATAATGTATGATTTTAGGTTAACTAAAAACGTTCTATTGATTAAAACAAGAGAACAAAATTTTGTGCCAAAAATTATTTTGGAGGGAGCAGCAGCCTGTTTCCCCGAAGAATGAGTATTTATTTTCCCACTACAGAAAGAAACGCCACAATATGCGTATCAATTAATTGGAATAATTGTTGCAAAATGATGCGGGAACTTATTTTTCATTTTAAAAAAATATATGAAAGCGAATATTGGATTGCCTCAAAAAGACCTTACCGCCGTTAAAGACATACTCATAGCCATACTGGCGGATGCTGTACTGTTATATACAAAAACCAGGAAGTTTCACTGGAATGTGGCGGGCAACAGCTTTATGGAGCTGCATAAATTATTTGAAAGCCAGTATAATCAACTGGAAGAGGCTATTGATGAAATAGCAGAGCGGATCAATAAGCTGGGGTTTAAAACACCCGGCACCATGGCGGAATTCCTGGCTGCCGCTTCATTAAAAGAAACACCCGGTGAATACCCTGAACAAAATGCAATGCTGAAAGAACTCTTGCTGGACCATGAAGCAGTGGCAGTTACCTTGCGTAAAGGCATTGACGATTGCACTGAAAAATATCATGATGCCGGCACCGCCGATTTTCTCACCGGCTTACTGCAGCATCATGAAACAATGGCCTGGACACTGAGAAGATACCTGGAGTAATTTTTTTTATAATTCACTAAAATCAGGACTACTGCTTATTGCTATGGATTTACTGTAAATTAGGGGTACCTTTAACAGGAACGTTTTAAAAACAGCCAGAGGGCTATTTGACCAACGGGAAACCGGCGCTGCGATATTTCTTCCGCAGCATCACCCGCCAGTATCACCCCATCGGTATTTTCATCAGTTACAATTTGTTTATGGAAACACTTCTTGAAAAAACAAAAACAGCAAAACAGATCAGGCTGGGCTATGGTATTGCTTTCTTGCTTATTTTTTTAGCCTATTTCATAACATTCTATGCTAACCGTAAATTGCTGAACCAGTCCGGCAGAGTGAACCACAGTAACCAGGTAATTGCCAGAGCGGAAGCGCTTTTCTCAAATCTTAAAGATGCTGAAACCGGTGCAAGAGGTTATCTTATTTCAAAAAATCCAGAATTTCTTTCTACTTATTACCGCGGTGGCAAACTTACAGATTCTCTTTACCAAAACCTCTTGCAGCTAACTGCCGACAATGCGGACCAGCAGGAAATTTTACGTGAGCTCAAAATAAACATAGACAAAAAATTATCTAACATTTCCACAGCATTACAGATTTTTGAAAGAAACAACAGGGTCGTTACAGACTCGCTGATAAGGATGCAGCAGGAAGCCATAAAAGCAATGGATAAAATACGTTCCGGCGTAATAAATTTTCAAAAAAATGAAAAAGAATTACTGTCAATGCGGGATGGTAAACTCAAAAGAACTTTTTCTGTGGTCACCGCTGTTACCATTGTCTCCGTGGCACTGGCTTTTATATTGATCTTTTTCGGATTTATTACTTATGTAAAAGAAAACAATGCCCGGAAGGAAGCTGTAAAAAAAATATTGGATTATCAGCAACTGTTAACAAAACGTATTGATGAATTGCACAAAGTCAATACTGAACTGATCCGTATCCGAAGTGAGGAAAAATTTGCAGCTACCGGCCGTATTGCCCGGACGATAGCGCATGAAGTACGTAATCCCCTTACCAATATTAACCTGGCCGTGGAGCAGTTAAATACTGAAATATCAGTACACGATGAAAGCACCATCATGCTTTTTGATATGATAAAAAGGAACAGCACCCGTATCAACCAGCTTATTTCAGACCTGCTAAACTCCACTAAATTTTCTGAACTGAACTATGAAAAAATCTCCATCAATGACTTGCTGGATGAAACACTGAAGGGGGCTGAAGACAGGATAACACTTACGAATGTAACAGTAGTAAAAAAGTATAGCCAAAATATCTTTGATATATCCGTTGATAAAGGAAAAATGAAAATTGCTTTTTTGAATATTATCATCAATGCCCTGGAAGCCATGGGCAACAAGCCCGGCAGCATGCTCACGCTGGAAACAATGGAAGAAGAGCATGGTCAATGCAAAGTGGTTATCAGTGATAATGGTCCGGGCCTTGACAGCGATGCGGCTTACCGGTTATTTGAACCTTATTTTACAAGTAAACCTAAGGGTAACGGGCTTGGCCTTACCAATACGCAAAACATCATTCTCAACCATAAAGGAGAGATTCATTTGGAAACAACTCCGGGAAAAGGAGTCAGTTTTGTAATTCTGCTCAGCAATCCTTCTTCACAGGGAGCTTAGAAAGACAATCATCGAACCTGATGGGGGAGTTAATTTTCTTAGCCCTCTCCGGGGTAATGATTTCATTTTATTAAAATGAACTCCGCCAACGGGTTCATTTTAATAAAGAAATCATGTATATGGGGAATTAATTCCCCAAAAAGGAATAGTGGGAGTTTTTAACCTGTTTATGCTACAAGGTCTATCACCTGGTTGATGGTAGCCAGGCTAAAGGGCTTTGATATAAAGAAATTAATACCACTGCTGTAGGCGTTGGATCTGTCTTCGGGGCTGTCGTGCGCCGTAATCATAATGATCTTCAGGTTAGGGTAATTATAATTTATTATCCTGTTTACAAAATCAATCCCTCGTCCGTCTGGTAAATGATTGTCAAGCAACAGGATATCCGGCTTTATCTCATCAAGCTGCTTCTCAGCATCTGCAAGGGTATAAGAAAAGGCCGTGCTAAAACCCCGTTTGGTAAGGTTGCGGCTGAGGAAGTAACAAATGTCTGCTTCATCATCCACGATAAGTATTTTTTTTAGTGCAGACATAATCTTACTGGAATTATCTGGGATAAGTGTGTTTGCCATTAGGACGTTAGGTAACAAAAGGTTTGCCAATCAACAGCCAGCAGTAATGAGCATAAAACCGGCATTTTAATTGCCTTACTCAATAAAGTTAGTAGATATTCTTCCTCAAATTGGTTGAATCTTTCTACTGCCTGGTGTAAGTTAGCAGACGATAACTAAAACTAATCTACTTTTACAACGGTTAGTTTATAAAATAAATACTTATGAAGCGGATACTGATTATTGATGACGATATGGATATGTGTCAACTCCTCAGCCATTTTTTGCAGCGAAAAGGGTTTGAAACAGATACATCCCACACAGGCAATAAGGGATTGGCAAAGTTTAGCGAAAAAAAATTTGATGTGGTGTTATGTGACTTTCGCCTGGGAGATATGGATGGCAGAAAAGTATTACAGAAGATAATGGAAACAGACCCGCAGACGCTGGTGATCATTATTACCGGTTATTCAGACGTAAGGATGGCCGTGGAAGTAATGCGTTACGGGGCCTTTGATTATATTACCAAACCATTGATACCCGAAGAAGTAATTAATGTGATCAACAAGGGGCTGAATGGTTCAGCGGTTCCGGGAGAACCGGGAATTTATAAAAGCAATGATCATGTCGTTGCTGTCAAAAAAAATATAATAGCTGTTTCGGAAAAATTCATGATAGGCAACTCAGCCCGTTCGGTTGAATTGTATAAACAGGTGGGTGTGGTGGCTCCCACCAACTATAGTGTGATCTTGTATGGTGAAAGCGGAACCGGTAAAGAAGTAATAGCACTGACCATTCACCAGCGGAGCAACCGGAGAAATAAACCATTTCTGACAGTGGATTGCGGCACCCTGTCGAGAGAACTGGCCGCCAGTGAATTGTTTGGTCATATTAAGGGTTCTTTTACCGGAGCGCTGGCAGATAAGGAAGGGATCTTTGAAGCGGCTGAAGGAGGCACTTTGTTTTTGGACGAAGTAACCAATTTGCCACTGGATGTACAGGCTACTTTATTACGGGTGATCCAGGAACGGAAATTTAAACGGGTTGGTACCAATAAAGATATGTCAACTGATGTACGGGTTATTGTGGCTTCTAATGAAAACCTGCAGGAGGCTTACCGGAAAGGAAAATTCAGGGAAGACTTATATCACCGGTTCAATGAATTTTCTATTTCTATACCACCTTTACGGGAGCGACGGGAAGATATACCGGCATTCTCCGCTTTTTTTCTTGAACAGGTTTGCGGAGAATTAAACAAAGAGCTGGATGGGTTTGAGGAAGAAGTAATGCAGTTGTTTTTAAACTATGACTGGCCCGGAAATTTGCGGGAGTTCCGGAATGTGATACGGAGATCCGCTTTATTATCCACGTCGGGAAATATTACATCCAATGTACTGCCCTGGGAAATAATTGGTAACCCCGCTCAATCCCCCATTCACCAGGAAAGCAGCCTGCCGGCAGTTTCTTCTGTAACTAAAGAGGGTATTATTGATCTCAGGGATGTGGCTTCTCATGCAGAGTATGAAACAATTATGAACGTATTAAAACAGGTGAAGTTTAATAAAACAAAAGCAGCCGAAGTATTAAAGATCGACAGGAAAACCTTGTATAATAAAATCAGGTATTATGAAGAATCCAACAGTCTGAAGCAATAAAATATTTTTCATACGATGTCCGGCTTCTGCCTGATAAACTGCGGGCTTTTCAATCTCCTCCGGGTAATACGGTCAGAAAACATATTCCCCAATATGTGGAATTAATTACACCATTCATTGCTGCCAGCGCTTGCAATCCCGGGCATAATAATTGACTTATTGACAATACTGTTCCCGGTTTCTTTTACAGGCTTAGGGGATGGTGGAAATAAATCAACCCGTTTTTAATCAGCTTCAAAAATTATTTTATGCCTTTACTTACTATCGTACTTGTATTGATTGTTGCAGGTGTTGTTCTCTGGCTTATTAATACTTATATCCCGATGGATCGGAAGATCAAAAGCATTCTCAATATAGTGGTAACCGTAGTAGTTGTACTTTGGTTGTTAAAGGCATTTGGCCTCCTGGATAACCTGAAAAGTATTCGTGTGTAAAAATCAAAAGCTATACCTTGCCTTGATTGTTATTAAAGAGTATACAGCCGTCTGTATTCACACTTCCCTGCAAATTTTATAACCTGAAATTATAAAGAATGGAAACTACAGACATTGAAAAATCAAAAGCGCATATCACTGTTGAAATAATTGAGTACGTACCCAATTCGGTGGTTACAAAAACAATCCTGAAGAAGTCAAGCGGTAATATCAGCGTTATGTCATTCGACAATGGCGAAGGCTTAACAGAAAAAACCACCCCCTACGACACGTTTGCCCAGATCATAGAAGGAAAAGCAGAAATAGTAATTAAGGAATTGTCAAATTTCCTGGTTACAGGACAATCCATTGTAATACCTGCCAATGCATCAAATTATATAAAGCCAAACGGACGGTTTAAAATGATCCTGACAGTAATAAAGAATGAGGAGTTGTAAGGCTGCAGCCTGGTATGAAAACCAGGAGAAAATTATCCGGCTGTAAGAGGGTTCATTTTATACAATTGCTGAGGAAATGAAAAGAACGCATTGTTTTGGCCGGTGAGGTCGATGAAGAAATTAAATAAATAAAAGAAAGAATGGATAAGGAGGAAGCACCATATTTTTAAAAGGTTATTTGTCCGTACTATGAAAAATGAAATGGAATTGAATAACGATATTCTGCGAATGACCCTTTTAATCCAGGAGCAATCTCCTGAACTGTCAAAATATATTGGTGAAATGCCGGTTACAATACCTGTGGCCGCAGACCCGCAGATAAATGCCACAACCCTCGAAGAATATTATCATTCGTTATATGTATTGCTCACAAAATTCAGGGCTAACCGGTAGTGTTTCGGTTTGTATTTCTATGTTTGCTGTCATCCTGTTGAGATCCCAATTGAGATACTACAGGCTGGTCATGTAATAAACTGATACCCGGCCGGTTTTAAAATAACACCCTCGCAAGTAGTATTGTGCCGGCAGACAACGGGTGCAGCAGTACTTTTTTTTAAATGGCCACCGGTATAACAGACGGGTGAATCAGCACAGGTGGGATCAGGGCTGATACTGAGCAATATCATTCAGATGCAGTATGATTTTTCTCCAACTTTGTTGTTTACAATAAGCCTTATATGGTAATTTTAAATACGCCTCACAGATGGCTTCTGTGGTGCGTTAATATATAAAACCAACTGCCATTGTCAACGTCTGCACCTGAAAATAATTTTGACATAAAAGGGTTAACTGCTGACCAGGTGGTTGCCGCAAGAAAAACATATGGGTACAACCGGCTGGAATATAAAAAAGAAAAAAGATTTTTTGATGCCGTTATAAGTTTGATAAAAGAGCCCATGATCATTTTACTATTCGTGGCCTCCTTTATTTATTTCATCAGCGGGGATACAGGAAACGGAATATTTCTTTCAGCGGCTATTATATTTTCTTCTTCCATTTCACTTTACCAGCATTCGAGAAGCCGGCATGCACTGGAGAAGCTGAAGAATTTTATCCAACCGGATTGTAAAGTGATCCGCAATGGCAAAACAGAACAAATAAAAAGTGAAGAGCTGGTGGTAGGCGACAGCCTGATGGTGGAAGAGGGCACTTCTGTTACAGCGGATGGCATCATTGTACATTCCAACGATTTTTCGGTAAACGAATCCATCCTCACCGGGGAATCTTTACCCGTTTACAAGGACAAAACAAAAGAAGATAATTTCATTTACAATGGCACAACAGTGGCCGGCGGATTAGCTATTGCCACCATCACAGCTATCGGGAATGAAACGAAACTGGGAAAGATCGGCAAAAGCCTGGAAGAAATTAAAGAAGAAAAGACACCTCTGGAATTGCAGATAGCCAATTTTGTAAAAAAGATGGTAATAGCCGGGGCTATTATTTTTATCATTGTTTGGGTGGTCAACTATTTTAAATCTTATAATATACTGGACAGTTTACTGAAATCGCTTACCCTCGCCATGAGTATTATCCCCGAAGAAATTCCGGTAGCCTTTACTACTTTTATGGCGCTGGGGGCATGGCGCCTGATGAAACTGGGCATTATGGTAAAACAAATGAAAACAGTTGAAACATTGGGCAGCGCCACTGTTATTTGCACAGACAAAACAGGAACAATCACAGAGAACAGAATGAGCCTGGCTAAACTCTATTGTTTCCCTGCAAACAAAATTTCCAGCTTTGAGGATACACTGACAACTGATGATAAGGAACTCATCACGCTGGGCATGTGGGCAAGTGAGCCTATTCCGTTTGATCCGATGGAAGTGGCATTACATACGGCTTACAGCAAACTGATACCAGATGATCAGCGGCCTCATTACAAAATGATTCATGAGTATCCGCTGGCAGGAAAACCACCCATGATGACGCATTTGTTTGCCGATGACTCCGGCAACCGCATTGTTGCAGCCAAAGGAGCACCGGAAGCACTGATAGAAGTCTGCCACCTGTCGTCAACTGACAAGCAGCAAATTGAGGAAGCCATTAAAGCATTAACAACAGACGGATACCGTGTATTAGGTGTGGGAGAAGCGCAATTTACAGGAAATGATTTTCCGGAAACACAACAGGAGTTTCAATTTACTTTTAAAGGCATTATTGCTTTTTATGATCCGCCAAAAGCAAATATTCAGGCGGTACTGGAAGATTTCTATGCTGCCGGCATTGCTGTAAAGATCATTACCGGCGACAATGCAGCTACTACGGCTGCCATTGCCAGGCAGGTGGGGTTCAGAGGTTTTGAAAAAAGCGTAACCGGAGAGGAACTGATGAAGTTGCCGGATGATGAATTGTGTAAAGTTGTGACGGATACGAATGTGTTTACCCGTATGTTTCCCGATGCCAAACTTAAAATTATAAATGCGCTGAAAGAAAATAAAGAAATAGTGGCGATGACAGGCGATGGCGTAAATGACGGACCTGCTCTGAAAGCGGCCCATATTGGTATTGCCATGGGAAAAAAAGGAACAGAGATCGCCAAACAGGCAGCCACTTTAATATTACTGGAAGATGATTTGTCGAAAATGGTGATAGCGGTGGCCATGGGAAGAAAAATTTATGCCAATCTTAAAAAGGCAATTCAGTACATTATTTCCATTCATATACCTATAATCCTTACGGTATTTATTCCGCTGGCATTGGGATGGATTTATCCAAATATCTTTTCACCCATCCATGTTATTTTCCTGGAATTGGTGATGGGTCCTACCTGCTCCATCATCTATGAGAATGAGCCAATGGAAAAAAATACCATGCTGCAAAAACCCCGTCCCTTCACCAACACTTTCTTTAAGCTGCGGGAATTGATAACAAGTATTATCCAGGGATTGGTGATCACAGCAGGTACTTTAGCAGCTTATCAGTATGCTGTACACCAGGGATACGATGAATCAATCACCCGGACAATGGTTTTTACAGTGCTGATAACCGCTAACATATTCCTCACCCTGGTCAACCGATCATTTTATTATTCAGTGATCACTACATTCCGGTACAGCAACAACCTGGTATTTCTTATCATTGGCATCACCATTGCCCTGTCGGGGTTATTGCTTTTTGTACCACCGCTTACAAAATTCTTCCAGTTCCACCAACTGAATATATACCAGTTGACTGTCAGCATTGGCATTGGTTTTCTGTCTGTTGCCTGGTATGAACTGGTTAAATGGGGAAAAAGAATGATTGGAAAGAAAAAAAAGATTCAAGAGTAATCAGTCTGTTCTCCAGCCTTCAGTAAAGCTGATGTTTACTTTTCCTGCTAACTATTCCAATCCCCATTCATCCCTATTCCCCTAACTGTAGAACTTAGTACGCAACTATTATTTATCAAAGCATGAAATACGGGGCATGAGTGTTGCTTTATACTGCTTTGAGTGATATTAAGCCATGCACAAAGTAAAGCGGACCCGCTGGTAAAAATGAACCGGCACACTGCCGTTGTGGCTTTCACTGCCAGCATAACCAGAACAAAGGATACAGGTAAATGATAGTTACATATTGTTAATAAAGCGATAATGAAAACCATTTTGTTGATTGAGGATACCAGCGATATCCTTGAGAACCTGACTGAATACCTCGAGATGGAAGGGTATACGGTGTTGGCGGCGAATAATGGGAAAAAAGGAATTGAGCTGGCAATGCAATTCACACCTGATTTGATCATATGTGATGTGCTGATGCATATAATGGATGGACATGAAGTGTTGCGCTTGCTTTTAGAAACAGCCAATACGCATGATATACCATTTATTTTCAGCACGTCCATGTCTGAAGAATTTGACAGGATGGAATCGCTGAACCTTGGAGCAGATGATTATATAGTTAAACCCTTTCAACTGGAAGCACTGCTAAGCATGGTAAAGAACCGGATTGAGTGCGGGAGCAAAAGAAAAGCCAGCTTTTTTGAGTAGTTGGAATTTTAACCAAAATTAATTGGCGGAGAGATATTTCAGATCTGTAGTAAAATAATTTATTTGGTTACTAATAAAAAAAATATGAAACAAGTATCAATTTATTTATTAAGTTTTTTGGCAGCAATATCTGTTTACGCACATCAGAATATGGATGGCAGCGCTGTAACAATAACTGTTAACGGTAATAAAACCCTGCAATTATATGTTGACGGAAAGGATTATAATCTTATCAGCAACCTGGTTAACGGGAATAAAACAACAATTACTATCAATAATCTCGAATTGGGACAGCATACCCTGTTGTTTACAGGAACAGGTCAAAAGATGGATAGGGCAGGCAGCATTACCACAACATTTAATTTAAGACACAAATTTGATATGTTGATAAAGTTAAACGGAAATGGCAGTTTGGAATTAATAGAAACAAAGAAGACAGGTATACCTGAGGGCAATGTTCCAATGAGCAGTGCTGATTATAATTATCTGTTACGCAATGTAAAAAGCAAACGGACAAACAATGAACGCAAAACAGTAATAGCTGGCGCATTTAGTATCGCAAACAATTACTTTACTACTTATCAGGTGTCGCAATTACTCCGGCTCGTAAATTCTGAAAATTACAGGCTTGACATGGCCAAACTTTCCTATAAAACAATCACAGACCGGCAGAATTTCAACCAATTATATGATATATTGAACAACCAGGCCAGCAGAAATGAATTAGAGGATTATGTGAACAATTACGATGATGATAGTGACCTGCAGGTAGCCATGTCAGATGTAAACTTTAATTCTTTGTACAAAACTATTAAGCAACAATGGCCCGTCAGCACACAGACGAATTCGCTGGCAAACGCATTTAGTAATACAAATAATTTTTTTACTGCGTATCAGGCAAGTCAATTGATTCAAATTGTAAGCACTGAAAACAACAGGTTGCAAATAGCTAAACTATCCTATCGCAGTATTACAGACCGGAATAATTTCAGCCAGATTTATAATTTGCTGAACAATCAGACCAGCAAAAATGAATTATCGGCCTTTGTAAATAATTTTAATGGAGTCAATAATCCAAATATTGCCATGTCTGATGAAAATTTTAATATTTTTTATCAAACAATAAGCGGACAATACTTTCCGGGCGAACAATTGAGTTCTCTTACCAGTGCATTTAACAATACCGGTAATTTTTTCACTACCAGCCAGGTAAAGCAATTAATTCCATTAGTGTCTTATGAAAATAACAGGCTTCAATTGGCTAAATTATCTTATCGCACCATTGTTGACCGGGAAAACTTCAGCCAGTTGTATGATTTGCTCAGCAATAAGTCAAGCAGGGATGAGTTGGATATGTATATAAAGACATACCAGGATTGATTTTAAAAAATTAGGGTAATGCTCTTGTAAGTAAGGTGCGGCAGTAGAAAATATGTAATTATAAATGTGTTATGAAATTCACATTTCAGTAAGAATCGGAAAGCAATTTACTGATCCGGGGCTATGAAAAATCTTTACAGGCAGATGCTGCTATTGGTATATTCCGGATACAGGCTGTATTGGTAAAATGATGGATTATGGCAGAAGTAAAAAAAGAAGGTATACTGCTTTGTAAAACAACTTTCGGTTTTGAAAATGAAGGAGTATTGAATCCGGCAGTAATAGCCGAAGGTACTGTTATTCATCTCTTTTACCGGGCGGTTAGTAAAGGCAATTATTCGAGTATCGGCTATTGCAGATTAGACGGACCATTGACGATAGCAGAACGATATGATACACCTGTCTTATTTCCGCAGTTCGACTATGAAGTGCATGGCGTGGAAGATCCCCGTATTGTGAGGATTGATGATTTGTATTATCTCACCTATACAGCTTATGATGGGGTAAATGCCCTTGGGGCACTGGCTGTATCAAAAGACCTGAAGCATTGGGAAAAATTGGGAATAATAGTGCCCCAGATCACTTATGCTGAGTTCAGCCACCTGGCGGCATCCAAAGGAGTGATCAATGAAAAATATCTCCGGTATAACGAGCACGAACAAATTCAGGAAAAGGAAGGTAAAAAAAGATTTATCTGGGATAAGAATGTTATTTTTTTCCCGCGGAGAATAAACGGCAAATTATATTTCCTTCACCGGGTAAGACCCGATATACAAATAGTGGCAGTGAATGACCTGGCGGAACTTACGTCCGCATTCTGGCAGCATTATTTTCTTCAACTGCAGGATTGTATAGTGCTTACGCCAAAGTATGAACATGAAGTAAGTTATATAGGAGGGGGTTGTCCGCCGGTGGAAACAGCCAGCGGATGGTTATTGATCTATCATGGTGTGCATGATACGATCAAAGGATACGTTTATTCCGCCTGTGTTGCTTTACTTGACCTGGAAAATCCTCAAAAAGAAATTGCCAGGCTGCCCTATGCTTTGTTTAAACCCGAACACGACTGGGAACTGAAAGGGGAAGTAAATAATGTATGCTTCCCTACCGGCACAGTACTGCTAGAAGACACCCTGTATATTTATTATGGAGCTGCTGATGAGCAGGTGGCCTGTGCCTCCGTCAGCCTGTCGGCACTCTTACAACAATTATTGCTTACAATCAAAAAAGTGGAGGAATGAAACAGTGATAAGAGATATCAGTGATAAGACAGTTAACGGGCATAAAAATGGTTCTTCTGTAATCAGGCTGAATAACATGAACGGTACCGGTCACATCAGCAAGTTGCCTGAAATTTTATTCATTACTTCTTATCCGCCACGGGAATGTGGTATTGCCACTTATTCACAGGACCTGATACGGGCACTGAATGGTAAGTTCAGTCAGTCATTCAAAATAATAGTTTGCCCGGTGGAATCAGATATTGAAAGGCATACTTACAGGGATGATATAAAATATATACTCAACATTAATTATCCCGCTGCTTTTAATACCCTGGCCAGCCTTATTAATGAGGATACCGGCATCAGCATGGTAATGATTCAGCATGAGTTTGGATTGTTTAAAGACAGTGAGGATCATTTCCGGGACTTTTTATATACGCTTAATAAACCTGTTGTAGTCGCTTTTCACACCGTACTGCCACACCCGGATGCATTACTAAAACAGAAAGTAAAGCAAATAGCCGCAGCCTGCAACACTGTTATCGTAATGACCAATACTTCTGCAGATGTACTGACTGCCGATTATGAAATAAGAAAAGAAAAAATTGCAGTGATCCCTCACGGTACGCATTTAGTGGCACATACTAATAAATTGCTTCTGAAGCAGAAGTATAAACTGGCAGGAAAAAAAGTACTTTCCACTTTTGGATTACTCAGCTCCGGAAAAAACATTGAAACCACCCTTCATGCACTACCGGCTATTGCAGAAAAAAATCCGGATGTGCAGTTCCTTATTATCGGGAAAACACACCCGGCTGTAGTAAAGCAGGAAGGAGAAACGTACCGTATCATGCTGGAGGCAAAAGTGAAGGAGCTGCACCTGCAGCCCTATGTGAAATTTGTGAATTATTTTTTACCGCTTCCCGACCTGCTTGAATATTTACAGCTTACCGACATCTACTTATTTACTTCAAGGGATCCTAACCAGGCCGTGAGTGGTACATTCTCTTATGCCATCAGTTGTGGTTGCCCTGTCATATCCACCCCTATCCCGCATGCGAGGGAAGTATTACAAAACGATGCAGGTATCATCATTGATTTTGAAAGCCCGGTACAATTGGCAGCAGCCACCAACAACCTCCTGAGTGATGAACAACTGAGAACGAATATTGGCTCAAACGGCTTACACCGCATGGCCTCCACTGCCTGGGAAAATACCGCCATTGCACATGCGTTGTTATTTGAAAAAATGTCAAATGAGCAAATTGCACTAAAGTACCGGATGCCTGCCATCAATCTTAATCACCTGAAAAAAATGACCACTGATGCAGGGATGGTTCAGTTTGCAAAGATGAACCAGCCTGATATTGATTCCGGCTACACCATTGATGATAATGCAAGGGCCATGATTGCCTTTTGCCAGCATTTTGAACTAACCGGCGATAAATCAGATATGAAGTACATCACCGTATACCTGAATTTTATAAAGCATTGTCAGCAGGCTGATGGCAGTTTCCTGAACTATGTAAATGAACAAAAGTCTTTTACATTACAAAACACCACCACTAACCTGGCAGATGCCAATGGCAGGGCTATCTGGGCGCTGGGTTACCTGGTTTCCATCAGCCATTTATTACCCCTTGAATTATCAAAGGATGCAGATGCTGTATTGCAGGAGGCCCTGGAGAATGCAAACACTATTCATTCCACCCGTGCAATGGCATTTATAATAAAAGGGTTGTATTACCGTAATATAAAACAACAATCAGTTTGGGATATGGTCTTATTACGGCAATTGGCAGACAGGCTGGTGCAGATGTACAGGCATGAGGCGGAAAAGGATTGGCAATGGTTTGAAAGTTATCTCACCTATGGAAACAGTATTTTACCTGAAGCCCTGCTATGCGCATGGCAGGCCACCGGTGAACTGACGTACAAGGAAATAGCCAGGTCCTCGTTTGATTTTCTCCTGTCGAAGATATTCAGCAATAAAAGTATAAAAGTGATTTCCAACAAAGGCTGGTTATACAAAAACGGGGAAACGGAGCCGGCAGCTATTGGTGGTGAACAACCCATTGATGTGGCCTATACCATTTTGGCATTAGGCAGGTTCTATGCTGTATTTCAGGAAAATAAATACCTGGATATGATGCATTGGTCGTTCAACTGGTTTCTGGGCGATAATCACCTGCACCAGGTGATCTACAATCCCTGTACCGGCGGATGTTACGACGGGTTGGAAGAAGATTATGTAAACCTGAACCAGGGAGCTGAATCAGCCGTTAGTTACCTGATGGCAAGATTAACGGCTGAGAAATATGCCGGTAGTAAGTACAGGAATATGCAGGCAGCTATTACAGCTATCGGAAACGAAAAGCAATATTTCTGAAATGGTGCAGGAATGCTAAAACTGTTCGGCGGTCAGTTTATTTACAACAGGTGATATGTTTATTGATGCGGGGTATTAATTTCTTCGTCCATTACCGGTTTTGAAAATGCGGCACCAATACTTTGGATCAAGCTGGACACAGGCCCCTCCATTTTATTGGTCTTATCATCCAGTGTGGTATCATTGAGCAGCTCACCCATATTTAATGCAGCAGGCAGGTACAACAGGATATTGTTTTTTTGTGTACCGAAAAAAAGTTTTACATCTGCGATGCCTGCATCTTTTGGTAAATTTTCCCGCATTATTTTAATTGCTTCATTAACAATGGCATTCAGTTTAGCCACAGGGTCTTCAGCCGATTGTTTGGCGTAGGCAGCAATCTTTTGTATCGCCTCTTTCTTATTATCATCAAACAGGATGCCTGCCCAGTTTGTGGAATTACTGCCCCTTAAAATTTCTTCTGCCCCTTTATCCGATTGCACATATTTATATAGGCCCGTAAGCATGGCCGGGATAGCTGCCTGGCTGAATTTATCTTCTTCCGGTTTATTTTCATGGACAGTTACCTGCTGAGTATTAGGGTCTATCTTTTGCAAAGCAGGGTAGCTTAAATCTTGCTGTATAGTTTCTAAAAGATTAATTGACACGCTGATAAATTTTAATAGTTTTAAAATTAAATACCATATCTAAGAGGTATAAAATCGTGCCAAAAAAACACCCCATTAATAAATTACGGGGTGTTTTGAAAGATTTTTCGCTGCTGTTTATTGCATCACGAATTTGCGTATTATTTTTTAAAAACGCAGAAGAATTAGTTATTCTTCTTCATTTCTTTCATTCCTTTCTCCATCATCTCATCCCAGTTATCATCAAATGAGAGATTGGTAAAAGCTCCTTTACCCAGCTTTATCTCTTTCGGATGATTCTTTGTTTTGTCCAGCATCATCATTTGCATGGCTGGTATAACGATCTCTTCCCAGCTGCCAGATATGCTCCATTTATGCCCACCCATATTATTACTGCCAAGGTCTTTACATTCAGTGATGGTTACATTGTAATTTGTTAATTTGGGTTTGCCACCCAGCAGGCCGCCGTACATCTCGTTATTGTCATCTTTGCCCCTGTTCAAACTCATTCCCACCACAGGATATATACCGGGTTTTGTATCCAGTAAAAAAGATACAGTTAAATATTCATTGTTGTTTTTAGCTGCATTGGAAGTAAGCAGGCACATATATGGAATGCCGGGCTTCAGCTTGTCTTTATCTTTTTGCACCAGCAAGGACGCTCCGTTTTTTATTTCTGTGCCTTCCACTGCATAGGTCAGATTATAAGTAGGTGTATAGTCAGCGGCTGGCGGCAGAGGAGCATCCGTTTTTGGCTCACCGTTTTTAATGGTTGTTTCACCGGCGGGACCGGCTGGTTTTTTTTCATTGTTACAGGCAAAAAGAAAAAGGGCTGTTGAAAAGATGATGATTTTTTTCATTGTTTGTTTCAGGTTTAATTGTTTAATGTGTTTTTAACTGATCCGCTTTTTCCCACATTTTTATATAATCTTCAGCAGAAGAAAACAGTGGTTGCAACTGCAATTGAGTAAAACCAACATTTTTTAAATCCTGCAGCAAATCGGGCATTAATCCATAATGTGCTAACCCATCCAAATTAAAATCCCAATAGCGGTTGCCGGTAATGCATCTCCGAATAGGCTCATTGTTACCATTCTTTTGTTTCCATAAATTCCAGGTAGCAAGTATTCTGTTGTACATATTACTTATTTCCCGTATGCCGCTTGCATCAAAAATAGTAAGGCGTTGCGGATCCATACTATTCTTTAAGCAAAACATAGCTGCCTGCTCCCAGGGAGATTCTCCACAACCAATGCAGGGACGCATCAACTGATCTTGTGACCCGTAGTTCAGCCCTTTCACCATGTTTCTTATACGGCCGGCATGTAAAGGCTCGCCACTTAATGAAACCAGGCTTTCATCCGCTACCGCATTTACACCGGCTTCCCAGGCTGCCAATGCTTTCCATACATCTTCTTCAAACCCATCTATCTGTCCTCCTTCAAAAAGTCCTGAATAGTAACTTCCCGATGGCACATCATACCGGACACCATTTTGCTGGGCAAATCTATTATTATTACGGAGGGCAACTTTTAACGAGGCATCTTCCTCCACTGTTAATGCCCATGCTGAGTAAGGGCCAAAGCGGGGACAAACGGCATCCACCATTGGTAAATCACTTGCCAGGCCAACTCCATGGCCATTCATTTTATCCAGGCTGTAGCAATACATCTGTGCCATCGTTTTGGTGGAGCCCGGGCAATCATTACCGATATTACCCCAGCGGCCATTATATTTTTTCTTATGATTAAGCAAGGTAAATACGCCGATAGTACCCTGTGTCTCTCTGATGCCATTATAACTTTCATCATTCAATTCCATTTCATGTGATACAAAGCGAATGGTGCTGGTATAAAAATTACTTATCTTATCCTGCGTACTTCCGCTAAAACGAACAGGGGCGCCTGTCCAGATAAATGATAAACCTTCGGGTGTGCAGTGAGAAGAAATGACAGGGTAGTTTTGGTGTGCGGCTGATATGCGGAACATATCCCGCTTGCTTTGATAACTTGCATGTTCCTGGTCGATGATAAACCCTTTGTCCATTAATTTACTAAACAGGATATTGCCCACCGGCGTAAGGCCATCAGCATTTACCATACTTATTTCTGCACCTTCATCCTGCTTCCAGGCGCGGGCCGCATAATTGGCATACGCTATTCCATTACCAACCAATCCGGCACCGGTTGGAAAATCTTCATACAGGCTGAAGCCGATGCGATCAGGCACGCCGGTTTTTATTCGTACATGGTCATAAAAAGTTATCTGGGGTAAAAATGTATTGCCATTGAATACGGCAGTGCCACCAAATGGCTGACTTAAATAATGCAGTGGCAGTATTTGCCGAAGGCCCAGGTTATAATAATCAGTTAGTTTTCTTTCTAACTTTTCTTCGGCATTAGCTTCTGTAATGGTTACCAGCGGTCTGTCTTCGCCACGGTCTCCCCAGTTGCAATCCGGCGATTTGAAATTGCCAAACACATCGTTCTCCACTCCCAAAATAACGCAGAGCTTTCCTTCCAATATTATTCTTCTCGCATCCTGTGGTGTAAGGGCAATTTCCATCCAGTCGAGGTTGGCTGTTGCTATCTCTTTCATTACAGCTACCTGCCGCAGCATTACTGATTCATCATCCAGCGCTTCACCATTGGAATTGTGTCCTAATGCCCTGGTAGCGATATACATATTATTTACGCCCAATGCACAGAAAATTTTTAATCCTCCCTGCCAGGCCCTTTTTATTAAGTCCACCTGGTATTTCTGGTGCATCTTGCTATTAAATTTGGGGAAGCCCCACATATTGGGCCAGCCACCATCAAAAAATTTATGCGGATCAAAAGTATTGGTAAATCCATCTAAGGTGGCTCCCCATGTATGGCTCCGTGTACACACATCATTACTCCAGGTGGTGCTAAGCGGTGTTTTGCTGCTGCCGACATAATAGTTTTTTCCAAAGGCTTCATCTGCACCGGGGTGTGCATGACTGTCGAAATAACCCCAAACAGGTTTGTCTTTATCAGCATATAAACCAAACCCATCTCTTCTCAATAAAATAAAATCAGAAAGACTATTTGTTTGCCCAATATCATCTGCATTGATGTGTCCCCAGGAAGTTGCTTTATCATCCACAATACAGATACGGATTGTTTTATTCAGGTACTGATGATTGAGTTCTGCATCCATGTCAAAATAATAACGGAACAGTTCTTCTGAATTAAGTAAAGAGCTGATGCGGTTCACTCTGGTAAAACCGTCATCCGTATTCCCGAAAAAGCCTCCTCTTGTTGTGCCCCATGCTGCCTGGTAATCCTCCAGTTTTACCTGCAGCTCCACATACAGCCTGTTTATATCCTTACCGCCGCCCAATAAAAAATGCAGGTACCTGCTTACTGATTTAAAAGAAGAAGAAGTAAGTGTTCCGGTGGCAGCATCTCCATTACCATTTTCATAAGTACCAATCCACTGGTCTCCTTTTATTCCAATTGGATACGCCAGACCTTTCCAGTAATCGCCCCCTATACCATCATTGGTATATTGCATTTTAGTTATTACCCTTTCACTTAAAATGGTATTACCCTGTACTGGTTGGTTAGTAAAGGCCGTTCCTGTAGCCCTCCACCTTAATAGCCCACTTTCAAAACCCAGGTTTAAATCCACGGTTGCTGTAAGTAAGGCATCAGGATTTACGTTAGTAATATCCACCTGGCCGATTGGATTGCTTTCTTTCGATGGAATATTCTTACCTTCTTTTGATTCCATGTTCACCACAGCCTGGTCTTTTATGCCTGGTTTATTAACAGGTACAGCAGAAATGTCTTTTTTATTTACGTTAGTAATATCAACCTTGTTGATGGGGCTGTCCTCTTTTGATGGAATGTTCTTGTCCTCTTTTGGTTCCATGTTCACCAGTGCAGGGTCTTTTATTTCAGTCTTATTATACGAAACAGCAGAAACATCTTTTGAATTTCCACCGGTAATCGAAATATTGAAAGATGCTCCATCGGGGATAGCAGTACCGTTGATATTTCTCACCATCCATTTTGAGATTGATTTATCATACATCACTGTTATAGTTGCATTATTATAAACACCATTGCCTCCTTCGGGGTTCCATACCTGCGAGGCATAAAAAGAGGCGGAAGGGTTATTGTTGAGTAATGAGTTATCTATAATCATTTCTCCTTTAGCCAGGTTATTGGCTGATGCTTTTTGGTAGAAAGCATTGGCATCCGGGTTTTTCCATGAAATGGAAAATGTGATGCCGGATGGCATGGCGGCCATATCCTGGTTAAACACGGCCCACCGGCTTCCATCATACCAAATACCGATAGGATGCGGATTTGCCGATCTTGTTTTTTCATCTGCTTCAATGATAATTACTGCTTGTGAATTACCATCCAATCCCGGTTGCTTAATAAATGTGGAATTGCTGCTGATGTTACCGGCATCTGAAGTATGGTTAAATTTTTGCTGCGCAGTTGCAAGAACTGCTATCAGCATAAATAATAAAGTCAGGCTATTTTTCATGTAGATTTTTTATTTAATAATGAATGATTACCATTCCCCTCACTCCATCGGCCCCAAAGAATCCCGGAACTAAATTACCACCGCCACCACCGCCTGCACCGATTATATTTGTCAAAGAAGCTTGTGAGGATTTAATTGAAGCAGTGGTATTTAAATCAATAACAGTAAAAGCTCCGGGTCCTCCATTATTGTAAAAAGGAGCAATCCCGCCGCCACTTCCATACTTTCTTACTTCTACAAACTGACCAGCAGTTCTTTCGGCATACTCATACGTAGTGGGATTTCCTGATTGGCCTGCAAATTGAATAAAGGGATCTCCATTCAAAACAAATACAGTGCTGTTACCTCCTGTGGTAATGGTGCCGCCGCTGCCACCTGCTGCAGTATAGATTCCAAACGCACCCGTTATAGCTGTACTGCCACCCGATGTTCCATTAACTACAGCAGAGATTGCGCCTGCACCACCAGCTCCTATGGTTAGCGTAATCATTCCGGGCGAAACGATAATTTCTTGTGTAAGTATATAAGTTCCGCCAGCACCACCACCACCGGCGGCACCACCGCCGCCGCCACCCCATGCTTCTATACGAATTTTAGTTACTCCCGGCGGAACTGTCCAGGTATCGCTTTGTGAAAAGCCGGCAACATTTTTATACTCTCCTATATCCATCCAAACAGTTTTGCCACTGCCATTCGTCATCAACACCTGGTTCGGTTGCCCTGACGTATTATTTACCCGAAGGTTTCCGCTCATATTAATGTTACCATTCACATCTAATTTTTCGGTGGGTGATGCTATGGTGCCAATGCCTACGTTTTGCGAAAAGGAGTAGCCGGAAATAAGTAATGCAAAGCCGGGGATAATTTTTTTCATAAAAGATGATTTTGAATTTATTGTTTTGCCACCAGTACATTAAATGCCGCATTATTTGGCATAGCACTTAAGTCCTGTGTAAAAATGTTCCAATTGTTACCATCCCACCATACTCCAATAGGTTTATTGAGATAGACAGAAGTAAAATAGGGTGTTACGATCAGCAGATCGTTGAATTTATTGGCCAGGGTGGTATTGGGTATTACTAAAAGATTGCCAACAATATTTACCCCTGTTTGTGCTGTGATCTGAAAAACTGTTCTATTTGTTCCAGATACCCTGATGGCACCATTTTTTAATTCAATGGCTGTGGAAGAAGTGCCGATACACTCGCCTTTTATCGCCGAACCGGGAGTATTGACTGAAAGCCCTAATAAGCCTGACGAAGTATTATTCGTTTTGCCCGCTACCGCAGCCCCATCAATGCTATTGGTGTAGCCAACAACACCATAGGCCTCCGCAGCTGCACTGAAATTAATACCGTACACCCCACCTTGCGAAGCAAGCGGCGAAGGTGAATTGCTGATGCCCATTACACCTATTCCGAAAGATATATTTCTACTTTCACCTATTACTCCATAATTTTCATTTGGGGTCAAAGCAGTAGGGCCATTGCCCGATATAGCATGAAGCCCTGTAGAATAGTTAGGAAAAGCAGCATTATACGGGGCATATATTCTAACACCAGTATTATTCGGTGCAATTCCCATGTCAATATCTAAACCCTGAACGCCAGTTCCTGAATGGGCGATATTTATTCCATTGGTGTTATCAGTATTTACAATATCCAGTTTATGGCCAGGTGTAAGCGTGCCGACCCCCACATTACCGGTTGCATCAATTGTCATCCGGGTATTGAAATTGATGGCAAAATTAATCTTGCCTGTTGCTTCATTGTTAATAATACCCAGGTCGCTGTTAATTAATCTGAACCTGGCCCCACGGAGATTGGAGGGGCCGGTGAGTGAGTTGGTGAGCACAATACTTGCATCCTGGAAAGCCACACCATCATGTACATGCAACTTGCCTGTAGCAGCGGGAGTGGTAGTGCCAATGCCTACATTTTGGGCAAAGGTGCAACAGGACATCAGCAGTGTAATAAATAAAAAAATCTTTTTCATATTCATTCTGTTTAGAAGTGTTTTATAAAACGGTTTAATGGTTAATGACATAATTCGTATCCGGGAATAAAAAAAACAGGTTTTGATTTTTCCAATCATTATTCCAGTACATTTTTACCGGTATTGCATCTTCTGGTAATTCAAAACCCAAAACATAAGCAGTTTGCATTTCTCCTTTTTTTAGTTCTGCATTCCAGATAGCATTATAAGCTTTTATATCATCGCCTTTTATACAGCCATTGCTCTGTGCCATGGCTATTACTCCCGGCGATGTTGTATAACTATTGCCTCTGCTGTCTGTCAATAAACCTCCTTCGGGCATTACATCAGCTTTGTTTTTCATATCTGTACAGGTCAGCTTCATCCGGAACAGTAACAGTTTCTTATTCCACTTTTTTTCAAACAGGGGATCATTGGCAGGATACCGGCACTGTTTTATATCAACTATTGCATATTGTATTCCATTACTTTCAATACCTGAGGGTGATTTGGGTTTGGCGCCCTCTGTTGCAACAGGTGCCGCATATCTGCTGCTTTTTGTCTCACATCCTGCTGCTGCCAACAGTACTATCCATAAAATGAATTGATTTCTCATGCACAATACTAAAATACCAGTAACACCACCTGTTTTTACCCGGATTGAGCGAACTGCGGATATTATTGAGTAAAAAGGATAATCAGGTGATACTGCTTTCCAAATAATAATTAATTTCAGGTATCATAAACACTTTTTGCCTACACGAACGACCATACTCTTTCTTTTACTGCTGCATTGTACCGCCGCATTTACTCAGCCTGTTCAATTTGGCAGCGACCAATTATTGCAACAGCCTTTTCCCTTGTTTTTAAACAATGCTTCTTTTTCGCTTGATGATGGCAACTCAATGACTGCGGAAAAGGTGTCGGCTGCAACTTTTCACCCATTTTCATTTTATTTTAATAAAGTACCGAACTATTTGCCCCCCAATAAAACCTGGTGGATGAAAGTGGACATTCAAAGTTTTTTACCTGCTGATACCACCATCGTTTTTTATCCCGGTTTTCAGAATTATGTACAAGTGTATTATGCAGCAGGCGGCAGGTACAGCCGGATAGCTGTATGTGGCAATATGTTTCCGGCTTCGCAATTAAATATCCCGGATTTCCGGCAGGCAACATTACTTCCTGTCACGGCGCAGCAGCTTACCACTTTTTATATTAGTATTAAAAATGTAACCACTTACCAGGTAGATGCTTTTAAGCCCTACCTGATGAGCAAGGCCTCACTGGATAATTTACAGGTAAGATTGTTGCAGAATAACAGGATCCCGCACGCAGTATTCTTTACCGGTATTGGCATGTTTGTTATCATGCTTATTTATATTTTAATTAAATGGCTGTATCAGAAGGATGCCACTTACGGATATTATGCCATTACCATTTTTGGCAGTATGGCCTATTTTCTTTTCAATTTTTTTAAAGAGCAGAATAACCAGCTTGTATTTACCGAAAAACCGATGCTCATTCATTTGATTGCAGACAGTTTTATATTCCTCAGCATTTTTGCTTACTGGCATTTTGTAAGAAGATTTTTATACCTCAGCAAAGAAAAAGCCTTTCTTGGCAGATTTATGTACTACGGAAGCTTTGCTGTATTAATCGCCGGTTTAGCAAGCCTCTGGTATGCCTTTACTTTTAAAAATATAACAGGTCTTATACAATTAAATTCCACCATTGGCGTCATCTTTTTACTGGCAGGTTTTTATATACTAATAAGCATCCGTAAAATGAAGCAGCCACTTAAGTGGTTTATCTATGGAGGAATTTTTTGCCTCGTCCTTTTTTATAGTCTCGGTTCTTTTTATGAAATGATCAGGGATACCCAATGGAATTTTTTCCCCAATTTTTTGGGAGGGGGTACGCCACTCCTGATGATTGGAAATGTGTTTGAAATGCTTTTTTTTACCATTGGGTTAGCTTACCGGAGTAAATTGGAAGTAGAAGCAGTAGCCGGTATCAGTGTACAAAAAGCCGAAGCAGAAATGAAAGCCCTGCGGGCACAAATGAACCCGCATTTTATTTTTAATTGTATGCACACTATTGATGCATATATTTTTAAAGAGCAACCCGAAAAAGCATCTGCCTTTTTAAATAAATTTTCAAAACTCATTCGCCAGACACTGGAAAACAGTCAGTATCCGCTTATCAGCCTTGATAAAGAAATGGAATCGCTGCAATTGTATATTACACTGGAAGAAGAACGGTTTGAAAATACATTTACCACCCGCTTCGACATACCAAAACAATTGCTGGACCAGCATTTTAAGATCCCTCCCTTATTGCTGCAGCCGTATGCAGAAAATGCGATACAGCATGGGCTGCGGCACCTGCCTGTGACAAAGACCGGTACTATAAAAGAGCAAGGCCGCCTTACCGTTCAATTATCAGAAGAAGCAGATAAGATAGTAATCACAATAGCAGACAACGGAATTGGCAGGACTGCCTCTCAGCAATTAAAAGCCACTAATGGCCGGACACATGAGAGCCTGGCACTCACTTTGACCAAACAGCGGCTTGAAACATTGCCCGGAAATGGAACTGTGGAGATACGGGATACTAAAAATGGTGATGAAATGGGTACTCAAGTGATCATTCATTTACCCAAAATAAAATAACAAATGGTAACTGCTATTATTATTGATGATGAGTTTAAAAGTGCAGAACTGGCTATGCTGAAGTTAAAAAAATTTTGTCCGCAGGTAGAAGTTTTATCCTTATTTACCCAGCCGGAAAAAGCACTGGCATGGCTGGAGCAAAATAAACCGGATGTTGCCTTCCTGGATATTGAAATGCCCGGTATAAGCGGGTTGAATATTGCTGCTAGAATAACGGGGCAAACTGAAATTGTATTTGTAACAGCGTACGAAAAATATTCTATAGCCGCCGTTCGCCTTACCGCTTTTGATTACCTGCTGAAACCGATTGATGAAACTGACCTGGTAAACTGCATTAACCGGCTGGAAGAAAAACTGGGAAAAAAAAAGAAAGCCGTGAGTACCAAACGTA
The DNA here is from genome assembly GCA_031441485.1 of Chitinophagaceae bacterium. Taxonomy (GTDB): domain Bacteria; phylum Bacteroidota; class Bacteroidia; order Chitinophagales; family Chitinophagaceae; genus JJ008. The sequence goes on from JANOEQ010000004.1 coordinate 194,197, forward strand.
TCAATACTGAATTTGACAAGATAGCCCTGCCCTCGCTGGAAGGGGTACATTTTATAAATATCAAAGAAATAATAAGGGTGGAAGCGGAGAGTAACTATTCCGTTTTCTTCTTTGGCGATAAAAAAAAGATGACAGTAAGTAAAACACTGAAGCAGGTGGAAGAAGCCCTGGAGGGGTATACCTTTTTTCGTCCCCACAAGTCATATATTATCAACCTGAGCTTTATCAGCCGCTATATCCGTGGCGAAGGCGGTTCTATAATAATGACGGATGGCAGTGAAGTGGAAGTAAGCCGCAATAAGAAAAAAGAATTTTTAGAACTGTTTGAAGGGTTATAGTTTTTCTTATCCGGCCGTATATACTTCACCCGCCTGCGGTATCGCAAATGTAATAGCAAAGGCAAGAATGGCGATAATAAGCCCGAACATGAAAACATTATAGGCAATACGCAGATACCGGTATTTTTTTGCCAGTACCACACCCAGGAAATAATTGTCCTTGATCATACTATTGTTCATATAGTATTTATCATTCAGCATTTCTGTCATCCCCCAGTTATAATCGTCAAGGCTCATATTATGAAAATTGCCAAAGAATAATAAGTTCGTTCTTTTAGCGGCAATATCTTCCCGTGTAAAGGTACCGCCCGAAACATTGGGCCGGGTGGCCAGAATGCCAAAAACAATAGAGGCTACACAAACCACTGCTATGATGGCTACAGGAATCTGGAGGTAGGTGTCTGTCTGTAACTTGTCAATTAATGCTGAAATAATAATAGAGAGAATAATGGAATTGACCGAGATAAGAATATTAGCTTTAGAGTCAGCCATCTGGCTCAGGGCTGAATGGTTTTGTGCCATGATACGAAAGACCGTGGCCATGCCCCTTTCGGACTGGCTTTCTTTTTCTTTCTTTTTCTTGGCTTCAGCAGCTGCTTCCGCTGCTTTTTCCTTTTCCTTTATTTTTCCTTTTTCTTTTTTATCGGGTTTCATGTCGTCATCATTTTTATCTTTTAGTTTTAGTTCTGCCAGGTGTTGCTCTTTTGCCGGCATCAATTTTTCCCTGGCATAAACAGTAAAATAATCATGCCCTTCCAGGAAACGGATATTTATTTTTCGCCAGGCTTTTTTCGACAGGTCATGTCCGCCAAATTCTATCAGTTCTTCCCGCAGCAAACGGTTTTTTTCTTTAAAAGCATCCGTACCCAAATGAAAAAGATCAGCATCGCAAATAATCTGCTGTAGCGGGGTGTCCGGGCTTTGCGGCATACGGGTGGCATTGATACAGCCGGTCACTTTTGTTCTCAGTGCCTCATCTGCCCCATGTGTGGCTAAAAATTCGTTGGCCAGTTGAATACTAACGGTTTCATGGTCCTTTGCCTCGCCACCCGTGTACCCGGTATCATGAAACCAGGCGGCCAGTACCAGCGCATAGCGGTCATCTTCGGGTAATTGCTGGGCGCTGGCCAGCTTTTCGCAGGCAGCCACCACTTCCTGTGTATGAATTAGCGTATGAAACCTAATACTTTTGCTAAGTTTGTTTGATAAAAGGTCCGTTACGAGTGCCTGAGCATCTTTTAAAACCAATAGTTGATTTTCTGACATGCTATAAAGATAACTTTTGATAAATTTAAACAAAATAAGAAGAATGATATTTTTAAATTTTAGGGGCAAAGGGGTTTTGATGCTTTGCTTTTTTGCGCTAATGGCCTTTGGCTGTAAGCGGGCAAAGCCACGGATTATCAAATCTCCTACCCATTATAATTTTTCTGAAGTGTTTACCAATAAGCTGGATATTAAGCTGAAGGAGATTTCTGGTCTTGTCTGGGATACATATAATAACGAGTTTCTGGCCCATTATGATGAGAAGGGAAGCCTTTTCATTCTTGATAAAGAGACAAAAGAAATAAAAGGGGAATATCCCTTTGGCAGCAAAGGCGATTATGAGGATATTGCTTTATACAAGGGGATGCCTTATATATTGCGCAGTGACGGGGTAATAACTAAAATAGTCAGGGACAGTGCTGGTGTAAGGGGAGTGGAAGCAGGCAAAATCGGACTTACCGGCACCAATGATTTTGAAACTATGTATGCAGATACCGCCCGCAAAGCCCTTATCATTATTTGTAAGAACTGTGCCTCCGACAATAAAAAGACTGTCAGCGCCTTTGCTTATTACCCTGACTCTATCGGTTTCGACAACAACCCGGTTTTTACCATTGATGCTCCAGAGGTGGAACGGTTGTCGCCAAACAAAACTTCCAAATTACAGCCTTCTGCCGCTGCCATACACCCTGTGTTGCGTAAACTATTCATTATTTCTTCCGCTGCCAACCTGCTGGTAATTGCTGATTTGAATGGTAAAGTGGAATCTGTTTTTGAATTAGGAAAAAAAATGTTTCCCCAGCCGGAAGGGTTAACCTTTAAATCAAACGGGGATATGTATATCTCAAATGAAGGGGTGGGTACAAAGGCTACCATCCACCGGTTTGTGTATAAGCCATAATTGCCTAACGCAGACTGGAAGCCGGTTTCTTTCTTTCCGTATACCACAAACAAAGGCTAAGCCATATAAAGCCGGTGCAAAGCCCTGCAATCACATCACTTGTATAATGTAACCGTAAGTAAATACGGCTAAAGCTGATCGTGACGATAAACAACAGTAAAAATGCAATAATAACACGCTGCCACCATTTGTTGTGAATATGATGCGCTGTCAGCCAGATAAGGAACCCATAAAAGGCAACACTCATAAGAGCATGGCCACTTGGAAAACTAAAGCCCGCGACCCCGCCTTCTATTAAAGGATTGCCGGGGCGCAGCCGGTGAAACAATTGTTTTAATGTGAGCTTGATACTAAGACCACCCAGCGATATCAGAACGATACCGAAAGCCAGGCGATTATGTTTTTTAAAAATAAAATATGATAACAGCAGCAGGTTGGCGGGAATTAAAAATAAATGATTGCCGAAAAAAGTAATAAAGAGCATGAAACGGGTTCGTTCCGGGGTAATATGTGGTGCAGTAAAGTCAAATACTGTTTGGTCAAAAGCAACATTTCTTTTAATAAAAATAAGCCAAACCACGGGTAATATCAGCAGGAAGGATGCTGCCAGCAGGATCTTTGAGGCTCTTTCTCCCGGCGGTAACCATAATGTCTTTTTATTAGTATTTGAAGGGATTATTTTTCTCAAACGTATCCTCTTTTTCAGGGAAGATAGGTTAAATTTTTAAAGCGAATAATTCGATACTCTCATTTTTCCCCTTCAAATCCACCATACCCATGCTTTCGGATTGCCAATCCTTCATGTCAAGCAATTCAATCACTTCTTTGGATACCAGAAATTTTTGATTCAGTTCCGTACAGGCGCTCCGGATACGGGCAGCGGTATTAATAACATCGCCGCTCATCACCAGGTCTTTTTTTGTGATACCTACCTGGCCCACCGTTACATTACCGGCATGTATACCCACTTTGTATTCAGGTGTAATATCATATCCCCACCGGAATACATCTGCATTTTTGTTCAGTATTTTCCTGGCTTCAATAATGGCGTTGATGCATTTTCTGGCATTGGCCGGCGAGCAGGGCCACCAGGCCACAATTTCATCACCCACATATTGGTATACCCGGCCATCATATTCGGCAATACCGGCTGACATACAATAGATCACATCCCGGATAAAAGTAAAATATTCCCTGTGTCCCAGTTTTTCTGCAATAGGGGTGGAGTTTTTCAGGTCAATAAACATAATGATCCGTTTTTCTTCTCTCGGTTGCAGGTATTTTCCCACTATGATATTATAAAACACGCCATGTGAATATTTGTAATTGATCTCCACGGCCAGTTGTGTGAGTATAAATAATAAAAACCACTCCGGCATTTTTTCCAGTAACCATTTGCTGCGGAATGTATTTTCAACAAACTTACTGAATGCAGCGCCCATAGGCTGCTGTTCAATAAGCAGGCTGTAGGTAAAATAGATAAAAAAATTCATGGCAATTGCCACCACTACCAGCAAAAGGGTTTTGATAACCAGGTTTAACCAGGGAGGCCGGTTATTCAGAAAATTTTTTAATACGGAAATAAGAAAGTATCCTATAATAAGACTAAAAATAAGGACATTCAACTCCCGTAATAAAATGGTTTTAGCGGCGCCGGCGCTGGTGCTTTCATATTTGGGCGTATATGTATTCGTTGCAAGCTGTATTATGAAAATAACTAAGTCAATGAGTGTCCAGGAAACAGCAATGATAAAAATGAGCTTTACTTCATTCTTCTTTACAGCAGAACGGCGTGGAAGTTGAATATGGACAGGGGTCATATAATAACAAGATAGCATTAATGATGCCGTAAATGCCGCTTTCTAAAGGCTGCACTGCATTAAAACACAAGATTGATCTTTGTGCCCAGTGTAATATTATACATCCTTTCCCTGTCAAAGAAACCCGCACTGGCCGTAATGGAAAAAAGGTTGAAAGGATTGTAATAAAGACCAAAGCCATAAGCTCCGTGCCAGCTGCCGCCATTGTCTCCCGGGTTCGATATACGGCCGGCATTGTAAAAACCGGTAATACCCAGGGGACCTGGTAATATATATGAGTTTACTTCAAGCAGCTTTATTTTCATTTCAATGCCGGAATACAACATAGACCTGCCGGCAAACCTGTTTTTTCTGAAACCAGTCAGGTTATTGTTGGCGCCAAAATTCATGGCCTGGAAAAATTCATAATTTTTACTGAACAGTTTTCCGCCACCAAATTTCAGTACGGCCACCACTTTGGCCGGATCGCTCAGGCTGGCATACAATGTCATATCGGATGTAAAACTGGTTAAAGCGTGACTGCCTTTGCTCAGGCCGGTTAAAGAAATCAACTGGTTGTTCCAAAGCATACCGCGGGTGGGAAAGGTCTCGTTGTTCCGGTTGTCCAGCCGCATGCTGGCTTTTCCGCCGAGATAAGATTTTTTTGAAAATACCCGGTCAGGTTCAATACCGGACAATGACGGATCGCTGAGAATATTTGACAGGTTATCGCTGCGTTTTGCTTCGTATTGATAAAAATAAGGGCCGATCATCAGTTGCAGTTTTTCAAACACACGTTTGCGGGCCAGTATTTCAGTTTCGAAAGTTTTGTAGCGGGTTTGATAAAATTGCTCATCCTTTGATGCCGATGGCTGCGTATTATTGCCCAGTCCAAAAAAATTCTTTAAGGCCGGCGAAGAAAAATTGGCATTTACCAGCAGGTCATAGTTGCGGGTTACATGGTTGAATTCGCCATGATAATTTAGCTGTACAGCTTTATAAGTGGGTGCATACAGTATTGCCAGTTTTTGATCAGATGCATAAGGCAGGTTGCGAAAGCCATGGGTCCTTCGGGAAAAACCCCCGCCTATCAGGTACCCATCATCAGAATTATATCCAAAGATCAACTGCGGCAGTTTGGTGGTATTATAATTAAACCCCACTATGCTTTTATCATTAGCCGGCGCATCCAGGGAAAAACGGTTTTTAGCATGGCTGCTGCTGAGTATTACATTGCCACTGTCTTTTTGATCATATAAAATAGCTTCTGTACTTCCTTTTATATTAAACGTATCGTTTCCTTTTCCGCCAATGATACGGATTTTGATATGAGAAGATGCGTTTTCATCAATATCAAACACATCATTATCATGGAGTCCGAATAAGCGGATCTCTTTTGTAATCGAAGCATCAAACACCCTGTTATACATAATAAAACTGGTATCATTCCCTTTGCCCCGCGCATACACCCTTACCTGCAGCCCGTTTTCAGCATTGGTTACTTTAAAATATTCCTGCAGGTTGCTCCCCACCACATTTACTTTCCGGGAAATAAAGCGGTAATAGGTAAGCGCTTCTGATGACAGCAGATTGCGGCGGTTCACCAGTTTGCCGATGATCTTTTCATTCTGCAAACGATTTATTTCGGAGGGCATTTTATTCACAGCGTTCCTTATTACAGAGTCGGTAAGGGTTTGCTGTACATCTGCAATTGTTTTTTCCCATTGTTGTGAGTTTAGTTCTGTGAGGAAGAAACGGTCAAAATCACGGGCCGTATAGCCCAGCCAGTTTACCTTGGGAATAGTATTGCTAAACCCTTTTAAAAAGGGCAGGGCCCTGCCGCTTATCACTTTTACAATAAAGCCATCGGAATGAAAGAGGGCCTGGTCACGGTCCCTTGGGATAGGATAATAGATTCTTCCTTTCCCCGTATCAAGGGTAGCCCATTTCCACTGGTCAAAGTGCCGGTCGAAATCCCCGAGAATAATATCAAGCAGGCGTGCCCGTAATACGGCCGGCTGGTTGGCCCGGTGATCATTCTCTTCCAGCATTTTATTAAATGTCTTTGCTGTTGTTTTGGTATTGGATCCATCAAAAGAAGGCTCTTTCTCCTCCAGCATACAAACCGTGTTGGCAAATAAGGGCAGGTAAATACCCAGGGCCGGGTCATCCGGCACAAAAAACAGTTCCGGGTGGGGAACAGCTATATGTAATGGCTTTGCCAGTCCCGGAATGATCAATGATGCATAGGGATGTGAAGCGGAACTTAGTTCGGTTATAAGATCCTGTGCCAAATTACTCCGGTAAACATCCGGTATTACGGCGGCGGTATTTTTTACCATACTCCGCAGTATCCATTCCTTACCCCTCTTATCCACCAGATGCAATGATTTGGTTTGTTTACCACCCCCAAGACTGCGAATTTTCATCCCGCCTTTCTCCGTGTTGATATTAAGTACTTTCATATTTACCGGGGCCGACCATTCTGCCCGGTAATTTTGTCCCATAAAGAATTTTTTAAACCCGTGTATGGGTTTATAATCTTTACGGGCCGCCATTGTAACGGTGTTCTGGTATTTTGATACATACTCTTCAACCACCGCCGCCTTTGTTGTGTCTGCGATCTTCGAAAAATTGAGCATGTGGGAGGTATAGGCCTTGGTCATACCGCTGTCTGTAATGGTATAAAAAGTAACGGATACATTTTTATTTTTAGACACTTCCATTACAGAAAAGCCGGTGGATGTGGAATTAAAAAGACTGCTCTTGCTTTTGGAGGTGCGGTTTTGTTTGCAGCCGCCCCCGCTTACTATATAGTCATAGCCATTCTTTTTTATGTATTGCAGGTTATGGTCGTGACCAGACACGAATACTGTATTGGTAGAAGAGGCTTTTACCACGTCAGTTATCTGCTCCACCATATTGGCATAGTTGGGATGCTTAAGGTCCTGGGGGGTGCCGAATACGCTGCGGGCTATAGGATAAATGGAACCCAATATGGGCAGCGGTATGTACAGGTTTTTATTGACATCAGTAAAAGGAAAGATGTGCTGCTTGATTGTATAATAGCCGCCATGCATACCATTGCTTTCAAAAGGGTGATGGCAGGCTATCAGCACCAATCTTTTCGAATTGCGGGCCAGCATATCTGCTATCTGGGCCACCAGCTCTTCCTTTGTTTTGGAGGAGCAGTCAGATTCTATTTCAGGTTTATCATAGGGATGCAGCCACCATTGACTGTCAAAGAGGATGACGGCAACGCTGCTGTCTTTTCCTAAAATTACCTCTACCGGTCCGGGGCAACCGTCTTCCGGGAAATACTTTACATTCGGTTTGCCCAGAAAATCAACATACAGTTGCTGGCGTACAATTGCATCAAAACCGCCACGGCTGCCGTTTTCCCAGTCATGGTTGCCAGGGATCATATATACTTTGGCGGGGGTATGATCGGCTATGGATAACTGCGTGTCCAAAACGGCCCTTGCGGTGTTGTATGCTGTATTTTGGTCATCCGGCAACCCGTTTTTGTATAAATTATCCCCTAGAAAAAGAATAGTGGTTTTATTATCCATAGTGATGAACCTTCGCACGGCATCCACCACCGGATGATGGCCATTGGTAAGCTGTCCGGCATCGCCAATCAGGACAATGCGCTGGGTGATGGTATCTTCCTGGGCAACAAGGCACAGATGCAGCAATAAGCACAGACCAATCAGAACAACATTTTTATTCATTACCGGTGGTTGATAGAAGTATCCAGTTAAACGCTATATTTTTTTATCCAGGGGGAAGCCGTATGTATCAGAATAAAGCAATCTGCAAGCAAGTATGTCAGAAAGCTGGCTATATAACGATGCCCGGCCAAATAAAGTTTTGAATTTACACAAAACTTTCTCCTGAATGGCTGGCAGGCCCAAAATTTGTCTAATTAAATGCTCCTTTATCCTGAATAATATACCATTTATAGGGTATTTGATTAATATGAGCACAATCCTATCTTTGTTTCCCTGGACAAGTTTTCCTTTTTTCAAAAAAGACGTATCTTAAACAATTAAGATTCGCTGCAACCATTACCAATAACTGTTTAAATTTTACATCATGAGAATTCTGTCACTCCTGGTCGGTTTTCTATTTCTGTTTGTATTTTCTGCCTATACACAAAATGGAACCGATTCTTTTGCCATTAAAGGCTCGACCTTTCAAATGAAATCTTCCCGTACTTTTTGGATGGGTGCCAATTACCGGAAAGAATGGAACACCCCGGTAAAAGTGCCTGTTATTAATCTTGCTACAGAAAAAGGAGGGCTTACTCCTGTAAAAAAAGGAGGGGGAAAGCAAACCAAATCCCTGCGGCTGGATGCGGGAGATGGCAGACAATACAAGATCCGCTCCATACAGAAATTTATTACGGATAAAACCCTTCCCGGCGACTTACAAAGCCAGGCAGCGGCTGACCTTGTATCGGATGGTGTTTCTGCATCGTATCCTTATGCCAGCCTCTCAATGAGTATTTTGCAGGATGCTGTTGGTGTGCCTTATGGAAAAGTAAAGCTGGTTTATATTCCGGATGATCCCCAATTGGGAGAATTCCGTAAAGAATTTGGCAATATGCTGGCTACACTGGAGGAAGCATTACCCGAAGGCGTGAATAAAGGATTTGATACAGATGAAGTGGCCGATAAACTGGAAAATGATAATGATAACCGGGTAGACCAGCGGGCATTGCTGACAGCCCGAATATTAGATATGTATGTTATGGACCTTGACCGGCATGAAGACCAGTGGCAGTGGGGTGCCAGGGATAATGCTGACGGGAAGGGCAAAACTTTTTACCCAATACCAAAAGACCGTGACCAGGCTTTTTATATCAACCAGGGGCTGCTGCCGGGTATTGCCAAAAAAAGATCTTTTGTACCCCAGCTCGAAGGGTTTAAACCTGCGGCCAACAGTATACGCCTTTTCAACTTTGCCGCCCGAAACCTGGATCGTTTCTTTTTAAATGAATTGGCGGAAAATGACTGGAAAGAAGCCACAGAAAAACTGCTGTCACAAATGACAGACGCTGTAATTGAAAAAGCACTGGCCCAACAGCCGGCTGAGATCAGGGATATTTCAGCTGCTAAAATTATACAGACACTGAAAGCCCGTCGTAATAACCTGGCAAAAGAAACGATGGAGTATTTTCATTTTCTGAGTGAAATTGTAAGTGTAACGGCCAGCGACAAGAAAGAGCTATTTGAAATAACCAGAAATAATGATGGATCCACTTTGCTGCAAGTTTATAAAGTAGACAAAGATGGTCAGACCTCTTCAAAGATGTATGAAAGAAAGTTTGACCCTATGCATACCAAAGAGATACGTCTGTATGGTTTTGACGGAGCGGATAAATTTGTAATGAAAGGCACCAACGATAAAATAAAAGTACGCATGATTGGTGGTGGCGGCAATGATGTATTTGAGAATTCGGTAAAATCTTCCGGCAGCGGATTGGTATACGATAAGAAAGACGGAGGTAATAAAATAGTGGGAAAATTAAAAGACAGGATGTCGAATGACAGTACTGCCAATGAGTTCAAACGTATTTATTACGACTATAATAAATTTCTCCCGGGTCTTTCCATAGGGTTCAATCCGGATGATGGCCTATCACTCGGCCTGGCCTTTAAAATAGTAAGGCATGGATTCCGTAAAGATCCGTATAAATCATCGCATAGCCTGGCTATTAACCATGCCTTATCCACCAGCTCATTCCGTTTCCGCTATAGCAATGAATTTATTGGTGTGCTTGGGGCAAATACAGATATTACCACAGATATTGATATTAAATCTCCTAATAACACCACCAATTTTTTTGGGTATGGTATAAATACGGTGTATGATAAAAATCAGCCCGGGCAATTCAGGTATTACCGGGCCCGCTACGACCTGGCCGATGCATCGTTGCTGCTCCGTCAGCGGTTTTCAGACAAAGTGATGCTGAGTGTGGGACCTACATTCCAGTTTTTTGAAATGGACTCTGATGATAAATTTAATATGGTCCGGTATATCTCCCAAACAGGATCCAATGGACTTGACCCCGCCACCCTGTTTAAAAAGCAAACTTATTTGGGAGCCTTATTACAATTGATAGTGGATACCAGGGATCACAAAGTGCTGCCGCAAAGCGGGGTGTATTGGGATACCAGGATGAGGCATTTATCCGGTTTGAAAGACACAAAATATAAAACCACGCAACTCAATACCGATATCAGTTTTTATTTTAACCTTATCAACGACCGACTCACTTTTGCCAACAGGATTGGTGGTGGTATTAATACCGGCACGTTTGAATTTCACCAGGCACAATACATTGGCAGTGATGAAAACCTGCGGGGTTATCGTAAGTTCAGGTTTGCCGGCAAATCAAAATTCTATAACCAGGCAGAGTTGCGGTTGCGCCTGGCTAATTTCAAAACTTATTTGTTCCCCGCTGCATTTGGTATCCACGCATTTGTGGATGCAGGCAGGGTATGGGTAAAGAATGATGTGGATAAGGAAATGAAAGTGGGTTATGGTGGTGGTTTCTGGTTCTCACCATTGCGCCGCATATTACTATCCTTTACTTATGCAGTGTCTGATGAAGATAAGTTGCCGTTGATAGGATTGGGCTTTAAGTTTTAATATAACAGCAATAAGATAATATGACCAGTCTTTGCGTATGCAGAGACTGGTTTTTTAAATGGAGTAATTGATAATTAATACTGTTTTGAAATTAAAACGGGACCATTCCAGGTTATTTTTCTCTTTACTCTTCTGTGTTTATCGGGAATTTTCCGGTGCGGGGTGTATTCCCTGCCAGGTAATTACCTTTTGATATATAGCTATAAAATGTAAGGATGATTGTTGATAAATTTTAACAGGTAAATGTATAAAGTGAAAAAAATAGTACTGTATGGCACAGGAAATATGAAAAGTATTGTTTTTCTTTGCAGTAGCTTTTTTAGCTAACCATACACACCCCCACTCGGGGAAAATTTTCCAAACCACGAGCATGAAATAAACAGCTTGTTGTAAAAACAACAAGATTGCCAGAAAAAATATTTTAAAAATACTTTTTTCTTTAGGAGTACTATTGTATTGCCTGAAATTTGATTCATTAAAAAGGCAAATTGAAAATTGACAGGGATAAAACAAAACATACAAAGACAAAGCATCTTCTATTCAATATCCGGTATGGATAGATGAGTTTAGTGAGCTGACAGGAAGGCTATAAATTTTCCTCCGGTTCATTATTTAATAAGAGAACAGGAGATATAAATATATTAGAGATGACAGTAAAGGTGATTTGCACTTGCGCAAGTTGACTATTTCACCCGGTAGCTTGTGATAACTGAAATTAATCCCTGTTTAATTAAAGATCAATCCGCTTATTTATGAAACGACTATTATTTAAGGTCCAGGTTTTACTTTTCATTTTTTTTACCTTTTTTCTGTTGCTGAGTTTGGTGTGTTTGTTTAATATCGGTACAGTTTTTAACAGGTTTAATTATGAAACACCTGTTTATAATGGGAAAGAGGAATTTGATCCTTCCCTAAAAAGGCTTGCTTCTATTTCAAAGCTTGAATTATATTGTGACAGCCTTTATGATGCCAGCCAGGTAAATAACAACCGGGGTTTCTTTGAAAAGAATTATTCGGCCATTGCCGCATCAGCGGTGAAAAAAAAATTCTTTCATGGATATTCCCATTATGGGTACTCTGATAATTATCTGGCGCTGATGCTGGAGCCTGTAACCGGCACAACTGCCAGCGCTATTGTGGTACCTGATGATATAATGAAGTATTCTTATGCAGCCTGCAGCCAGCAAGCTCTTGTAATGATGGAATTGCTTAAGCGAAAAGGGATTATGAGCCGGAAAGTTAAATTTAACGGAGGAAACAATAATGGAAGCCATTTTTGTTTTGAAGCTTATTATGATAATAACTGGCATTTTTTTGACACTAACCTGGAGCCTGATAAAAAAGTACTGGAAGCATATAACCGGCCCGATGTCAATTTTCTTGTTAACAACGATAAGATTTTACGCAGCGCTTATAATCAGTGGGATTCGGCAGAAATCCGGAGTGTTTTCCTGAATTACTCTTACGGGCAACCCAATGAATTTGAGGCGCCTAAAGGTCTTGTTTATCAGTGGATAACAAAGTTCCTGTCACATACTATATGGATATTTTTCCTGGTAGCTTTTTTAATTGTCAGGAAAAGATATCTTAAATCAGATATGCCTCTTACTAAAGCAACCTTGCCGGAAAGGGTTGAAAAAATTCTAAAAACGCCTGCCCTGGATTGAATTTGCCCAGCAATCATAAAAGATTTATGATTGCACAAAAAAGGATGAGAAAACTTGATATTCCAATTAGATGAAAAATTTATTCAGCAGTTGATTAAGGATGTTATTTTTATCAGATTTCAGGTAGTGTCTCAGTTTGAAAATTGGTTGCCTCTAAAATGCGCTTGAACTACATAGAAAAGCCTATGTGGTTCATTTTTTTTCAAACTGAGACACTACCAGGTTTCAGGGTGACTTTTAATTAACAGAATAATGTTTTAAATTTTACAAATTAAAATTGTATGGACAACCTATTAGAAAAAGAGTGGCTGAGTTATTTTGTACAGTTGAGCGAAACAGAAAGAAAATCTGTTTTGCTGATGTTAAAACATTTTTACAACGGGGCAATGAAGATGACAGCCCTGTGAGCATTGCGCAATATAATAAGGAGATTGATGAGGCGTTGGTGGAAGCAGGGGCAGGAAATTATATAACACAGGAAGAAATGGAAAAAGAGCTGCTAAATGGTAAGAGAGGTAAAGTGGCCATTGAGGGCGCAAAATCAACTTGCAAAGGCGTATAAATATATTTTAAAACACTCTTACCAGAATGCAGAAAAAGTAAAAGCAGATATTCTTGCTTCTACCTGTAATCTTTCCTTAAATCCTGAAATATATCCCCAGATAAGTACAGGGTAAATAATGATGGAAGTTTCAGGGCTTATGAGCTGCATCATTACAGCGTTGCATATCGCATTTAAGAAAGAGAAATTATCATTGTCAGGATCAGATATACCGGAACGGAACCGAAAAGATATTGATAGTTTTTATAGTGTATTATTTCCCCAGCAACTGCTCACTCGTTACCTCCGATAATTCCACCGGCGTTTCTTTTTTAGGTTCCTCTTCAAAATTTACATCCACACGCAGGGCTTTCAATCCCGATACGCCTTGCAGCTCTTCAAGATCGTGGTGTTCGATATGGGATTTCAGCAGGTTTTTATTCTGGAGAAATTCGATGTACTCTGTGTATTCTGCAGCATCTTTTGTCTGAGAATATACAATGGCGATCTTACCGGGTTGTGTCAGCCTTTCGTTGGTATCTTTTATACGAACCTTATCAATCCGCTTTTTTACAATCTCATAGCGGATATTGTAGGCGCCATCCACATCAAACTTCCTTTCTTCTGTGCGGAACAGGATGGCCAGTGGCTCACTGTGTGAAAGTATCAGTTGTGTGGTGCGCAGGGCATGGCTCAGTTCACCCTCCAGTTTGTTTGTTACTTTGGCGGCCCTGGCCAGAACAGTTAGTTGCCACATCTTCATATTGCGCAGGTATATCTCATCAAATTTTTTGCGGGGGCTGATGCTTTGTCCCAGGAAAATATTAAACTCAAGCCCGTCTGTAACATAGCGTTCAAAATAATGCGGATATACTTTTTGTGCCGCTGCCTGTTCTTTATCAATAAATTTTGCCAGTGTATCATTAATGCGGGAAATGCTCTGTTCATATTCTTTCCGGTGATGGTACAGCATGCCCAGTTGCGGGTCAAGGGCAGCAAAATATTCATCAATTTCGTTTTTCAATACCGGATCTGTACTGCGCAGGTGATGGAATACGGAGACTACCTGTCCCTGCATAAAATCACGGATGCTCAACTCTTCTTCTGACTGTAATACATCGGAAGCAGCCTTGATAAACTTATCAACTTTAAATTCTATTTCCTGTAGCAATACCAGTGGCGTATGGGCCAGTGCTTTCAGCACCACCCGCCGGGCCAGGTTTAGCTGGTCCAGCATATCATGTTGTATGGCTTGCGATCTTTCCGTGGAAGAATTGCGGATATCAATGGCCCCATACAGCGGGAATACGTCGGAAAATGCAATGCGTTCAATTTTTATATCTTCTTTTTGCTGGCGGCCCACGATATAGTTTAATGCGGCTTCTGTAAATTTCCATTCTACGGCCGGCTGTACAGCGGTAAATTTTTTCTTAATCACTCTTTCCACTTCTGTATTCAGTAATTCAAGGCTTTTTTCAAGGCCCAGTGTAAACAAAGGAATGGCGGCCTCTATTTTTCCAATATGCACCGGCTTGAGGTGGCCGGGTTTGGCAGATACTATTTCCAGCATACCGAGCAGCTCATTATTTTGTTTCAGCGGGCAGATGATGATGCTGCGGGCACCGGCTTTATAATAGTAAGGAAGACATTGTGTTTCACCCGCTGTCTTTTCATCCAGGTTTTCAAACAGTATTGGTTGGCTGTTTTCCCTGAATAATAATTTACAATAATCGCTGATCTCATCTTTTTCAGCCACATGCTGCATGTGGCGAAACAACAGGCTATTGTTATTATGCATATCTGAATAGATATAGTGCCGGTTAATCTTGAAAAATGGGGTAACACCAATCATCAGGTCTTTGAGGCCTATCAGGTTTTGAATATGCTTTTCCAGGTCGGTATAGGCTGCGGTATCGGGCATTGCATTAATATCCAGCAGCCTGTTTTTCATTTCTGCAATGACGGCCTGTTCGGTAACGTCATTAATGCGTATCACTGTCAGTCCTTCAAACACAAACTGGTCCAGCGGTATCTGGTGCATCAGTTCTTCCAGAGAAAGGATCCTGTTATACACACTGTCCAGCATGCTCTCCGGCATGGCCGGCATTTCGCCGATGGGATGCACGTCTATAAAACGGCCATCGAGCCTCAGTTCCATATATTTTACCAGTCCGGTGCTTTCATCCGGAAAAGGATAAATGGAACGGGAAGTTTCGGGACTGTCATAGCCCATATATTTTTTTAAAATAAGGCCGTATGCAAAATGCAGTTTTTCCCGGTTGATATCACTATTCGCAGGATTGTCCTGAATAATAATCTCATTGGAGCCGGGTTTTATTAACAGTTTTTTAAAAAGAGGAGATGCATATACGGCCTGGTTTTTAAAAGGGAATAGTATGCCATACATATAGTTGGCCGTAGTGGGAGGAAATACTGCAGACAGCAATTCTTCAATCAATTCTTTATGGGGCTGCAGGATATTGAGGTCGGTAATGGTTTCCAGCAGGTGCGGGTAGTTGTCAAATTCTGCCACCACCGTTCCATATAATTTTTGCATGCCCGGATTACCGTCAGCAATATTTTTTTTGAGTGCTGTAACTAATTGCCGGAAGGAAAGGCGGCTGTTAAATAGATTTTCACTCAGATTAAATGCTCCGTCTTGCATGGTTAGTTTTTTGAATGGTCTGTAAGCAGGTATAATGGTATGCACCAAAGCTACAAATTATGTGTTGTTTGGCTATCACATAGCCGGGGCAAACGTATTATAAAAAAACTGCCTTCGGCAGAAATGCAATTTAACCGCAGAGATGCAGAGAATACAAATTGCCACTGAAACACAGAAACACTGAGAATACAAAGAAATAAACTCCGTTTAATCAGCGTCATCTGTGTTCCTATTTGCCATTTTAAACATTCTATGGCGAGATTTTAATCCGGTTGCCCTGATTCAGGTCGTGCTGTAAAGCATTCGGGTCGTCCGGGAACGCTTTTCAGTCGAGCGGGAATGCTTGCGCATCGAACGGAAACGCTTGAGTATCCTATCAAATAAAGACAAACCCCGTTCAGTTTCAGGCAGAACGGGGTTTTATGCATTGAATAATAAAGGAATTATCTTCTCTGACGGCCCAGTGTGATACCCACTTTTAGCTGGATAGTGAAATAGGTATCATTGTCTTTTGGATCTCCCCTTGTTTCAGTTGCCAGGCCCACATCACCAGGGCTAATTTCTCCTTTCCTGTCGAATAATTGTTGTGCAATTGCTGCTTTATTGGCAGGCAGGTAATTATAAAACAAGGCAGGGTCAATATATCCTTTACTGGCATCATCAAGATAGTCGGTACTCAATATGCGGTGAACAAATTCCAGCCTGGTGATCAGGAAAGGGCTTAGCTGGTATCTAAGTCCCATTCCTGCAGAAATATTCAATTGTGTAAGCTGATAATTTTTTCTGTCGGGATATTCTCTAAATCCCTGTCCTTCAGTATGCAGGGGTTGCAGTGCATACCATTGCCCGTTTAGTTTGGCCTGCGGATCGAATGAAAATACACCCACCCCTGCGATTGCATAAGGAGATAGCAACGGAGGGTCTTCGTCTTCAAAATCTTTGAACATAAGGGGATGGACCTCAAGCGCCAGTTGCAGTTCAGTTATTTTACTTTTAAAGCTCAGGTTTCTTTCATAACGGCCGCCTGTGGAGGAAGCTACTTTTTTCAAAATGCTGTCGAACCCAACTACCTGGCCAAAAGTACCTTCCACACGAAGGGATATTTTATCTAAATAATTAGCAAGCACATATACACCGTAGCTTGGCTTTGCCGTTTTCCAGCGAAGGTCTTTGACAAAGTTTTTACCAGGGCCTTTTTTACCGCCGAGGTCAGTCAGTGAATTCATTACACCAAAGCTGCCGCCTATTTCAAAGACGACGGCACTTTCCATGTACTTATCATTGTAATAGTAATTTTGAGCTTTCAGGGGTTGATAAAGTACGGCACAGCTTATCAACGCCACCACGAATAGTTTCCTCATCCGCTAACAAATTTTCTTAAAAATGATTAAAATGACCGGTTTCTGTCAGAGGGGTTGGATTGAGGGGGAGTGTCTCAGGGGTTAGAAGGGACAAAATAGGAAGAAATCTTTTAGAATAAAAAAGTTTAGGGGTTTTTAATTAGTGTAGTGGCAGGATAGGGGAAATTTAAGCCTGATTGGCCGGGATGACCCGGATGCCGGATAAAAAAAAGAGGATGTTATCTCTGACATAACACCCTCTTTTTCATTAGTTCACCTTCAACACATTCAGCACTTTCTGCAACGACTTATTCTGAAGTCGCAAGAAATAAGCGCCGGATGGCAAGCCATCGTTATAAATATCAATATTATGGGTGCCGGCTGCATATTCACCATCGGCCAGCACTTTTACCACCTGGCCCAGCGCATTTATCTGCTGTATCATGGTATGGCCGCCGGTAGTGGAAAACTGAATAGTGGCATTGACGGTATATGGGTTGGGCCACAGTTTCAGTAACAGGGCATTGGAATTATTGTTGGTATCTTCCGGATCATCTGCCACACCGCAGGGGCCGGTTATAAGTGGTAATGATTGATAGTTTTGCAGTAATATATTATCCAGTGCCGGGCGTTTTACACAAAACCATTGCTCCAGCACAGAGGCATACACACTTCTGAAATCATACTGGAATGGAATATTATTCACCACCTGTATATCAGCAGGAATACCCGGGCTGGTTCCCAATATACCCTTCTTTGCATTTTTGCCAAACATAATTAAAGGTGCTGCCGCTCCATGATCAGTGCCTAAACTTGCATTGGATTTTATCCGTCTTCCAAATTCGGAATAGGTCATTCCCATCACCCTTTCATCCAGGCCCATCATTTCCAGGTCTTGCTGAAAGGCATTTATTCCGCCGGAAAGATCTTTCATCAATTTGGCATGATTGCCGGTAGTGGTATCACTGGCATTTACCTGCCGCTTATGTGTATCAAAACCACCCATGCTAACGGTATATACTCTTGTTTTCAATCCACCCTTAATGAGTCGGGCTACAATTTTTAACTGGTCGGCCAGGCTGTTATTAGTGGGGTAGGTAGCCATGGTAGAGGCCCGCTGATACGCAGCCCGTATGATATCGGAATAGATTTTTGTTTTCTCTGAAATCACCCGTAAGAATTTTAATTCCTTATTGGCAGGTACCGAGTTGAGCGGGTAATCAGAAAAGGGATTGGCAAACGTATATATTTTTTCAGGATTAGTGATAGACAGGCCCATGGAGTAAATGGAGCCCTGCATCGCCAGTGTGGGGAAATTGCTTATTTGTATGGCCAGTGGATCTGGCATCTCTGCAGTTGGGAATGCATCCGGGTAGCCGGGGTATTCACTTTCAAGATAGCGGCCCATCCATCCGGTCTTTACCCTTTCTCTCCTGTTTCTTCTTGTATCGCCGCTGTTCCATACATCCGTATCCCGAAAATGGGAGAAGGTCGGATTTTCATATCCAACAGATTGTACAATACTCATTTTCCCATCATTGAACATATTCTGCATGGCCGTCATGGCGGGGTGCAAACCTGATTTATCATTTCCATCCAGCCGCAACACCTGGCTTTGTGGTATGGCCACATTAGTGCGGGCATTATAATAATTGCCATAGATATCCAATGGTATCACCATGTTCAGCCCGTCATTGCCACCACCCAATTGCACCAGTACAAAAACATGGTCGGTATCAGTAAGGGTTTGCTCCAGTAAGCGGGCCAGGTTACTTTCTGCACCTTGTGCGGTAAACGAAAAGCCATTTAATAAAGCAGGCATCGTAACGGCTACTGGTACTGTCTTGCGTAAAAATTTTCTTCTATCCATGTGTTGGGGTGTTACTGGTTAATTAGTTAACTGGTTCATCAGTTTATTGATTAATTAGTTTATTGGTTCATCAGCACAAGTGAAACTCCGGCAGGTTCATCAGGAATTTGAACATCTCTTTCAATGATGCGTTGATAACAGTATTGTTATTACTGTTCCAGGCATTGGTCCAGATAGTATCATCCGTTGTATTGTTGGTTAAAAAACGGGTCTTTACATAATTCTTTGAATTGGTTGAAAGCGGATATCGCAACAGCAATGCTGTTACATCAATGATCAGTTGATTAGGATCTGCCGGATTGGATGAATAATTGGCAAAAGCCCTTACATCAATTACTGAATCATTCACCAGTGCGTCTGTAAAATCTGCCCGCTTGGGTAATGAGTTACTGTTTACCCATAATTCATAATGCATCGGCTCCTGGTAATAGGATGGCCATCCCGATACATCAGGCGGCTGAAATAATTGTTGCTGCATATCAGCTGCATTCTGGTATAATGAAAAGAATAAAGGATAACCGGCAGCGTAATTGGTATAAGCAGGGAACGGAACACTGAATTCCCGCAGTGTGCCCACTATCATGTCAAACGGGTTTTTAATATAGCAGGCCTGGTTAATGGTATCAAAGAAGTGTTCACTTTTAAACAGCACTTCCAGGGCCGGCTTTATTTCATAATTGTTGCTTTGCAAAACCGTGGCCATGGGTATGATGACATCTCTTTCTGCAGCCTCATCAATATCATAATACACAAACCACTTGTACAGCTTGCGGCAGATAAAGCGGGCCGCTTCTGTGGTATTGAACAGCATATTTATCAGTGCATCCAGTTCCTGATCGGGATTGGTGCTGCCGGTGATGGTGGTGTTATTATAAAATGCGGAGAATGTTTTAGCGCCCGTATCATGTGCACTAATATCGAGATAAGAACCCAGCGGTATACTGTTGATACGCCAGCCGGTCAATACCCTGGCTGCAGCGATCACATCATTTTCTGTATATAGCGAATCATCGCCTTTACCAATGGCGAAGAGTTCTTGCAACTCCCTGGCATAGTTCTCATCCGGGGCCTGCTTTGAATTCACATACCCGTTCAGGTGCACCAGCATAGCAGGATCTATCGTTACTTCACGCACCAGTGTTTTAAAATTGCCCAGCACATTGCTGCGCAGCAAATTGTGATGACGGTATAAGAATTGTGAATTTTCGATTTCAGATTCCTGTACAGAGAAGTGATGATGCCAGAACAGCACCATTTTTTCCTGTATACTTCTTTGTTGGTTTATGATAAGACCTGCCCACCATTTTTTTAAACTATCCCTTCTTCTACCAGTGATCTGCCCTCTTATTTCCACCGCACTGGCTATGTTGGGATCATTCACCCATGTTTGCCCGATAGCCACTCCAAGGTCATCATAAAACACACCATCATCTTCCATCAATCCGTAATCTCTTAATGGCGGACTGGGAGCAGTAATATTATTCAGCAATTCATCCACGGCTGCACCGGGTGATAAGGCGAGGAAATGATCCACATCCGTTTTTTTAGCGCCAAACATGGTCCGCTTCAACAGGTGTGTTACTTCATTTACTGTCCAGGCGCCCGTATAGGGAGCCAGGCCGGCAAACATCCTGTTGCGGGAAGGCTGGTGTTTTTCGCCTGCATATCTTTTCCCGGCTTTTCTGAAAAATTCTCTTCTGTCCATAAATAAATATTTACCAGTAATAAAATGTTATCGGATCAGTACAAATGTTCCTTTCTGCTGATGTGGTTTTTGCTGCAGGTCTTTATAATCCACCAGGTAAATGAATACACTGGGGGGTTGCAGCATTCCTTTAAAGTAACCGTTCCATCGTTTGTTTATAGCGGTGCTTTTAAAAACTATTTCGCCGTTGCGGTTAAAGACCTGCAAAAGATAACCATCAGGCACTTTGCCCAGCGGTCCGAAATAATCATTGCGGCCGTCTCCGTTGGGTGTAAAGCCGGTGGGAATATTTACCAGGGCATCTTTTAATACCACTACTGTAAAGTAATCGGATACCTGGCAGCCATCCGGTGAAGAATTGGTGGCTGTATATACAGTGGTGACTGATGGTGTGGCTACAGGGTCATTGCAATTGGTGCAACTTAACGTGGTATGTGTATTCCAGGTAATAGCGCCATTGCCATTGGCGTGCAACGTTACACTTTGCCCGATGAAAATTGTATCAGCTTTACGGATACTATCGAACGGGCCGCTTACCGGAACAGGTTTATATTTTACAATTGCAGAATCATACCCGCATATATCCGCTAATGTATCCTGGAAGGGAATGAATGCATTTACATTACATACTGCCGAATCTTTGCTGAGCAGTTCAGGTATTTTTAATTTAATTACAGCAAAGTCTGCATCACCCTGTGCATTGCTGAAATCACCATTGCCGGATTCTGAATCACCGGCGAGGTAATATTCATTTACCAGTGGATTTCTTATCATGCAGCGCAAATGATCGTTGCCGCCACCGCCCCAGTTCTTTTTCCATATTACTGTTCCTGAAGGGCTGAGCTTCACCGTCCAGAAATCGCCATTACCCAACGATCCTGTTATATCACCATCATCAGAATAGGTAATGCCGCCAACGATGTAGCTGCTGTCTTTATCTGTAATAATTGTTTTGGCATATTCTGCATCGGTGCCACCAAGTACTTTCTGCCAGTTCAGTTTCCCTTTTTGGTCCACATTGATGACCCAATAGTCCTGGCTGCCTTTAGGCCCGCTTACATCACCATCTGTAGAAGTGGTGTACCCGGCCAGTGTTAATGAACCATTGGCCCCTTTCGTCATAGTATAGGCCACATCATTTTGCGAGCCGCCATAAATTTTACTCAATACTTTATTACCATTTGCATCTATGGCCAGCAGCCACATATCGTAGTTTTTTTGATTGGGGGGAATATCACCATCTATGGAATTGGTGAAGCCGGCGAGAAAAGTAACACCATTTATAATTTCAAAATCAAACAGCTCTTCATTTTTAGTGCCACCAAAACATTTACTCCATTGCAGTACACCGGCGGCTGTTATTTTCATCAGCACCCCATCTGTGTAAGTGCCGGTGCTGTGATTGCCCCGTATATCACCATCATTGGAGGTGGAAGAGGCAGCAATGATATAACTGCCGTCTGTTGCCACTTCAATATGATTGCCAATATCAAGCCCTGTACCACCATATCTTTTTTGCCATTCCAGGTTGCCGGTGGCAGATAGTTTCAGCAGCCATATATCTTTTGTACCGCCATAGCCTGCCACTACACCACCATCAGTTGAATTGGTTTCACCAAGCACCATATAGCCACCATCTTTGGTTTGCACCACATCTCTTGCACTTTCATAGCCGGTTCCACCAAATGATTTTTCCCATTGTACAGTACCGCATTTATCTAATTTCAATATCCACAGGTCCCAATACTCACGGTTGGGTTGCGGGCTTACATCACCACTTTTAGAATCGGTATATCCTGCTGCAATAGTGCCACCATCGGTGGTGAATTTAATAGCAAGGGGAATGTCCACTTCGCTGCCGCCATATTGCGTGGCCCAATGTTTGGGTGGCAGTTGTGCATGCAGCAGACTGTGTGTGCAAAGCAAAACGATAAACAGAAGTCGGTGAGTGTTTCTCAAAAGTTGGCTGTTCATAGAATGAATAATCTGCCAACTCATGCAAGGATTATGCTAAAGCCTGATTTATGCGGATAAATTTTATAATTTCTTTGTGTTTTTTATAAAGAACAGTTTTTATCCGAAATGAAAACCGGAATTTACTCAGGGCTTTTGCTGTTGAAAATATCTGCAGGCGGTTTGCAGGCCGCACTGCCCGCATTTGGGACTCCTGGCGAGGCAGGTATACCGGCCATGCAGTATGAGCCAATGATGGGCTTTATGTACCAATGATTCCGGAATATTTTTCACCAGTTCTTTTTCCACCGCTAATGGTGTGGAAGCAGTTTGCGGTACCAGCCCGATTCTTTTACTGACCCGGAACACATGCGTATCTACGGCCATATTGGGCTGCCGGTCTATTACGGAGGTAATTACATTGGCAGTCTTTCTGCCTACACCGGGCAGTTGTACCAGTTCATCCACTGTCATCGGGATTTCGCCATTGAACTGATCGATAACTTTATTAGCCATGCCGATCAGGTGTTTGGTTTTATTGTTGGGATAAGAAATGCTTTTGATGAGGGGAAACAGATCGTCAAATGTGGTTTTGCTCAGCGCATGTACATTGGGATATTTTTGAAAAATGGCAGGGGTGGTCATGTTCACCCGTTTATCGGTGCATTGTGCTGAGAGGATAACGGCCACCAGTAATTCATAAGGGTCATCAAATGTGAGTTCGGTTTCAGCCACCGGCATATACTGTTCGAAGTAATCAATTACGAATTGGTAACGTTCTTTTCGGGTCATGTTGCAAGATAAGGAAAGCCCCTGTTCCCGGCTTCCTGTCTTCAGCCTCCTGTCCCCCGAATGGGAACTTAGATCACATATTCAATATTGTATCTTCAGTTTTTCTAAAGAAATGTGTTATATGGTTTGCCAGGCTTCAGTACTATACCAAAGGCATCCTTTGGGGACTATCATCGTCTGTTGCGATCTATGATCTGTTCTATTTTTTCTTTCAGTGAAAGAGAAAAATAGAGCCACTCTTTTACATTCTGTTTGCTATTCACCATAATGTAAATGTAAAAAGACCCTTTACCTTTTTTCTTTGAGCAAAATTTACAATCAATAAAGATTCATTGACCTAAGTCTTCCGCCGGTTGGCGGAGACAGGGGCCAGCCAACCCGCCTTCGGTTAAGCTACAGCGGGCAAAGAAAAATCCCGACAGCCAGGTCGGGATTCAAATTCTTTGTAAGCCGGCAAGGGAAACTACTGAACTTCTTCAACAGCCTGTTCCCGGGCGTAGTTCAGCACATTCAATACCACTTCAGTGCGGGGGGATTCAGTAATTTTGTCCAGCCGTTGCATCGAAGCTTTGAGCACATTCATTTTTTCACGAAGTGTCCAGTCTTTTTCCAATGCGGTTTCAATACGTCTGGTTTGTTGGTGTGAGGTTTCTTTATACAAATACAATAAAAGATCCTCGGGAGTAAAGTTGGTCATTGGCAAACCGATTAATTTGTCCAGTAAATAGATGTTGTCCTTGAGAATAAGTCGAATGTCCGGGTTATTAACGGGGGCAGGATTTCCTTATTGTGTATTTTGTACTAATTCTTTCCTTTTACGGGGTTTTCCGATATGATGAACAGTTCCTCGCCGTCCCGCTTCATCAGGTATTTCTCCCGTGCATATTTTTCCAGGGTGGCCGGGTTCGACTTAAGTGCCTCTAACTCTTTACGTTCGGCAGCTATCTGGGTGGTATAATATTTCTTACTTAATTGCAGTTCTTTTAATTCCTTCCTGCGGTCCAGTTGGGAAAAGAAGTCATTCTTATCCAAAAACAGAAGCACTACGCAAAATGTGGCAATAGCAATAAGGTATTTGCTCTTCAAAAAACCGGGGATATAGGTTAGTAGTTTCATATATAGGAGGTCTGAAGTTTGAGGCTTGAAGTCTGAGCAAACCTTCAGACTTCAAGCCCCTCGTCTCTATTTACCAAATTTAATCTTTCCTGTTGGATATACAGCCGAGCTTCCCAGTAATTCTTCGATACGGATCAGCTGGTTGTATTTTGCCATCCGGTCGCTGCGGCTGGCAGAGCCCGTCTTTATCTGTCCACAATTTAATGCAACGGCAAGGTCGGCTATTGTATTGTCCTCGGTTTCGCCGCTGCGGTGGCTCATGATGGTGTTGTACCCATTATGCTGTGCCAGGGTTACCGCATTGATGGTTTCTGTAAGCGTACCTATCTGGTTTACTTTTACCAGCAGGGCATTGGCTATACTTTTATCAATACCCTGCTGCAGACGGGTTACGTTGGTTACAAATAAGTCATCACCCACCAACTGGCATTTGGTACCCACGGCTTCTGTCAGCATTTTCCAGCCGGCCCAATCGTCTTCAGCCATCCCGTCTTCAATGCTGCAGATAGGATATTTTTTCACCCACCCGTCCCAATACTTCACCAGTTGTTCGCTGGTCATTTCTTTGCCATTGCTTTTATGAAATACATATTTTTTCTTCTTGCTGTCCCACAGTTCGCTATTGGCTGCATCCATAGCAATCATGATCTGTGAACCCGCTTTATAACCGGAAGCATGAATGGCTTCCATCACCGTATCAATTGCTTCTTCATTGCTCTGGATATTGGGTGCAAAGCCACCTTCATCTCCCACATTGGTGCTGAACCCTTTTTTCTTCAATACTGATTTCAGGGTATGAAAAATTTCCACTCCCCAACGCAGACCTTCGCTGAAAGAAGGGGCTCCAACTGGCATTACCATAAATTCCTGGAAATCTATTTTATTATCTGCATGGGCGCCGCCGTTCAATATATTCATCATCGGCATGGGCAGTGTTTTGGCATTGGTACCTCCTACATAGCGAAACAATGGCAAGGATGCTTCTTCAGCCGCAGCTTTTGCCACAGCCATACTTACCGCCAGTATAGCATTGGCACCGAGTTTGCTTTTATTGGGGGTGCCATCGAGTTGTATCATCAGTTCATCAATACCTGTCTGGTCGGCCACATCATTACCCAGCAATGCAGGAGCAATTGCCTCATTCACATTCTTAACGGCTTTCAATACGCCTTTGCCCACATACTTTTTCTTGTCATTATCCCGCAGTTCCATGGCTTCATGAATGCCGGTGCTGGCGCCACTGGGTACAGCGGCACGGCCTATAGCACCTTCATCGGTTATTACATCCACTTCCACAGTTGGATTGCCTCTTGAATCTAAAATTTGTCTGGCGAAAATTTCTGCAATGTAGCTCATGATTGATTTTAAATTAATTGTTGAATAATGCTTTCAGCAGGCAGGCTTTCGTGGTGCAAAGAAACGATGTTTTGCCGGAAATATACCAGGCGGTTATGAAGTTTTAGAATACAAACGAGTGTTAATCAAAGCCTTTGTAAAAAACCGGCCAATCCTCCGGTAGTTTAATTTTTTTTAAATAAGTTTACATGCTTATTATTTATGCTAACTGCCAGAACCAGAAACATTTTCTGTCTTTTAATTTTCTTCCTTGGGTCAGTCACACTTGTAAAGGGACAGGCAGGACTATGCCCGCCCAACATGAACTTTGAAAATGGGGATTTTAACGGTTGGTCCTGCCAGGCTGGAATTGTTTTACCTGATGGCAGTTTAAGTTTAGCACCAACTTTACCCTTGCCGGGTCGGCATACTATTATTTCAGCAGCAACAACCGGCCCCGATCCCTATGGATCATTCCCCATGCTTTGTCCGAATGGCAGCCAGTACAGTGTGATGCTTGGCAACAACGGAGGGGGTCACCAGGCAGAAAGTGTATCATTTTCCTATTCCATTCCTGCCAGCCTCACCACCTTTTCAATGATCTTTAATTATGCAGTGGTATTACAGGATTTCAATCATGCACTGTTTGAAAAACCCCGGTTCCGGGCAAGGATTGTTGACCTGTCCACCAATGCACCTTTACCCTGCGTGAATTTTGATTTTGTAACGTCTGCTGCTTTGTTAGGTTTTCAGTTGTCGCCGGCATCTCCTCCCGGAGCGCCGGTATATTATAAGGATTGGACTCCGATCTCCATTAACCTGAGTGCCTATATCGGAAGAAGCATCATGCTGGAATTTATTACCAACGATTGTGTTTATTCAGCACACTTTGGCTATGCTTATATAGATGTAAACACCACCTGCAACGGCGCCATAACCGGCACCACTATCTGCCAGGGTGATAATTCAATAACCCTGACAGCGCCTTTTGGTTTTCAGTCGTATCAGTGGTTTTCAGACAATACTTTTTCAACATTGCTTGGCACCAGCCAGACATTGCCCCTTAATCCTGCTCCGACCGTGGGCTCCATTATGCCGGTGATTGTAACACCATTTCCGGGATTTGGCTGCGTGGATACGTTATATGCTGCGATTACGGTTTCTCCAAAGCCAACTTCCAATGCCGGTGCAGATGCCATTGTATGCAAATACCAATCAGCACAACTGGGAGGCCCGGCCACACCGGCTTATACATATATCTGGACATCAGCCGGCCAGGTAAGCAACCCGGTTATCTCCAACCCGATGGGAATAGCCATTCCTCCAGGGCCTACGGAATTTATTGTAAGAACTACCGATATACTTACCGGATGCTATTCAGATGATACCGCATATATATCCAATATTGTGGTGGACACAGCTATCAGGCTGGCCGGGAATGCAGAATTTTGTGATCTAAAAAACGAAGCTGCTTTATCTGTTAACAGCAGTTCCACTTCTATACAATGGTATAATAATAATGCAACAATTGGAGGGGCTATCACTTCTGTCTATCAACCCACCATCTCCGGCAGCTATTGGGCACAGGTGGTGCAAAACGGATGTACTGATACTACAGCAGCTATCCCCGTTATTGTGCATCCACTGCCATTGCTATCTTTTGATCCTGATACGGATACATCCTGTGTTACAAAAAATTCATTCCTGTTCACTAATACATCTTCAGCGCCGGATAATTCGGCCATGACCTATAACTGGATATTCAGCGACGGCAGTTCGCAACAGGTTATTGATGCTGTAAAAACATTTGCCGCAGTGGGTGCTTATGATGTAAAACTTATTGCCACTACTGCATTTACCTGCCAGGACAGTATTTCTTCCGTGGTACATGTATTGCCAAACGGCATTCCTGATTTTACCTGGGATTCTATTTGTGTAAACCGACCGGTACTATTTACCAATCTCAGTAATGAAAACGGGTCGCCACTTTCAAATTATAGATGGGATTTTAAGAACGGAGATCCTGTGTACACGGTAAAAAAACCTGCGCCGGTAATTTATTCAGCGCCCGGAAAAGCAGATGTAACGCTGGAAATAACGAACCTGGGCTGTGAAAACGATCCCAGGACCATTACTAAACAGGTGCAGTTGAACAGACAGCATATTCCTATCAGCTACCGTAGTGTTACAGTGCCGCAGGGATCCAGCCACTTTGTTCATATAAGGGATTCTGTTGGGAATGTTTACAACTGGAAACCGGCATTGCAGCTTAGCAGGTACAATGCACAATACGCGGAATTTTTTGCCACCGGCAATGATGTACAATACCTGATAGACATTACGGATAGCCATACCTGCGTTACCACTGATACCCTGCTGATGCAGGTATTGAAAAAGCCCGGTTATTACCTGCCTACTGGTTTTACACCTAACGGCGACGGGCTAAATGATGTGGCAAGGCCCTACCTGGTTGGGCAGAAAGCACTGAGAAATTTTTCTGTTTTCAGCCGCTGGGGCCAACTGGTATTTTATACTACAAAGGAAGGGGAGGGATGGAATGGTAAATACAATGGCGAAAACCTTGATACCGGGGTATATGTATGGGTGCTGGAATTTTACAACAACAATAATCAGCTGATTACTGAAAAGGGAACGATAACTATTATCAGGTAGTTTCAGAGGTCTGTCCGCTCATCCCAATCTCCCTAAACAGATCGGGCATTTCACAGAAAGGACTTATTTTTATTCCAAACAATTTAATTATGCGAATCTTATTTTGCTCACTCTGCCTTGTTTTTTTATTGGTGAATGTAAAACCTGTACAGGCACAAACTGTACCCAAACTTATTACCACTGTTGAAGGTATTAAGGAATATGAACTGGCCAATGGCCTCCGGATTTTATTAATGCCAGATGAATCTCAAACCAATATCGCTGTTAACATTGTTTACAAAGTAGGTTCCCGCCACGAAGGTTACGGAGAAAGCGGTATGGCACACCTGCTGGAACACATGCTGTTTAAGCAGTGCAAAAAATTTACTGATATTAAAAAAGCGATTGCTGATAAAGGGGCTTCGGCCAATGGTACCACCTGGTACGACCGCACAAATTATTACGAAATTTTATCCGCCTCCGATGAAAACCTGCGCTGGGCCATAGATATGGAAGCAGACAGGATGGTAAATTCTAAAATACTGGCAGAAGAACTTAAAAAAGAATTCAGTGTGGTGCGCAATGAGTTTGAAATAGGGGAGAATTATCCCAGCAGTGTATTGAATGAAAGAATACTTTCTGCTATGTACCTCTGGCACAACTATGGCAAATCCACCATCGGGAGCAAAGAAGATATAGAAAGGGTGAAGGCTGAAAATCTGAAAGCTTTTTATAAAAAATATTACCAGCCGGATAATGCAGTATTGATAGTGTCAGGAAAATTTGATGAAAAAAAGGCATTGGCTTATTGCCAGCAATATTTTGGCCCTCTGCCAAAGCCTGCCCGGGTATTGCAGCCGACTTATACCGTGGAGCCGTCACAGGATGGTGAAAGGCAGGTGTCATTGCGCCGCACCGGTGATATACAGTATATCGGAATGGCATACCATACACCATCATTGGCTGATAAAGATTATGCAGCTAATGATGCGCTTATAGAGATTTTGACTAATGATCCCTCAGGTATTTTATATAAAAAATTAGTGGATTCAAAGCTGGCCTCTAAGCTGAACGGGTATGCTCAAACACTATTCGACCCCGGATTTTCTTATTTCCAGGTGGAAGTACCCTCCGATAAAAGTATAGACAGTGCCAGGCAGGCCCTTTTCAGCACTGCCGATGCTATAGGTACTATGAACTTTACCGAAGAAGACCTGACCCGCGCAAAGAATACAATTCTGAAAAACCTGGAGAATTCGATAAGCAGGACAAATGACTTTGCTATTGTCCTCACTGAATTTATTGGTGCCGGCGACTGGCGCCTCTGGTTTTTGTACCGTGACAGGATAGAAAAACTTGCCCTGACCGACATACAGGCTGTAGCAAAAAAATATTATAAAACTTCTAACCGTACTTACGGGGTGTTTGTTCCGGATGCTGCACCCGACAGAACTGTGGTTAATGAAACACCTGACATCGGTAAACTGCTGAATGGGTACAAAGGCAAAGAAGTGGCTGCACAAAAGGCCAATTTTGAAAACACCATTGGGAATATAAAAAAGAACACAGAATATGGCACATTGCCCAATGGCGGTAAATATGCCCTGCTGCAAAAACCTGCAAAGGGAGACAAGATCACCGCTTCTATTGTGTTACGTTTTGGAGATGAAAAAAATTTATCTGATAAATCAGAAACAGGGGCGATACTGGCTGATTTGTTAAAAGCCGGCACTACCACCCGTACCAAAAAACAAATTGCAGATGAACTGGATAAGATAAAAACAGATATTTCTTTTTCCGGCGGCTCGGGTTCTTTGTCTATTAATATAAATACCGACAAACAAAACCTGCCTGCCGCACTCAGCCTGCTGGATGATATGCTGAAACATCCCCGTTTTGATGCAGCGGAGTTTGACAAGATAATTCTGGATACGAAAGCCAGCTATGAATCAGGCAAAAACGACCCGCAAACTATTGCTTCTGAAAAATTGTCAAAACTATTGAGCAATTATCCAAAAGGTCATCCTTATTATGCATCATCCACCGACGAGAGCCTGCAAGACCTGGCGAAAGTAAGACTGGATGATGTAAAAAAATACTATACCGATTTTTACGGAGCTAATAATTCCGTTGCTTCTTTTGTAGGAGAGCTGGATAAAAAAGCGGTGACCTCATTTTTGCAAAATGCACTCGGCCAGTGGAACAGTAAAGAAACTTACAAACAAGTGGAGCCGATGTTTTTTGATAAGAAGTCTGCTATGGAAACCATCAATACCCCGGATAAAACCAATGCCATGCTGCTGGGTGGTATCAATCTGAATATTTCCCGTAAGCATCCGGATTACCCGGCTGCATTAATGGCTAATGAATTATTGGGTGGGGGTGCATTTCTTTCTTCCCGCATACCACAGCGGCTGCGGGAAAATGAAGGCATGAGCTATGGTGCCGGCAGCTTTATGAATGTGGAGTATAAATACAATACCGGTAACTGGGGACTCTATGCAATGTTTAATCCATTGTACAAAGGCCGGTTGGATTCTGCACTGCACCAGGAGGTGGACAAGGCTATCAGGGGCGGCTTTACGCAGGATGAATTGTCAAAATCAATCGCCAGTTGGCAGGAACAAAACAAAGCTTCATTGGGCAGTAATGAAAACCTGGCTGGTATACTCCGTGCTTTTTTACAAAATGACAGGGACCTTACCCAATACACGGATATGGAAAATAAGATAAAGACATTGAGCCTGGATGCCGTGAATGCCGCCCTGCGCAAATACTTTGATAAATCAAAATTAGTAACGGTATATGCCGGTGATTTTGAAAAAGGAAAAACGGACAAACCGGGTGGTGAAAAAAAAGGGTTCTAATTAGTCAATTTTTTAAAAATATCCTCCAGGCTGTGGTTCCCGCTTTGGAGTGAAATAATGTTCAGGTTTTTATCAATTGACAGTTGCAGGATTTGTTTTTTTACAAGCGCTGCATCTGAGCATTGGATATTGAACCCGCCTGCCGGATGGGCAGGTGTTGAGTATTGAATATTTTCTACTTCAATTACACTACTCATGTTTTTGAGCCAGTCAGTTTGAATTGATTCTTTAAATTCCACTTTTACAATTTGTTGTTTACTATTTTCTTTTTGCAGGGTAGTCAGTTTATCATCTGCAACCAATTGTCCTTTGTTGATAATGATCACCCTGTCGCAGATAGCTTCCACTTCCTGTAAAATATGCGAGGAGAACAACACCGTTTTATTTTGCCCCTGTTTTCTGATCACCTCCCTTATTTCAATGATCTGGTTAGGGTCCAGGCCGGTGGTGGGCTCATCCAATATCAGTACTTCGGGATCGTGTATTAATGCGGCGGCCAGCCCCACTCTTTGTTTGTATCCTTTTGAAAGCTGTCCCACTTTTTTCTTTGCTTCCACCTGCAGGCCCACAGTGGCGATAATATTTTCGATTTTTGCTTTTGAATTTTTGATTTGATGAATGGCAGCAACAAAAGACAGGTACTCTTTTACGTACATGTCATAATACAATGCATTCAGTTCCGGCAGGTAGCCAATTTTCTTTTTTGTTTCCAATGGCTGTTCGGCCACATTGATACCGCATACACGGGCTTCGCCACCCGTTTGCTGCAGGTAGCCGGTGATGATCTTCATGGTGGTGGATTTACCCGCACCATTGGGGCCGAGGAACCCAACGATCTCACCCTTTTCCACTTTAAATGAAATATTGTTCACGGCTTTTTGTTCGCCGTATTCTTTCAGGAGGTTTTTTACTTCTATGGACATATTGCAAACCTACGGTAAAACTATAAAACCCGGACACTGTCATTATTCCGTGTTGTGTATCAGTTTGAGTTTAATGTGCCTTTCGTGCGTTAGTGAAGCACATAGGATCATAGATACATAGCAATACACGCAACTTGTCCCGCTTAATGCGTGGATAGATTTTTCAAACGATTGATCCTATATTGTATCCCTTATGATTGCTATGGCCTATGTGGTTCAAAAAAAGACAAACAGAGGAGGGTAGATACATAAAAATACACGCATAGGTTTGATGATTAACCCTATCCACGGAATTCTGCGGAACGGGTTGTGTGTATTCCTTTGTGCCTTTACCGGATAGGCCGGTACAAGGTGTGGGAAATTTGTTTGGCATGCAAACAGCAGAATTATTTCTGTATTTTTATAAAACATGGTTACCCTTATCAC
Source organism: Chitinophagaceae bacterium (assembly GCA_031441485.1). GTDB lineage: Bacteria > Bacteroidota > Bacteroidia > Chitinophagales > Chitinophagaceae > JJ008. The sequence goes on from JANOEQ010000004.1 coordinate 227,013, forward strand.
CATCATCTTTATTGCCGGTTATGCGGCCATAGCACTGGAGCATTGGCTGAAAATAAATAAAGCTGCTACTGCTCTTATCACCGGGGTATTGTGCTGGACAGTATTTGCCCTTTTTTCCGCCGATAAACATTCACCGGCCCAGCAGCTCACGGAGGCGTTGGGCGAAGTGTCGGGCATTTTGTTTTTCCTGCTGGGTGCTATGACCATTGTGGAGCTGATTGATGCGCATGATGGATTTGAAATTATCACCAGCCGCATACAAACCACCAGCAAAAGAAAATTAGTATGGATCATCGGGGTTATTACTTTTTTTCTGTCGGCTGTATTGGATAATCTTACGACTACTATTGTACTGGTATCGTTGTTACGCATCATTGTGGCTGATAAGAAAGACAGGTTGTTGTTTGCCGGCCTGGTCGTCATTGCGGCCAATGCAGGTGGTGCATGGAGCCCCATTGGTGATGTAACGACGACTATGTTATGGATAGGGGGACAGATAACAGCCGGCAGTATTATTGTGCAAATATTTTTACCCAGCCTGGTTTGTTTTGTAGTACCGGCATATATTATCAGCCGGCAACTGAAAGGAAATACTGGCCGTCCACCCGAAGCAACAAGAAATAAAAACTACACAACCAGCAGCCGTGAGCGAAATACCGTATTCTGGTTGGGTATAGGCTCCCTGCTTTTTGTACCGGTATTTAAAACCATCACTCATCTGCCGCCATATATGGGCGTTTTAATTGGCCTTGGTATTATGTGGGTGATAACAGAAATGATACACAGTGAAAAAGATGAGATGGAAAAGGGAGAACTGTCTGTCAATCATGCCCTGCGAAAAATAGATAGCCCCAGTATATTATTCTTCCTCGGTATTTTATTGAGCATAGCCGCATTGCAGGCAACAGGGGTATTGACGGATCTTGCTGTATCTATGAACAATTCAATTGGTAGTATTGAAATTATTACACTCTTGATTGGGCTGCTGTCGGCACTGGTGGATAATGTGCCATTGGTGGCGGCTGCACAAGGTATGTATGAGATGGAGCAATATCCCACCGGGCATTTTTTTTGGGAGTTCCTGGCCTATTGTGCCGGTACAGGAGGCAGTTGCCTTATAATAGGGTCAGCTGCAGGTGTGGCTGCTATGGGATTGGAAAAAATAGAATTCTTCTGGTATATGAAAAGAATAGGGTGGCTGGCATTGGTTGGATACCTGGCGGGTGCCGGGGTGTTTTTATTACAGCATTACCTTTTGTAACGGATGACTATAAATTTTTAAATTCATACAGCGGATCAATATCTGTGCCCGCCTTCATTTCCACAATCGGTTTTATTAATCCATCATGCAGGTCGTACACCCAGCCATGCAGGTCGGGCCGCAGTTCAGTAGCCCAGGCTTTTTGAATAATGGCCGTTTTGGCCAGGTTAAATACCTGTTCCTGCACATTTAATTCAATAAGCCGGTTCAATTTCATCTCTTCGTTTTCAATGGCATTCAGTTCTTTCCGGTGAATGCGGTGAATGTCTTTAATGCTGCGCAACCACATATTAAGCACCTGGTCAAAGTCTGTGTTTGACATTGCCGCTTTTACGCCGCCACAACCGTAATGTCCGCATACCACCACATGTTTTATTTTCAGGTGGTTCACGGCATAGTCAACCACACTCATCAGGTTTACATCGGTGTTCACTACCAGATTGGCCACATTACGGTGAATGAAAATTTCTCCAGGCTCAGTTTGTGTGATCTCGTTTGGGGGTACCCGGCTATCGCTGCAGCCTATCCATAAAAATTCGGGGGATTGTACATGGAGCAACCTTTCAAAAAAACCAGGGTCCTCGGCTAGTTTTTTGGCAGCCCAGTGTTTATTATCATTTAATAATACCTCGTATGGCTTCATGATAAAGGGTATTTATTCAAATTTAATACTAACTCTTTGTATTTAAGCCAGTTCATTACAAAAAAGCCCCCATGCTTTTTAAAAAATTGACAAAAAAATGAACTATTTAATGTTATTAGCTGTTACTTTTGCCACCCATGCGTAAATTCATTTACAAAATATTGGTGCTGGTACTTCTTATCTCCTTTACTGTGGAGATAGCAGCACCCCTATTCTGCAACTACAGCTCTCTTAGTTTACTAATGGATACAAAGGAAGCTGATGAGAAAAAAGACAATGACAAAAAGGAAAAAGGGGAAGACGGAAAAGACAAGGTCCCCTCAAACATAAAGACTCTTCCTTTAATAGAAATTGCTACTGATTTCTACCTAAAAAATGACCTTGTTAATACGCTGGGCTTTTTATCATTGCCCGAAATGCCTCCCGATCAGGTATAATAGCCTTCTTACCTTATTTATTGAAGAGCTTTCGCCATACAGGCGTGTTTAATCCATTTATATATTTATCTAATTCAAAACGTATGAACAAAGGGTTGTTTAAAAACCTGAAGTATGATTTACCATCAGGTTTAGTTGTTTTTTTAGTGGCATTGCCTTTGTGTTTAGGTATTGCCTCGGCCAGTGGTGCCCCATTTTTTAGTGGTATTATCTCGGGTATTGTTGGTGGTATTGTAATAGCCAGCTTAAGCAATTCCGCATTGAGTGTAAGTGGGCCGGCGGCAGGGTTGGCAACATTAGTTTTTGGTGCTATTACAGCTATCGGCGACTTCAGGTTGTTTTTATGCGCTGTACTTATTGCGGGCATCTTACAAATATTACTCGGGTTGGCCAAATTAGGTGGTATTGCCAATTACATACCTGGTAGTGTAATTAAAGGAATGCTTACAAGTATAGGTATTCTAATTATCGCCAAACAAATCCCCAAGGCATTTGGTTATGATAAAGATGAAAAAGGAAATTTAACAGAACTCTTTCCTTTTGGAAATGAAAATATGAATGAATTGCTGCAGCCTCTTCAAAATGTGGAAGCAGGTGTTTTTATAGTATGTATTGTTTCAATTGTTACAATGATAGTTTGGGACAGGCCTGCCATTAAAAAGAGGCTGCCTTATATTCCCGGGGCATTGGTGGCTGTAATAGTTGCTTTATTAATTAACCAGGTATGGTTAAGTACAGGAAGTAAACTGGCAATAGAAAACGAACATTTGGTAAAGCTGCCAGTTGCTGGTTCTGCCAACGAGTTTTTTAATTTCTTTACTCTGCCGGATTTTAATGGTTTTTTAAACGGAACGGTAATAGTATATGGTGTTGTAATTGCATTGATAGCATCATTAGAAACGTTGTTAAGTATAGAAGCGATTGATAACCTGGACCCTCAACGTAGAATTACAAATACCAACAAAGAATTATTTGCCCAGGGTATTGGTAATTCAGTCGCAGGTTTAATTGGTGGGCTACCTGTAACCAGTGTAATTGTAAGAAGCAGTGCCAACGTAAATTCCGGTGCAAAGTCAAAAATGTCGGCCATTATTCACGGGGTACTGTTGCTTGTGTCTATAGTTTTGATACCGGTGTTGTTAAATAAGATCCCGCTATCGGCATTGGCAGCAATTCTTTTACTAACCGGTTATAAATTGGCAAAACCAGCTGTATTTAAAGGATTTTGGAAGGCGGGTAAATATCAGTTTATCCCATTTATAGTAACAGTGGGAGTAATCATCGCTATCGATTTATTTGCCATAATACCTGCATTAAGTGGTAAAGGTCTTATTATTGGTGTTGTTGCAGGCATCATAGCTGCTGCCGGAGCCATACTGCATGGCAACCTGAAAAACTCGTATTACTTCCATACAGAAAATCATATAGAAGGGGACACTATCAATATCAAACTGTCAGAAGAAGTTTCGTTTCTAAACAAAGCTGCTATCCGGCAAACACTAGACCACATGCCCGAAAATTCATCGGTAATTATTGACGCATCAAATACAAAATATATTGATTACGATGTGTTGGGGCTTATTAAAGAATTCAGGGATATAAAAGTTCCATTAAAGAATATTAAGCTGGAATTAATTGGGTTTAAAGAAGCTTATAAAATCGAAAATTTTTTACACGTACAATCAGTACACAAAACATAAAATTAAAAATGAAAGCACATACAAAAGAAACACAGGCTAATCTAACACCAAGAATGGCATTAGAAATATTAATAGAAGGGAATGGCAGGTTTATGAAAAATTTAAAAGCCCAGAGGGACTTATTAGGTCAGGCAAATGATACCAGGGATGGTCAATGGCCCTTTGCCACCATACTCAGTTGTATTGACAGCCGGACATCTGCTGAATTAATTTTTGACCAGGGATTGGGGGATATTTTTTCTGTACGCATTGCAGGTAACATAGTTAATACAGACATTCTGGGCAGTATGGAGTTTGCCTGTAAAGTGGCAGGCTCTAAATTGGTTGTTGTATTAGGGCATACCAAATGCGGTGCCGTAAAAGGAGCCTGCGACCATGTAGAAATGGGTAATCTTACAGAGCTTCTGTCTAAAATACAGCCGGCTGTTTATGCAGAAGCAGAAACGACTAATGTTGAAAAGCGAAATTCAAAAAATGACAAATTTGTAGAAAAGGTTGCCGCTATTAATGTAAGGCGAAGTGTAAAGAACATTATCGAACGCAGTTTTATATTAGAGCAAATGGTGGAGAACGGAGAAATAGGTGTAGTTGGAGCTATGTATAATATAGAAACTGGCGAAGTAGAGTTTTATGATGATGTGCAATATATCAGGGATGAAAAAAACCCGGAATTCAGTGTAGCCGAATTAAGACATTAATTTTTTAAATGGGTTGAAAATTTCTCTTCAGCCCAATTTTATTTTTTATGAACAATCACTCATTTGATGAGGCACATGTTATTCATGAATTAAAACACTTTTTGCCAGCACAGCAGGCATTAAAAGATTTTATTCATCATAACTCACTTCATGCTTTTCAGCACATGAAGTTTTATGATGCCATTTTTAAAGCATCAGGAATTTTTGGCTTCCAGGTGCATTTACAATTGCCTGAATACCGGGCCATGTATAAAACCGGAAGAATACGGCAAGATGTGCTGCAAATGGTGATTGCGAATAAAAAAGCCCGCCAGAATGACGAAGTCGGGCAAGGGAAAAATATATTAACTGAGTGGAAAGAAAAACTCATCAGCAAGGATTATGACACTATCAACCACCCCCGCATCGGACAACTGCGTAAATACTGGAAAGAGGCCTATCACCTGGATTTAGATAATAAAGTTCATCCCCTTTTATTTCGTATTCTTTGTGCTTTTTTGGACCAGGGTATTGCCATTGATAGCTTCCCGGTGGTGAACAAACCTTTTATGGAGAGCATGAAAGAAATGGAGCAAAACAGTTTTGTCAGTTTCTTTAAAACAAAAAAAGTCAGACAAAAATTTTTATCAGGTAATTATTCCATACCCGAACTTTTAAAAACGATTGTTGGCCGGGAGGAGTACTTTGAACAATATTTATTCGACCAGCAATTTGCCCATCCCGGATGGAGCGGTTTTGTAAGTGCAGTAGAAGACAATCCACAAACACTACTCGACCGGAAACAGATTACCCTGAAAGAATTACTGGAGTTTGAATTGTTGATGGAGCTTGATGTATTAAATCATGCATTGGGTAATAAATGGCAGCCACTTACTACTCATGTTACAACTCCGCCGGTTAATTTATTTGTGGATGTTACTAAAACTGAATTGGCTGAAGTAATAGAGCTGTGGCAGGATGCTTTTGAATGGAGTTATTATGATTCCGTGTTGAAAGGGATATTAATGGCAGCCCCCCCACCCCCCGAAGGGGGGACTTCAGACCCTGCGAATTTGAAAACGACTATTGAACTTGAAGACTCTAAAGCCCCCCTTGCGGGGGTTGGGGGGCTTTCTTCTTCGGGGGGCAGTGGAGCTGGACTTTCTTTCCAAGCCATCTTTTGCATTGATGAAAGAGAGGATTCCATCCGCCGCCACATCGAAGCAGTTGATAAAAAATCGGAGACATTTGGTGCTCCTGGTTTCTTCGGCGTGGAATTTTATTTTCAGCAGGAAGGCGGTAAATTTTATGATAAGCTTTGTCCGGCACCTGTTACTCCTAAATATTTGATTAAAGAACACGATGCCAAATCAATTAGAAAGGACGAACTGATTTATACCAAGCTTACCCATGGCATTTTATCAGGATTTTTATTGAGTATCAGTTTTGGTTTTTGGGCTTTTGTAAAAAAGATACAATTATTGTTTCGCCCAAAAATGAGCCCGGCTATTTCCGATGCGTATGCACACATGGATAAGCTATCAGCACTTACTATCGAGAATAAAAATCCAGCAGATACTGAAAACGGGTTGCAGATTGGCTATACATTGGATGAAATGGTAACAAGGGGTGAAAATTTTTTACGGGGCATTGGCATGGTCAAAAATTTTGCACCCATAATTTATTTTGTTGCACATGGCAGCAGCAGTGCCAACAATCCGCATCACGGCGCACATGATTGTGGTGCCTGCAGCGGAAGGCCCGGTGCTACTAATGCAAGAGTGCAGTCATATATTTTAAATCATAAAAAAGTAAGAGAGATACTGGCAACGAAAGGAATTGTAATCCCTGCTGCCACACAATTTATCGGCAGTATGCATGATACGGCTGCTGATGTATGGGGTTATTATGATGAAGAGATACTGACGGCTGAAAATGCTCAACGGCATTTGATTAACAAACAAAACTTTGAAACAGCCTTAAACCTGAATGCAAAGGAGAGAAGCCGTCGCTTTGCATCCATCAATACCAAACAGGAATTGGAGCAGGTACGCAAAGCTATTCACAGCCGTTCGGTTTCCCTGTTTGAACCAAGACCAGAGCTGGGACATGGCACCAATACCCTGGCTATCATTGGCCGCAGACAAACGACCAAGGGTTTGTTTTTGGATAGAAGGGCCTTCTTAAATAGTTATGATTATACCACTGACCCGGATGGCGCAATTTTAACTGCTGTAATGCGGCCCATCGGGTTGGTTTGCGGAGGCATTAATTTGGAATATTATTTCTCAAGAGTTGATAATATAAAAATGGGAGCCGGTACTAAACTGCCGCATAATGTGATGGGCTTGTTCGGTGTGGCTAATAGCAGCGATGGTGATTTGCGGCCCGGCCTTCCCTGGCAAATGATTGAAGTACATGACCCGGTCCGGTTACTGGTAATAGTAGAACACCAACCTGACATTGTGTTGAAAGCTATTCAATCATCCCCCGAAGTATTTGAATGGTATAATAATGAGTGGGTGCATATTGCAGCCTTGCATCCGGTAGAAAAACAGTTTTATTATTTCAAGAACGGTGCATTTGCAAAATATGAACCCATTACCAATGCCAGTGAGATAAAAACCATTCACAATATGGAAGAATTTATCGAAGGGGCGAAGGAGATGGAAACAAATCATATTGTACATGCGACAGAAGAAAATTTACCGGTGTATTTACTGGATTAGCCCCCTGAACTGCGTTCGTAACCTTCGTTTCATTTGGTTACCCTAAAAGAGGAGGCTTAGGTCATAGAGTCATTATTTGGATATGATAAGTTGTAAAGAAAATAGGCAGTAAGGGAAACTTCCCCGCTTGGGCGGGGCGAATTGAGTGAGCAATATATTTTAGTGAATTGGGGTGCCTGCCCGACTGTGTCATTCAGGCGGGGGTTTTTGAAATGGCTTTAATCTTATTACTATTATTGACTATTAAAAAATTACTATTATAAATGGACCAACTACTTATTTTATTTATCGCTATACCGATGCTGGCCTTTTTTATTACGTTGCTATGGCAAAATAAAAATGAAAAGGCTATCGGGGGGATTGTACGTTTTGCCAAAGTGTCTAACATTTTAATTGCCTTGTCATTTTTTGTCTGGTGGTTATTAAATGGTCTTGAGCCTGTCAGCCATAAAGTGGCGACCCTTTACGAAACCGACCATTTTGTTTTTGCTATTCAATTGTACTATGATGAAGTAACAGCCGTCTTCAGCATTGTCGGGGCATTCTTATTCTTTTTAGTAGCAACGTTCAGTAAATATTATATGCACCGGGATGAAGGCTACAAACGTTTCTTCAATACCATATTATTATTTGCCACAGCGTATAATTTTATCATACTTGCCGGCAATTTTGAAACACTTTTCATTGGCTGGGAAATAAAAGGTATTTGTTCTTTTATATTAATCGCTTTTTACCGTAACCGTTATTTACCGGTAAAAAATGCTTTCAAAGCAGTTTCTAATTATCGTATCAGCGATGTGGCACTCATGCTGGCCATGTGGATGATGCACCATCTTACACATCAGAATATCAATTTTTCTCAATTAGGAGAAGCAAAAGAAATTGCTAATGCAGCAAATCAAACTGGCATGGCCATCTTTATTGTTTGCATGATTATATTGCCAGCTGCCATTAAATCAGCACAGTTTCCTTTTACCACCTGGTTGCCGAGGGCTATGGAAGGCCCTACTGCTTCTTCAGCCATTTTTTACGGTTCGCTGAGTGTGCATATTGGTGTTTTCTTATTACTGCGTACCCATCCTTTCTGGGAAGATATGTTATGGGCAAAGATTGTAATAATTACAATTGGCGCAATAACAGCTGTAATGGCTACCATGATAGCAAGAGTGCAACCAACGGTTAAAACACAAATTGCTTATTCATCAGCAGCACAAATTGGGTTGATGTTTATTGAAGTGGCAGTAGGCTTTCATTGGTTGGTGCTGGTTCATTTTGCCGGCAATGCTTTTTTAAGGACCTACCAGTTATTGGTTTCGCCGTCGGTGTTAAACTACCTGGTCCATCACCAATTTTTTCATTACATCAGGCCAACGCAAAAAGCAGTATCGAAAATGAAAGCTTCCATATATATGCTGGGCATTAAAGAATGGAATTTGGATACTATCATGTTTAATTATCTCTGGAGTCCTTTTAAATGGATTGGAAAGAATTTACAGTTTTTGCAATCCAATATTTTTATTGGTGTTCTTGCGGTTGCCGGTACTGCCTTTTTGATTCTCGGGTATACCAATCATGAAGTTACCCCGAATTTAAGTGAAGCGTTGCCACTTATTTTGATGAGCATTGCTCTGCTGATTATTCTTTTTGCTTTCTCTTTCCGTAAATCAGCATTAACGGCATGGATATATTTAATAACAGCCCATCTTTTTATTATTTCGGCTGTATTATTTAATGCCCCTCATATTAATTTGATTGAGATTATATTTTATGCAAGCGGTGTATTACTGGCTTTTTTACTGGGCTATTATTGTTTGCAAAAAATTAAGGCAATTGACAACGATATTTCACTCAACCGGTTTCATGGTTATGTATATGAACAAAACACAACAGGGTTTTTATTTTTGGTCGCTGCGATGGGTATGCTTGGCTTTCCGTTAACGGCCGCTTTTATAGGCATTGATGTATTGTTTACTTATGTTCACAGCAACCAGATAGCATTGATTGTTTTAATGGCACTGTGTTTTATATTTATTGAACTATCGGCGTTCCGGATTTTGCTGCGTATCTTCCTGGGCCCGCATAAAAAACTAAATCATCCGGTGGCATTCAGGTCTTCTTAATTTTAGAAATGATTGGTCAGATCTGAGGGTTGTGTACTAATACCAGGGAGACATTAAAAAACCGCCTGTCATCCAGCGCTTGTCGAAGGATGATTCAATAGGCTTCGATAAACTCAGCCTGACACTCCTCTTAGGCTTACTTTCATTGTCTAATTGGTATAATCAATCAAACACCATTCACTTCTTTATGCTGCTGAATACCAGGTCTTCCAGGAATGAAACAATTTTGAGTTCATCTTTATTATGTCCAAAATCAGTAAGAGAAGGAAGATTATTCATAAAAAAATTCTGAAAATGCGCCATTTCAATAATGGTACTGGATAAAGATTTTGGATACTTGTATTTGGGGTTGCACTCCAGAATAATACTGCCAATTTTTGCACATAGGGTTTTGTATGGTTGGAACAGGTGGTCTTTGTTATCTTCTGATACTTTTTTGGTTAAATAGGTTTTTGAGCCCTCGGTAATGATAATCTGGTGCAAAATACTCTCATCAACATAGCTTGTTCTGTTATCATCCTCTATCGCAGTTGCTAATAGCTTAATTACTTTTTTAAGTTTCTGTACAGGGTCTTTAATATTATTGGTGTGAACCGCCACCCTGTATTCGAGCCATCCCCAATACCAGGCAGAAATATAAATCAGTAAGCGGTGTTTATTTTCAAAGTACCGGTAAATTCCAGCCTCGGTAGTGCCAATATCTTCTGCCAGTTTTTTAAACGTAAATGCTTCAAACCCATTTTTGTGAATTAACTGAATGCCATGCAAAATGATTTTTTTGCCCAACTCTGATTGCTCCGGGTTCTTGAGAAACAATTTTTCATTCATTTTTATCTGTAACTGTAATTCCATTCTTTAGTATTGATTTGCTGGTGCTTGAGGTAGCCAAAAGTAGAATAATGATTCCGGTTTTATAGCGGAGACGGAAATATTACAATCACATGACATAGTAAATGTATCTTCAATGATAGTAATACTATCTTCGTTTCATTAAATCAAAACTGCTTGTCATGAAGGATAATAACATATTTAAAGAATTAAAGAGCGACCTCCCGGCGAGTATTGTGGTTTTTTTTGTTGCAGTTCCTTTGTGTCTTGGTATAGCTTTGGCATCGGGTGCGCCGCTCTTTGCAGGCATTATTGCCGGTATTGTGGGTGGTATTGTGGTAGGAGTTGCCAGCGGCTCGGCGCTTGGGGTTAGCGGCCCCGCTGCCGGTTTAGCTGTAATTGTGCTAACCTCTATCGCAGCAATCGGTTCATGGGCTGCCTTTTTATTAGCGGTTGTACTGGCCGGAGTTTTACAGCTTATTATGGGCTTTGCCAAAGCAGGTTTTATAGCCTACTTCTTTCCCTCTTCAGTAATTAAAGGCATGCTTACAGGGATTGGGCTTTTAATTATCTTAAAACAAATTCCCCATGCCCTGGGTTGGGATAAAGATGCAGAAGGGGATACTGCATTTCTGCAGGCAGACGGTCAGAATACCTTTTCTGAAATTACTAAAGCATTAGATTTTATAACTCCGGGAGCTGTATTGATAGCAGCAATTTCATTAGCCATACTGATAGTATGGGATAAAATATTAATCAAAAAACATAAAATATTTCAACTGATACAGGGCCCGATTGTGGTAGTGGTACTCGGTATAGTAATGAATTATTTATTTAAGGCAGGAACATTAAATTTCAGCTTAGCTGAAGACCAGGTGGTGAGGCTTCCGGTGGCCCATAATTTAACAGAATTTTTTAACCAGTTTACCCTGCCTGACTTTTCTGCCATAACAAATTTTGAGGTTTGGAAAGTTGCAATTGTATTAGCCATTGTTGCCAGCCTGGAAACATTACTATGTGTAGAAGCAACTGATAAAATGGATCCCAATAAAAGAGTTACACCTACTAACCGTGAACTAAAGGCACAAGGGTTAGGCAATGTTGTTTCGGGAATGATTGGTGGCCTGCCAATAACACAGGTAATTGTAAGGAGCTCAGCCAATATTTCTTTTGGCGGCAAAACAAAATTATCAGCCATACTTCATGGAGTATTTTTATTAATCAGTGCAATTACCATCGCAAGCCTGATGAATATGATTCCGCTGGCAAGTTTAGCCGCAATATTATTAATGGTAGGATATAAATTGGCCAAACCTGTTCTGTTTAAGCAGATGTATAAATTAGGCTGGGAACAGTTTATTCCTTTTATGGCTACTGTTGTTGGCATATTGGTAACTGATTTATTAAAGGGAATAACCATCGGTATCCTCTTCGGTATTTTTTACACACTCCGCCATAGCTATCGTAATTCTCATTACATGAAAGAAACTATAACAACCGAAGAAGGACAAGCGGTACACCATATTGTATTAGCAGAAGAAGTTTCTTTCTTTAATAAAGCAAGTGTAATTAAAGAATTGGAAGAAATTCCTGCAAATTCAAAAGTAATTATCGATTGTACTAAATCAAAATCAATTGCACATGATGTGGTGGAATTGATACGGGATTACAGAAACAATGCAAAACTTAAAAACATAAAAGTTGAGACCATCAACTTTATTGAACCGGCCTAAGCACTTAATTAATTTATAAAATCATAAAAACAGGATAAAATGAAAACATTGACCAAAGAAATGCAGAACGCCATTACACCGGCTATAGCTATGGATATTCTAAAAAAAGGGAATGACAGGTTTGTAAATAACCTTAAGGCAAACCGCAATCTGCTGCAACAGGCAAATGAAACTTCTGACGGGCAACACCCTTTTGCAGTTATACTTAGTTGTATAGATTCCAGAACTTCTGCTGAGTTAATATTTGACCAGGGCCTTGGGGATGTATTCAGCGTTCGTATTGCCGGCAATATCATCAACGAAGATATTTTAGGAAGTATGGAATTTGGTTGCAAAGTGGCAGGAGCAAAAATAATTGTAATACTGGGTCACACTAAATGCGGTGCGGTAAGAGGTGCCTGCGACCATGTCGAAATGGGGAACCTTACTGCCTTACTTTCCAAAATACAACCGGCAGTGTATGATGAAAAGACAGAAACCGAAAACCGCAGCTCCGGCAATAATGAGTTTGTAGAAAAAGTATCAACCATAAATGTAAAAAGAACAGTACATGCCATTATGGAACGGAGCCCTATATTAAAAGAAATGATTGAAAGTGGTGCAATTGGTATTGCGGGAGGCACACATGATATAACAACCGGTATGGTTCATTTTTATGAAGATGTTTCTATTGTTAAATAAACCTGCGACAAATAGTTTCAATGTAAGAATGCTTTGGTAGCAATAATTTAAGAAATGAAAATAGATATTCAATCACCGGGGCTGGCACCCAATCAGGACCTTGAAATATTTGTATATAAAGAGGTGGGGCGGTTGTTCCATTTGTACAAAGAGATTATTAGCAGTGAGGTGTGTCTGAGCATTGATAGTTCGTCTGGCAAAGAAAATAAAAACTGCAGAGTTAGATTGGTTGTTCGTGGTAACGACCTGTTAGCAACTGCTAAGGGCAAAACGTTTGAAGAAGCTATAACTCAATCAGCTGAGGCATTGAAAAGGCAAATAGAAAAAGCAAGAATAAAAAAAAGACAGCGTATCATTGATATTGATGCGCCTGATGTTTAATCCGTATTTGTATCAAAAAAATATCAAAGTGATGAAATATATATTTTTGGCACTTTGTACAACATCCAATCTGGTAAAGTCGAGTTTTAAAGGAAGCTCTTACTAATTTACCGCAAATGAAAAACTAAAAATATGCAGGTTGTAGCTTGGTTCCCTGCTCCAGCTTAAATGGATCCGTTTAGGCTGGTTTTTTTCAAAAATCTATATTCATAGGGTATGCTAAAAAAATTTCTGCTGATACTTGTTTTCCATTTTGTGGTTACAAATTTAACGGCTCAAAATACAAGGATAACAGATAATAATACTATTGGCTGGTTTAATAATTTTACTACGATCAAATTTTCATCAAAATGGAGCGGACACCTGGAATACCAGTGGCGAAGGGAAAATTTTGTAAATGACTGGCAACAAAGTTTATTCAGAACCGGGGTTAATTACCAGGTAAACAATAAGCTTACCCTGCGGTTAGGCTATGCCTGGGTTGAAATTTTTCCTTATGGAGATATTCCCTTACAGGCAGCGGGAAAAAGATTTCCGGAACACAGGGTCTTTCAGATGGCAACTATTACAGATAATATAAACCGTTTTGAAATGAGTCACCGGTTTATGCTGGAACAAAGATGGTTAGGACGATATACCAATGTGGCATTAAGTAAACCAGACGATTTTTTATTTTTAAACCGGCTCCGATATATGTACCGTATGCAAATGCCAATCGGCAAAAAAAAGATAGAAGATAAAACGCTATATGCTGCCATCTATGATGAAATATTTATAGGCTTTGGAAAAAATGTAAATGAAAATGTATTTGACCAAAACCGGCTGGCCATCCTCTTAGGTTATCGCTTTAATAAAAAGTTCAGGGTGGAAGGAGGTTTTTTGCAACAAACTGTTCAGCTTGGAAGGGAGGTAAATAACCGCAATGTTTTCCAGTATAATAACGGAATTATTTTAAACAGTTATTTCAATTTTGATTTAAGTAAAACGCCCTTCAAAAAGTAGTTTTTGTTAAGTCTGAGCAACTATTTTTAAGAAATATCCCTGCTGCATTGCACAAAACAGAATAGCAATGAAAAGAAAACATAAATGCATATTTGCAATCCTGTTATTGTGTTGCAGTAATGTATGTTTAAGCCAGTATCCTGACCTGGGTAGCTGGAATATCTTTAATATAAAACTTAATATTAATGAAAAATGGAGTGTCTTTGGAGAGGCTCAATTGCGTTCACTAAGATTTTATGATCATTTTCATTACCATGAGCATAAAGGAGGTGTAAACTTTAAGGCTTATCCAAATATGACCTTCACTTTAGGCGCAGGGAATTACGATACGTACAAAGAAGGAGGCAATTTTGTGAAGCCAAAAAACAATGACGAGTTCAGAATATGGCCACAAATAACCTTAACACAGGCAATTAAAAATATTAAAATAGAACAGCGGTATCGGGCGGAATTTAGATTTACCAGCAATGGGTATAGAAATAGATTTAGATACAGATTAGGTATTTTATATCCTTTTGGAAAAAATGAAAACGGGTATAAACCTTATCAGATAAATGTAAGCAACGAATTATTTTTTACAGATAAAGAACCCTATTTTGAAAGAAACAGGGCATTAGTATCCTTTGGATATAAAATATCGAAACATGCATCTGTGCAACTTGGTTATTTACACCAGTTCGATTACAAAATAAATGATGAAACCGGCCGTGATTTTTTACAAATTGGATTATATGCTGAGCTATTCAGCAAAACTAAATAATTAAAATATTAAAAATAATGAATCTGAAATTACTTAGTATGGAATTGACAGGTAAGTGAAAAGTGTTGGTATGGGATTCGCTTTATTTTGAAACAGATAGTGTGATTCATTATTTTTCATTCAATTAAATGTCATAAAACCAGTTAGTAAGTTTATTTGTTAGGCCTTTTAAAGTTTATTTTATCATATAAATCATGCAATATGAAAAGAAAATTATGCCTTTGGTTAGTTATTTTTATTGGCCTGCAATCGGTTCAACAAATATATGCACAAGCTAATAAAACCGGAAGTTTTTCAATAAACTTTGGCCCCGAGATGGCCTTTCCTGAAACTGATTTTAGAAAAACACACAATATTGGGTATGGCGGCAGCTTTAAAGCTGAATATACTTTCGGCAAGCATGGGAGCGTAACCGTTAACAGTGGGTTTTCAGTTTTTTCGGGAAAAACCTATTTTGAAACCATATCATCGCCGCCAACTGATTACAAATCCCTGTTGGCGATTCCTGTAAAAGCCGGTGCCCGTTATTATTTTGGCAGGTTTTACCTTTTTGGAGAAACCGGCTTGGTCTTTTTAAATAAATATGCTAATTCAACCAATATTATTTTAAGCGCAGGCGCAGGCGATAAAATCAAGTTAGGTGATAATTTTCTTGATATTTCTTTAAGACAGGAGACCTGGCTTAATAGTTCTCAAAATTTTAAAATGGCTGTTTTAAGAGTTGCTTATGAAATTGTTTGGTAAAATTCGGAGGTAGTCTTAGCTGGGATTTTCAAATCAAACTGGTAACAAAAAAATTGCTTGAAATGATTATAGTGAAACTTTTAGTGGAAGATAAAGAACAGGGAGATGGAGTTGCAAGTAGTATCTTGAGAAATAAATTCACCCTGAATGTTTTTGGCAGCTCATTTGATTCTTATCATTTAAATTCAGTAAACGTAAAAGAACATTCAGAAGTTTATGTCATTCAGTTTGTGACAAAAAGTTTGCTGTTTAATGAAATTGAAATAAGCCTGAAGAAAGAATTTCCGCAAACTGAGTTTTACATTTGTGCTACCCCTATTGTACACATGGCTATTAATCTTCATAATAAAATTAGGGAAAGGGTAATTGGAATAAAACTGGTGGAAAAGGAATCAAATGATTAAAATTATCAAAGGACAGTAAAAACACATATTTATGCCCGGGAACAATGGTTTGTTGTACTGCGTTGCGTTCTAATTTTTTATTCATTACTTCTTCCCATCTTCTGTATAGTGCTCATTCAACTTTACGGGATGGGATTTTTTACCAGCCACTTTCATTTGTATTACATCTACCAGGAACGCAAAGGCCATTGCAAAATAGACATATCCTTTCGGTACATGTACATCAAAGCCTTCTATTAGTAAAGTAAAACCAATCAATAGTAAAAAGCTTAAAGCTAAAATTTTAAAGGCCGGATGTTTATTTATAAAATTGCTGATAGGTGCAGCTGCTACCAGCATGATAATAACAGTAACAATCACTGCTGTGTACATGATCCATATTTCTTTAACCAGGCCAACCGCAGTTATGATAGAGTCAATTGAAAAAACAAGGTCTAATAAAACAATTTGCCCAAGTATATTGCCTAACGTTACTTTTCCAATCTTTTTTTCTTTGTCTTCAGGCTCCCCTTCCATTTTGTGATACACTTCTTTTGAACTTTTATAAATTAGAAAAAGACCTCCCAGTATCAGTATCAGATCTTTTCCGCTAATACTGTTTCCAAATAAAGGGAAAAGCTCATTATCTAATTTTATAATTACAGATATGCCTGCCAGCAAGCCAAGGCGCATCACCATCGCCAATAAAATACCCCAGTTTCTTGCCTTTTTTTGCTGCTCAGGCGGCAGTTTACCAGCCAGTATAGAAATGAAAATAATATTGTCTATGCCAAGCACTACTTCTAAAGCGATCAGGGTAAGCAACGAAATGATGATTTGATAATCCATGGTATAAATATAGCTGTATATTCAGTAAAGCCAAGGCTGACTTTCTGCTCACTGTACTGTATTTTCTGTTTTAAAATAGTTTGCTTTCAGGTCTTCATAAACCACTAATCTTTTTAGGAAAAATCTTTTTCCACATCACAGATAATGTAATTGTAATGGCAATAAATCCTAGCGAAACCGCTATCGGCATTTTATACACATCTATCAGTAACATTTTGCAGCCAATAAAAATAAGGATGATTGCCAACCCATACCGCAGGTAAGGAAATTTGGTAATAATGCCTTCCAATGCAAAGTACAATGAACGAAGACCCAATATGGCAAACACATTTGAAGTATAAACTATGAATGGGTCATTGGTAATGGCAAAAATGGCGGGGATAGAATCTACAGCAAAAACTAAATCGGTAAACTCAATAGACAGCAAGCAAAGAAATAATGGCGTTGCCAGCTTTTTACCATTTATTTTTACAAAGAATTTCTTTCCGTAATACTCATTGGTTACTTTCCCTCTTTTAATAAACCATCTTACCAAAGGATTTTCTTCAGGGTGCATGTCTGCTGCGGATTTCTTAAACATTTTGTACCCCGTAAATACCAAGAAGATCCCAAACAAATAAATAATCCAGTGGAATTTTGCGATTAATACTGCACCTATAACAATAAAAATAGCCCGCAATATCAACGCACCAATTACACCCCAGAATAATACCCGGTGCCGGTATTCGTCCGGCACTTTAAAAAAAGTGAAGAGCAGAACAAAGACAAAAATATTATCAACGCTGAGTGATTTCTCTACTAGGTAGCCGGTTAAAAATTCAACGGCAGGCTTTTCCCCCAAGCTGTAATAGATCCATCCGTTGAAGACTAATGCCAGCGTAATCCATACTACTGACCACGTAATAGCTTCTTTAAAAGATACTTTTTTTGACTGCCGGTGAAATATGCCAAGGTCTATTGCCAGCATTAGCAGCACAAATGCATTAAATATTATCCAGGGCCATGTTCCGCTCATAATTTTTTTTAAAGATTAATTAAAAATCAAACAGGTTACCGAGAAAACCACCCTTGCGTCGGTTAGGATTTTCATTGGTATCATTGCGCCGGTTGCGGTTGAAGAATCCGCCCTCATTATCGTCGTCGTCATCATCATCATCGTCATTCTGCCGTTGCTTTCTTTTTTCATCATTCTGTTTCAGGTTTTGATTTGATTCTGTGGCTGTTGATTTTTCGATTATTTTATCGAGTTCACCTTTGTCCAGCCAGACGCCGCGGCATTTTGGGCAGTAGTCAATTTCTACTCCTTGTCTTTCAGTCATTACCAGTGTTTGATCACAATTTGGGCATTTCATTTTTTCATTTTTTTATGGTTAATAATAATTATTGACTTAATATACCAGCAGCCCATTGCAGGGCATTCTCTGTTTTATAATATTTGGTTTTCAGTTCCTGTAATTTTTGTAAGGCTTCCAGTGTTTTATTTTCTCTTGTATTGATAAGGAATAGCGAACTCTCCCCGGCCTGGAACCTGATCTCTTCCCCCCTTTGTAAAATCATGAAATTGTTATAGGCTTTTTCCTGCAACGCTATCTGCAATTTGAGTATCACTAATTCATTATAGCAGCTTTTTACTTTGTTTTCCACTTGCAATTGCTTTTGGTATTGCTGCAATTGTGTTTCTGTTATTTTTAATTTTGCTTTCCGGTACTCACCTCTTCCTTGCGACAATCGTAGCGGAATGCCAAAAGATAAACCATACTGAAAATTATTTTCAAACAAGGGGCCACTGGCAGTTTTCAACACATCATAACCCTTTCTCAACTGATTGTATCGAAAGTTTATCGTTGGCAACAACTCCTGGAATTTTAGTTTCTTTTCTACCCCTAATGCGCTGAGCTTATAATTATAGATAACGAGGTCCGGATGATTTTTCCGGGCAGCATCCAGCAAGCTGTTTAATTCAGGAATGGAAGCACCAGTAATATTTGATGTTTGTAAATCATCACCAGGAACAGCGCTGAGGGGCAAATTGTATGGTTGAATATTTACTGTCCACATATAAACAGAAAGTTCCAGCCCTGTATTCTGAAAATCAAGCCAGGCCTGGCTTTTCATCAATTCAACATTCTGTAGTTGTGTCAGCGCTTCAGTGGTATCAATAGCAGGCCTGTCACCAAGCCGAAAAGTCATGTTAATCAATTCTACTCTTTTTTCATTCACTTTTACAGCGTCTGTCAGTATTTTATGTACCTGGTATTGTTGCACCCAATTCCAGTACGCTTTCATAGCATCCAGCAGCAGGTTGTTCAGGATATTCCTTTTTTCAATGGCAGAAGCTTCCCGAAAAATTTTTGCTGTTTGCAGCGCAGCTCTTCTTTTATCCATTATTAAATTCTTTGCCAATGGTACACTGATACCAAAATAGCTGGTTTCTCCTTTTGTTTCTATCGGGTCGGTACGGTTACCGGATAAATACTCTAATCCTGCTGATACTTCCACGCCAAACCAGGTGGGTATGGAAAGTTCCGGCCGGTTGTAATAATAGTAATCGTTGCCATCAAAGGTTTTTTGTGCTGATTCATTTTTTAAAACAGGGTCAAACATCCCTTTGGCAATGGTGACATCTGCTTTTGCTTTTTCAATAAAAATATCAGCCTGCTTTGCCACCGGGTGAAATTGTTTTACAATTTCCATTAGCTGTTTTGCGGATAATGTTTTTATCGAATCCTGACTTTTTACAGAAATCGTTAATAATAATACTGTAAGGAGAATAATATATTTTAATGGGTTCATTTTTTCTCTTTTTGTTTTGCTTCCTCTTTATTGTAATAATCAGGTGGAAAGCCGTTTATGTTCCGCCACAGTTCGTACCATACGGGTACATCTTTTAATAAAGTGATGCCTTGTGCGCCGGCACCCATTTTTAATTCTTTGGGCCAGGGTTTATCAGCAGCATCTTCTTTTACCAGCACCCTGAATTTTCCATTTACACTAAGATTGCTTTCCACAGCCACTATCTCACCACCGAAAGTACCTGATGATGCCTTTGGCCAACCACTGAAAACGATAGCTGGAAAACCATCAAACAGGAACCGGACCTTCTGTTTTATTGCCAGCAATGGCAAATCCAGTGGCTGTACAAACATTTCCACAGCATACTGAATTTTATCAGGAACAATTTCTGCAATCATTTCCCCTTCTTTTACAAACTCTCCAATACCTGCTTTTTGTGCTTTAATAACCTGTCCGCTTTGCGAAGCCAATACGTAGTACATGCCGTTGCGGATATTATAACTGGCATATTGATTTTCCAATTTGGCAATATCGGCCTGCCCGCTTGCAATTTGAGTGAGTGATTGAAACTGTTCTCCCTGTGCTTTGCTCACTTTTTCTACGTTTTCCTGTTGTAAAGCACTCATTTCAATACGGGTAATGGTTAAGTCCTGCTTGCTGTTAGCTAATTTATTTTCTGTACTTATTTTTTTGGCCATTGCATTCTGAAACTGCTGATTTCTTAGTTCTAATTGCGTTAATGAAACCAGCCCGCTGTCATACATCGCTTTCTGCCGGTTATATTGTTTATTGCCAATAACTAAGTCATTATTGGCAGCAGCGGCTTCTGCACTATCAGCCTGTACTTTCAATTGCAATTGATTCAGTTTATTCAGCAACTGGTTAAGTTTTAACTGTAGCCCTGAATTAATAGCACCAATCTGCTGGTCGGCTACACCTACTTTGCTTTTATAATATTCTACGGATTGTTGTTTACCGGCCAGTTGTTCCTGTGTTCGCTGTAGCAAATCAGGATCGAGGTAATCCACCTTTACTTCCGTTAACTGGATTAAGGTGTCGCCGGCTTTTACATAATCACCTTCTTTAATATGCCATTTCATCACCCTGCCTCCAATAATGGTATTGACCTGTTGTGGCCGCTGGTCCTGGTACAATGTTGTGACGGTGCCTTTTGCCCTGATGTTTTGAGTCCAGGGTAAAAACAAAAAGATAATAAACACCAGCCCGCAGATAAAGAACCAAAGCTTTACTTTACTGTTTTTGTTGTGCTGATAAATATGTGTGTATGATTTTATTTTACTTTTTTCCATGATTTTATTTTTAAGATTTACTGGTTATAACACTGCCTTCATCATTCATTGTTATAATCTTGTTGCATTGAGCAGCAAATTCGCCATCATTACTTACAACTACGACAGTCGTATTTTTAAATTCATTAACCAATTGAATGATTTGATTACGGTTACTGCTTTCGAAATTCATCCATGGTTCTTCCAGTAACAAAAGGCGTGGTTTGCCTGCCAGGGCCCTTACCAGCAAAATTTTGTGAATAACACTCCGGGGCAGCCTGTTACCTGTTGGATCAAGCAGGGTATCATACCCATTTTTCAAGGTGGCAATAAAATCAGTGAGTCCCACTTTTCCGGAAATAGTATTTATATGGTCCATTGTGGCATTTTCATTCCCCAACGAAATATTTTCCCAAACACTCCCATGAAAAATATCCTGCCGGTTTATAAGCACACCTATTTGCGAACGAACGGAATCCAAATCATAATTCCCCAGCGGCACATCATTCAGTAATAAGGACCCTTTAAAATCTGTATAAACTCCTGCCATTAAACGCAGCAAGGTTGATTTTCCAGAACTGTCTTTGCCCATCACACATATTTTTTCTCCGGGGTTTATCTGTAATGAAATATTGGTTAATACATTAGTTTCGTTAGTATAGCTGAAGCTCAGATTTTTCATTTCAAGTTTTAAACCACTGCCCGTACTGTTTAAATGAACAGAGCCATTTTCTTCAATGGGTTTATCTGTGAGATTGGAAATTTTTTCAATGGATGTTAATGTATCATATACACTGCCAAGATTCATAATCAGTTTTTCAACTGAAGTAAGTACCAGCAGAATAATAATTTCTGCTGCTATAAACTGACCGATGTTCAGTTGTTGATTTACCAGAAGTATGGTGCCCACTATCAGCATACCGGCAGTAATAACGGTTTTGAATATTACCAGTACATTGTACTGAAGCAACAGTATTTTGAAATGTTTGGTACGGGCATCAAGATACCCGGTCACCTGTTCATCTGTTTTTTGCAGGTGCAGATCATTGTTTTTGGCCAGTTTGATGGATTTTATTACCCTTGCAGTTTCTTCTAACCAACCTGCCACCCTGTATTTATAATTACTTTCTTCAATACTTGTTTGCAATCCACGGGTGCCGGTGTAGCGCAATATCATCCAAAGCAGAATAATCAGAATAACCCCAAAAAGTATAAATGCCGGATGATAAAAAGATAACAGAAGCAATCCAAATAGTATCTGGATGCTGGCTGTTGGTATATCCAATAAAATTTTGGATAAGCTTTTCTGCAGTACGGGGATATCAAAAAAGCGGTTGACCAGTTCCGGTAAATATATACTGTCTGTTTTTTTGAGATCCATTTTAGGAATATGCGTTGCAAAGGCAAATGAGTAACGTACAAATAATTTCTGCTGGATTTTTTCAATAATCTTCATCTGGTTTACCTGCATAATACCGGCAACCAATACTCCCAGCACTACCAATATAATAAGCACTATTAACGAAGCTCTCATTGAAGCGCCAAGAACAAATCCAATAATGGCTTGTACACCAAGGGGCAGAGATAGTTGTATTAACCCATTTAAAATGGCATAGTAATAAACAGCAGAAATTTCTTTTCGCTCGAGTTTTACCAGCTTCAGTATCCTGGCAACCGGGCTTGCGGTAGTCGGCATAAATTTTTTGTTAATCGGTTATAGAATAGTATCGGCTATGCAATAACATACCCGGTATCAAATCAGGGAAGAGTGATTAACAAAAATTGGGTGGGGGAGTTAAATTCTCTAAACAGGGAGAAATATGTATTTTTTCAACGAGATGAAACATTGCACAGGTTTTAGCTGATACTACTTTAACAACAAGTGAAAGTGAAGAATAATCTTTCTTTTCCTTTTTTTCATTGTTATCAGTTTTTTCACCACCTTTTTCTTCATCTACAGTAAAAATAAGCCCATTATTCTGCTTAAAAAGAGATTGCATGGCAGGCACTACCTGTACCAGGGCGAAGACAAATAAAATAAAAATCGCAATCTTTTTCATTCTGGAGTAAAGTTATACGAAAGAATAACACTACAAACCCCCGATTGTTGTGAGATTGTAAAATCTATTTCTGATTGATTTACAGTTCTTTAGATTTTGTGGGCAGGTGGTCATACTCCCCCCGGAAAGCATACCAGCCAAAAATGACCAGCCCGATGGCAATGGGCGTGAAAATGGCAATAATAATGATCCATATAATGGGATTATTAATATCCTTCTTGCCCGCCATATCAATATTGGCGATGGCACCACTTACCAGCTCATAAATAACAAAGGGGGCTATAATTAAAAATATAAGACCGAAGTATCTTTTAAAGGCGTTCATGGTTTAGTCTTTAATGTTTTTATCAATTTTGTTTCCCAGGTAAATAGTACCCACAATAAGGCAAAAAGCAGCCACCCCTATCGGGTACCACAGGCCCACCAGCGGATCTGCTTTATATGTAGTGGTGAGCAGCAGGCCGATAAAAGGCACCAGACCACCAAATACACCGTTACCAATATGATAGGGCAGGCTCATAGATGTATAACGGATCTTTGTAGGGAACATTTCCACCAGGAAAGCAGCGATGGGGCCGTAGACCATGGTGACATAAAGAATAAGAAGAAATACGAGGAAGATGAATTTCCAGTATTGAACATTATTTAGTCTAATATTCAAGTATTTGGGATTATTGTCTTTTAAAAATTCATTTCCTTTAAGTGAACCAGTTGTAACTACATTTCCATCTAAGTTTATTTGATCAAATGTTGAAATAAATTCTCCCCATTTTTTTGTTTCAAATCGTATAAAGTCAATACCAGAGTAACCTTTGCATTTAGTTTTTATCTCTTGAATTGAGTCAGTACCAACTTTTTTATAGGTTGTATCCCCTTTTAACAATGAAATGTATTTATAGGTAAGCACCTTCGGGTTTGTGTCTTTTAAAAATTCACTAAATATCGGCCTGTATGTAAATATTGCCAGCGCCATCCCCGCCATCATGATCCACTTCCTGCCGATCTTATCACTCAGCCATCCCCAAAAAATAAAGAAAGGAGTAGCTAATAATATCGCCCAAAGCATAATCGTCCTGCTTTGTTCAAATTCAATAAAACATTTTGTTTCCAAAAAATTCTGCGCATAAAACTGCCCGGTATACCATACCACTCCCTGCCCCATTACCGCACCAAACAATGCCAGCAGCACCATTTTAAAATTGGATTTATGCCGGAAACTTTCCCTCAATGGATGGGCCGATGTTTTTCCTTCTGCCTTCAGCTTGGAAAACAGCGGCGATTCTTTCATCTTCAGCCGTATGTAAACAGACACACCCACCAGTAAGATAGAAATCCAGAAAGGAAAACGCCAGCCGCCCCACTGCCCATTGAAAGCAGTATCAGACATATTTGATTTTACCAGCAGAATAACACCCAGCGCCAGGAACAATCCCAATGTGGCCGTGGTCTGTATCCAACTGGTATAATAGCCTCTTTTACCCACTGGCGCATGCTCTGCTACATACGTGGCAGCACCACCGTATTCACCACCAAGCGCAAGACCCTGTAGTAATCTTAGTAATAATACAATAATGGGGGCACCAATACCAATGCTTTCATAGCTGGGTACACAACCGATCAAAAAAGTGGAACCCCCCATTAATATCAATGTAAGCAGGAATGTATATTTCCTCCCCACAATGTCGCCGATGCGGCCAAATACCAATGCGCCGAAAGGCCGTACAATAAAACCTGCTGCAAAAATGGCCAGTGTGCTCAGCAGGGCAGCCGTTGGGTTGTCTTTTGGAAAAAACTGGGAAGAAATAGTGGTGGACAACATCCCGAAGATGTAAAAGTCATACCATTCAATCATTGTGCCCACAGAAGATGCGGCTATGACCCTGCGAATGGCACTGCCACCGGTTTTTGTTTCATTCATGCAGTTAAAATACATAATTGATTCAGCTTGTCGAAATTTTTGTATTCGTACATTTATGCCTAAAAGAAAACAGGTTATGTCATATCCCTTTCAGATTACATCAATAGAGCAATATCATACGGACTATAAAAAAAGTGTGGTGGATCCCGAAGGCTTCTGGGCTGATGTGGCTGAAAATTTTCTATGGAGAAAAAAATGGAAGACTGTCCTAAACTGGAATTTTAAAGAACCCAAAGTGGAATGGTTCGCCGGTGCCAAACTGAATATCACCGAGAACTGTATTGACCGGCACCTGGCCACCATGGGAGATAAACCTGCTATTATCTGGGAGCCCAATAACCCGGATGAGCGAACCAGGATAGTCACCTATGCAAGATTGCACAAACGGGTTTGCCAGTTTGCCCAGGTATTAAAAAACAATGGAGTAAAAAAAGGGGACAGGGTATGTATTTATATGGGGATGGTACCGGAGCTGGCCTATGCCATACTTGGCTGTGCAAGGATTGGCGCCATACACAGTGTGATCTTTGGCGGCTTCTCAGCACAAAGTATTGCCGACAGGTTGGAAGATGCGCAGGCGGAGTACATTGTTACCTGCGATGGGGCTTACCGTGGCGGAAAAGATATTCCACTGAAAAGTGTAATTGATGATGCATTGATAGGAAATAAAACAGTAAAAAGAGTGATCGTGTACACAAGGACAAGAACGCCAGTGAGTATGATAAAAGGAAGGGACGTTTGGTGGGAAGATGAGATGGAATATGCAGAAACGCAGGTGGAAGCCTCCCCTGGCGGGGGAGGTTTGGAGGGGGCTGGGATGGTATCATTTCCTGCAGAGGAAATGGATGCCGAAGACCCGTTATTTATATTATATACTTCAGGCAGTACCGGTAAGCCCAAGGGAGTAGTGCATAGCATTGCCGGATATATGGTTTGGACCACCTACACATTTGTCAATGTGTTTCAGTATAAACCGGGAGAGGTCCATTTTTGCACAGCGGATATTGGCTGGATAACGGGGCATAGTTATATCGTATATGGTCCTTTAAGTGCCGGCGCCACTTCGCTGATGTTTGAAGGCATTCCCACCTACCCGGATGCAGGACGATTTTGGGATATAGTGGATAAGCACAAAGTGAATATTCTGTACACCGCTCCAACTGCCATCCGCAGCCTGATGGGTTTTGGCATGGAACCATTGAAAGGAAAAGATTTGTCCTCTTTGCGAATATTGGGAACCGTGGGCGAGCCTATTAATGAAGAAGCCTGGCATTGGTATGATGAAAATATTGGTAAGAAAAAATGCCCGATCGTGGATACCTGGTGGCAGACAGAAACGGGTGGCACATTAATTTCTAACCTGGCAGGGATAACACCATCTAAACCATCCTGGGCCACCCTGCCAATGCCGGGAGTACAGCCGGTATTGGTGGATGAAAATGGAGTGGAGGTAACCGAAAAGGATGAGCATGGATTACTCAAAGGAAATTTATGCATTAAAGCTCCATGGCCGGGTATATTAAGAACAACATGGGGCGATCATGAACGCTGCCGTACCAATTATTTTGCCACCTACCCCAATTTATATTTTACCGGTGATGGCGCATTGAAAGATGAACAGGGTAATTACCGCATAACAGGCCGTGTGGATGATGTGCTGAATGTAAGCGGCCACCGGATAGGTACAGCCGAAGTGGAAAATGCTATCAATATGCACGCCGGTGTGGTGGAAAGTGCCGTGGTGGGTTACCCGCATGATATAAAAGGACAGGGCATTTATGCATATATTATTTTTAATGGGCATCACGGTGATGAAAATTCAAGAAGGCAGGATATTCTGCAAACAGTAACCAGGGTGATCGGGCCAATAGCCAAGCCGGATAAGATCCAGTTTGTTTCCGGTCTGCCCAAAACAAGAAGCGGAAAGATCATGCGGCGCATTCTTAGAAAAATTGCTGAAGGGGAAACGGAGAATTTGGGTGATACAAGCACATTGCTTGATCCCGGAGTGGTGGAAGAGATAAAGAATGGGAAATTGTAATGATTTTTGTGTTTCTCCTTCACCTTGGAAGAGAGCTTAGGGGGTGAGGTTGACCCTGCATAGGAGGGGAAATAGAGTATATCCGATTATAAAGATACCGGCATCCCTATCTACTGCAGTAAAATACTGGGTTGATTGATACAACATATCTTTATGGGGCTGTTATAAAATTAGCTGCCATAGAAAGAGTAAACCGATAAATGTATTAATTACCATTACTATTAATAAGCAATTATTTACTTACAAAACCCTAAACAATGAGTGACCAGGAGAAGGAGATACATGAAAAGCCAGCGGAAATTGCAGATCTGGAGAAGATGTATAATATTGTGTTGAAGCAACTTCCTTTTGATGAAAAAGGAATATTGTTTCTCTTTGATAATAGTTCATATTGGGTAGATGCCGGGGGTAAGGTAAAAGCACTTTCTATTACTAATAACAGCATTAAGGATATTGCACCTATTGTCAGGTTAAAGGATTTAGTGAATCTTAACCTCTCATATAATGACATTGAAGATATTTCACAATTGGTACTGCACAAAAAAATAAAGGAATTATACTTGCACAATAACAAGATAAAGGATATCAGCGTTCTGGCTGAGTTTTATGATCTGGAGCGATTGGTAATATCTGGGAATCCAATATCCGATATTTCACCTCTAAGCAAACTGGAAAATCTTGAAGAGCTTTATTGCTCTGAAAACGGAATAAATGATTTAGCCTTTCTGAAAGGGATGAAGAGAATCTCTGCTGTGTATGCATTTAACAATAAAATTTGGGATATAAGCCCTATAATATCATTACATAAAATAACAATAGACTTAGGGGAGAATTTAATAAAATCAATTCCTAAAGAAGTAGCTCAAAAGTATAACTGGCTCAATGGTAGTTTGGGAGTGCGCCTTTTAAATCATAAACATAATTTTCTTATTGCTAATAATCCCTTAGAATTTCCTCCAGCTTCAGTAATCGAACTCGGCCCAGATACAACAAAAAAATATTACGAAGATGCGGAGCAATTTGGCCATGCCCCTCTTTCAGAAGGCCGTATCATTTTTGTAGGAGATGGCAGTTCTGGTAAATCAAGCATTGTAGAAAAAATCCTTTATAACAGTTTTACATTTGGCAGGGAACAAACAAATGGTATTAAGATCGAACATCTTTACCTGGCTCATCCTGAAGATGGACGAAAGCTAAGTTTTCATATATGGGACTTTGGTGGCCAGGAGATACAGCATGCCGTTCATAAATTCTTTTTTACGGAAGGATGCCTGTATGTGGTGGTACTTGACAATCGTAAAGAAGAGGAACCTGAATACTGGCTGCAGCAGATTGAAAGCCTGGGTGGTGGAGCCCCTGTACTGGTGGTATTTAATAAGCAGGATGAAAATGCAGTAGAAACCACTGACCGTAAATACCTGAAGGAAAAATATCCAAATATCGTCGGCTTTTACAATACCAGTTGCAAAACAGGCTTTGGTATTGATGATTTTAAGAAAAGTCTTCAGGCTGAAATGGTGAAGCTCCGTACCGTATCAGAACAGTTCCCAAATAACTGGCTGGCAATAAAAAAAGCAATTGAGGAAAATACTTCAGGCCTGCAGCATTATCTTACCTACGAAGCGTACCTGGAGATTTGTAAGCAAAATCATTTGGTCACGGAACAGGCGCAACAGTTGCTACTGAAATATTTCAACACTATCGGAACAGTAACCTGGTTTGGAGGAGATGCTTTCTTAAAGTTTCTGCATGTGCTTAATCCCGCCTGGATAACACAAGGGGTGTATAAGATACTGACAGCAAAAAAAACAGCTAATCTCTTCGGACAAATACGAGTAAATGATTTTAAAGAAATGCTGCAGCCGGTAAATAAGGAAGATTATACGTATGACGAAAAACATTATGGTTATATCCTTAGTATGATGAAGAAATTCAGCCTCTGCTATACTTCGGATGATACCAACCTGCTGATACCCTCCGCTTTTGGAAAAGTGCCAAAAGTGGAATACAGCGATTTTAAGGGAGAAGAAATCCGCACTTATATTCTGCAATTCAAAGATTATATGCCGTTGGCCCTTATCCATCGCTTTACCGCGCAGAAAATGCCCGAGGCGCTGGATAATAATTACTGGTACACCGGTATTGTGATCAAAGACAGCATTACCAACACTTTGGCCATGATACACGCCGATAAGGAAGCCAAACGGATATATGTCCGCATAAAAGGTGAATCTAAACTTGGTATATGGGAGCATGTGCGCAGGGATTTTGTTACAATAGCCTCCAGCTATGCCCGCATACCTTATGATGAACTGGTGCAACTGGATGAAAAATCGGGCAGCACGGTAAACTACCAGGATGTAGTAAGTCATATCAAGGCACAAAAGGATCTTTACTTTCACCCCCGGCTGCAAAAGGATTTTAATGTTGGTTACCTGATGAATTTGTTTGAACCCAGGGAAAACACGACAGATAAAATTGTGAGGGGCGAGATTGCCCTGAAAGATAGAGAGGGTAATATAGTGCCTGCAAAAGTTCCGTCTTATGTAATAAATATCCTTAACAACAATAACCCGGTTGTAAATACGCAGGTAAACATCCAGGTGGATATTGACATCCAGGTGGTAAATGAAATTAGTAGTAATGTAAAAGGGGATGCTGATTATTTACTGGAAGTATTAGGAGATTCTAATAAAGCGCTTAGCGAAGCATTAACAAAAGTGATGCAGTTTGCAGATGATGCAAAAGCGGCCCGCAATACAGGTGATGTAAAAGCGAAAGGATGGGGAAGAAAACTGAAAGGGGCGCTGGATACACTGGGCTCCGCCGGTGAGCAGGTAAAGAATATAAGCGATGGCGCAGAGGTGTTGGGTTCCATACTTAAAGGCATTAAGAATTTGGCTCGCCAGTTTAATCTTGATACAGTGCTGTCATGGTTTTCGTAAAAAAGGGTGCATTTAAAATTGTCGCAAATGATTTTGTATTTACCTTTTCAAAACTCAGGGTATGGGCTTCCCTCCCGGGAGGGGCAAAGACATTTTTATAAAACAAATTGTGGCAGGGGTGGGTTATGGTTACGACAATTTTAAATGCACCCGTAAAAAATGTATCCTCATAAAACAGTAGTTTTGCCGCATGGAGTTGAGTATTGCAGATATAGCAAAGGAGATATCTCTTGGAGAGGATTCTTCCCGCCAGTTTAAAGTAAAGATCGATACTGCGGCAAAGCTTGCAGAAGAAATATGTGCTATGAGCAATAGCAGGGGTGGAGTGATCTATGTTGGAGTGAAGGATAATAATACCATCTCGGGTTTATCCCAACAGGAAATTGCACAGTATAACCAGTATATCTCCAATGCTTCTAACGAGAATATAAAACCTGCCATCTATCCCCAAACAAAGATCATTGAGATGGATGGAAAATTGGTCCTGCTCATCCAGGTTTCCGAAGGCCCTGCCAAACCATACTGTACCAGTGCCGGCGTGTATTGGGTAAAAAGTGGAAGCGATAAAAGAAAAGCTTCGCCACAGGAACTGCTCCGGATGTTTCAGCAGAGCAATATGATGTATTTGGATGAGTCGGTTACATCTGCAGCAATAAATGCGGGAGATATTGGGGATGTAATTAACCTTGCCAAGTTTTATGTATTCTATGAAAGAAGCCGGGGGAGCGAATTTTCCAAATCTGGCATTACTGTTCAAAAGGCTTTTGAAAATATGAACCTGGCCAGGGAAGGCAAACTGACCCTGGCTGGTTTGCTGTTGTTTGCCAATAATCCGCAATCCATAAAACCTTTTTGTATCATAAGGGCCGTAAGTTATTTTGGTACGGAGATCAGCGATGATAAGTTTAAAGACAAGGCTGATTGTCTGGGCGTACTGGATGACCAATACCGGGGTGCAATGAATTTCCTGAAAAATAATTTGTCCACTGTGCAGGGTGATGGTACATTTAACCAAACAGGAAGATTAGAAATAGATGAACGGGCGCTGGAGGAAGCAGTTGTGAATGCTTTATTGCACAGGGATTATTCTAAGAATGCAGTAACAAGACTATTAATATTTAAAGACAGGGTGGAGATCATCAGCCCGGGAAGTTTACCAAATCACCTCACAATTGAGAATATACTGAATGGTAATTCAGTTATTCGCAATCCCACTATTGTGTCTTATGCAACAAAAATTCTCCCCTATTCTGGTATAGGTTCTGGTATTCCAAGGATAATAAAGAACCACCCTAATACTAAATTGGTAAATGATGCTGATGGGGAGCAGTTCATAATTACCCTGTTCAGACCATAGGTAGCGTATCTTTCAAAACAATTTACCAAACCTGAAATCAGGAAATACCCCGTAAAGGGTATTGATATGTTGGATTGGGCCTGTATTTTCATAAAAAGACTGATATGCGGATTCCTCTGATTGTATGTATAGTATTATTTGGTTGTGCCGGTGCTATAGCACAGCAGCCCACAAGAAATACACTTGGCCTGGCTTTACCTTCAAAATATTCCTGCACGCCCGTAAAAGACCAATACATATCATCCACCTGCTGGAGCTTTTCCAGCACATCTTTACTGGAAAGTGAATTGATGCGGACCGGAAAGGGAAAACTGGACCTGAGTGAAATGTTTATTGCCCGCCACTCCATGGAACGAAAAATAGCACGTCACCTGCAATTGAAAGGGGGAAACTTCTTTACACCCGGAGGCCAGTTTCATGATGCCGTATGGGTGATGAAAAAATACGGAGCAGTACCGGAGGAAGTGTACTCCGGAAAAGGCAGAGGGGAAGGCCTCCATGATCATTCAGAAATGGATACCCTGCTCAGCCAGTTTGTGGGCTCTTGCATCAGCAGGGGTGTTACCTTACTGGATGTATTTCAACAGGCTTTTCTCGACAGCACACTTGATTATTATTATGGGAAGCTGCCGGTATCTTTTTCTTATAAGGGGGAATCGTATACTCCACAAACGTTTCTTCATCAGTATCTTCAAATCAATCCCGACGATTATGCAGAGATAACTTCTTACAGCCACCATCCCTGGTATTCAAAATTTGTATTGGAAGACAAATACAACTGGACCGCCGGTGAATATTATAATGTGCCTCTTTCAGATTTTTCCCGGATTACAGACAGGGCCCTGGATAGCGGCTTTTCGGTGGGTTGGGATGGCGATGCAAAGGATAATTATTTTGATTTTGCAGAAGGCCTGGCCTGGCTGCCGGGTGCCATCAGTAATTTTCAAGCCGAGCGCCAACAGGCTTTTGAAGATCAAAGCACCCTGCTGGACCACATGATGCATATTGTGGCCCGAACAACAGATGCAAAAAGGAATAAATGGTATTATGTAAAAAACTCATGGGGTGATAAGTCGAATTCACTGGGCGGCTTTCTGTATATGCGGGAGGATTATTTTAAAATGAGAACAGTCGCCATTATAGTAAATAAAAAAGCGATACCGGCAGATATCAGGAGAAAGCTGGGGATATGAAGCTGTCTCAAAAGTATTTTAAATTAAGTTTCAAGCAACGACACCCACCAACGCTGGATTTATCAGGCAACTCGTTCTTTGCATGATTATCGAACTTTAAATATGGCCTTACAGAAAAAATTAAAGCAGCACGGATAGGCTGCTTTAAAAGGTTTCTCTAAATGAGTTTATACGGGTACAACGGTAATTTTCACCAAAAAGTGTACCATACTGCGATAAATTACTGCTATTATTTCCCACTGTTCAAAAAAAAAACTGAATTAGTAGTGGAATTGGCCTGTAAAAATTACTTTTGGCCGATAACCAATTATCGCATCCTCTACTATCTTATGGAGAAACAAAACCTTAAACGAAAGCTGCCAACTGTTTTTCGATGGATACTGTGGGTGTTGCTGGTACAGTTTATTCTTATCAACATCAGCGCTGCATTGTATGCACATAAGTTTACACATGTGTATAATGATCCATCGCTCCCCACAGCTTCTTCTTCCCGGAATATATTTGTAAAAACATGGCGCTTATTTGCAGGCCCGAGACAGGCAAGGGCCGTGATCACAAATTCCCCCGTATTCCCAATTGACACCGTATTGCTGAAAACGGATAAGGGTATATATATAGATGCATGGTACAGTCCTTCAGATTCAGCAGCTTTAGGAACAGTTATTCTTTTTCATGGCATACTATCAAACAAAGGCATGCTTTTATCTGAAGCGGCCAGCTTTCGATACCTTGGTTACGATGTAATGCTCGTCGACTTCCGTGCACATGGCAATAGCGGGGGCAATACCACCACCATAGGGGTTAATGAGACCGAGGAAGTGAAACTGGCTTATGATTATGTAGCAGCAAAGGGAGAAAAAAATATTTTCCTCTGGGGAAGTTCCATGGGAGCTGTAGTGGTGGCCAAAGCCATTGCAGAGTATCAATTGCAGCCTGCCGGTGTTATTCTGGAAATGCCTTTCGCATCATTACAAGAACATCTGCGGGCAAGGGCAAGGGCTTTAGGCTTCCAGGGCTTTCCGGAAAACCCCTTTGGCTTTTTGGTAAGTTGCTGGATAGGATGGGAGAAAGGGTTCAACGGGCTTAAGCATCGTACAACGGACTATGTAAAAAAAATAAACAACCCGGTGCTGCTGCAATATGGCGGATTGGATACCTATGTATTGCAGGGTGAAACAGACAGGGTGTTCAGTGCCATTGCCTCTGACAATAAAAAATTAATACGGTATGAAAGAGCAGGCCATGAATCATTGCAGCAGAACGACCCCTTGAAATGGGAAATAGAAATGAGAAAATTTTTGACGGGTAATACCCGCTGATATTATTTACGTATAGTGACTTTTGTTCCCGCATTAGTAAACCCGTACACTTCTGTTACATCTTCATTCTTCATAGAGATGCAGCCCAGTGTCCAGTTTTTGTAGCGGTCCACCACAAAACCTTCATGTGGCCATGTGCCGTGTATGCCGATGCCACCGCCAATACTGGCATTGGCCGGAATTTCGCCGCGTTGTTTACGCTGGTTAAATTTTTCCCGGTCAGCGGTAGTGGGATAGTCAAGAGAAAGAAAACGGCACCATTTTTCATGCACCCGCTTGGCTGTTATTTTAAAACTTCCTTCAGGTGTATTTTTATCGCCTTCCATCTTTTTGTCAGACAGGCTGCTGTTACCAAATACTACGGGGTAGGTGGCATACCAGCCTTTTTCATCATACACACTTAACTCATAATCTGATTTGTCAATAATAATGGAAACAGTACCTACAGGGCCGTTTGTACCGCGGCTTTGCCTGTTGCCGGTCCTGTAGTGATGGGTATTTGCTTTTAATGCCAGCAGGCTGGATCCCAGCAACACAGACGTAAGTACGAAAAAACTTTTCATGTGTAATATGTATTTTCAATAAGGCCAAATGTAACCTGCCTGCAAGGTGGGTGCTGCATCTGTTTCATGGCTATTAATCAGTAACTGTCCAACTGTTCAAACGCAATGCCACGTTTTTTTATTTTGTACTGTGGATATGTTTTAACGGCACGTTTAGAAAAGGTACGGTGGGAAAGTACTGGAAAATAGAAGTAGTGTTGCTGTGCATAAAAAAACCGGCCCGTTTATCACCCGGCCGGTTTGACTATTCAATTGTTTTTGTATTTTACCAGTTACTGAACCTGAAACCGAAATTATAGGGTTTTATATCCAGCCCTCTTTCATACATTGATTTGGGTGAATAGGAGCCATAAAAGCGGACCGGGCCCATTGATAATTCTGCCACATAAGAGAACTTCCATTTTTCGAGCTCAAAATCATCTTTTGCTTTTTCCTTTTTCTCATCAGAAGTGATGGTCTTATTACGGGCACTGTACAGGTAGCCAAGGCTTGCACCTGCGCTGAATCCAAACCCTTTCTCTCTTTTCGGGGTGAAATTGAAATTGAGCATCATGGGTACGGTGAAATAATCGGCGGCTAATTTATTTTTATGATAAGACCGGCCAACTGTCCCGTCTAATATTACGCGGGGAGGATCGACGATTGGGGCTGTACTTTCCTGGTAGCGGATAGGTTGTTTATAATGGTAATTATTCAATTCCAGCCCGGCTCCGTATTTCAGGTTCACCACATGCTTTATTACATTCAGCTTTTGCATAAAAATCCAGACGTTCACGTTTCTTGATTTGCCGTCTCTGAGGTCAAACCAGGTTTTATTGCCGCCCGGTGCATAAGCTTGTGCGGAGGCACTGCTGTAATTGGTCTTATCGGTATAATTGGAAAACCCAAAATCGAAGATGAACCAGTTGGTGGTAAGATTCGAAGGCTTATCACCGCGGCGGTTAAACATTTTATATATCTTATCCTCTTTTTTCTCGGTATTGTTACTGCCGGCTTTGCGGATGATAACCATGCCGCCGATTCGGATCGTATCATCGGCTGGTGCCTGGTTTTGTTTGCCGGTAGTGTCTGTTTGAGCATAGCTCAGCATAATGGAGCATAAGGCGATGCACAGGGTAAAAATCCTTTTCATGTTCTTCATTTTTTCTGTAATTAATTATTGTTTGCTGTCATGCTTCGTTTATTCGCAGAGAAGCCTTATTTCAGTTTGAAAGAAAGGCCGGCAACCAGTAATCTGTCATCACCATTGGTGGCATCGATATTGGTTCTTTTTTCAAAGGTCCGTGTTACCTTCCGGAAGAAGCCACGGAGTTTGTTTTTCTTGCCGCCATCAGCCAGGTTTGTATCCGGGTCAATGACATTCTCTTTAATTGAAGCATTTATTAAACCAGACGGAGGAGTAGTTGTATTTGTTACAATGGAATTTGTTAAAGCATTGGGTGATTGTTTTATTTCAGCCGGCACGTCCACTTTTGCAATAGCATCATTTGAAATCTTATTTATATAGGGATTATTTAATGGCTGTGGAAGATTATTTGTTTTTATTGACTGTTGAGCTGTTACCGGTTCGTTTTTCTGAATAGAGGTGCGTTCAACAAGCGGAATATTCTGTTCCAGTACCCTGGTTTTGTTTTTTGGCCTCAGCGGATTTACTACCAGTTGAATGTTGGAAAGGGGTTCTTCTTTTACGGTATTTCCCGGTACCGGGATATTGGAAACCGGGATAATATCTTTTTTGACAGAGGCAACAGGGTTGGTAGTGTTTGTTTCAGCTGGTTTAACCGGCGCAATTTCTTTATTGTTGTCTTTTGCTATTTCATCTTGTTTACTACCGTTGCTTTTATTATTGATGATAATAACTGAAGCAAGGCCGGTAGCCAATAACAAAACAGCCGCAGCAGCATATCTCCACCAGCGGGGAGGCAGGGCCCGCACCCTCTCTTCTTTTCGGTACAGCATTTTCTTATTGGCAAAAACAATAGCCCTGTCAGGCTGCAGTCTGCTTTTTTGTAATAATTCAAGATCTTTTTTGGCAGCAGGGTTAGCCGCAACAAAATTCTCAACTTGTATTTTTTGTGCAGGGCTCAGTTCATTATCGGTATACAATACCAGCCATTCTTCATAATCTGTCAAAGAAACAGCAGCGTCTTCATGGATACCGATGCCGGCCAGCTTCAACAATTCTTCTTTTCCGCTATAAATAATAGTAGTATCAGGTTCCAGTTTATATTGAAGCAGGATACCCAGTTCGTCTTTCAGATCGGGGTTGGTTTGTATAAATGCCTCCACCATGCGGCGATCATCGCTGCTAAGTTCATTATCCATATACAGGATAAAATACTCTTCGTAATTATGGCGGGTTATATTCATGATGTCTGATATCTGAGGTCAGCGGCATGAAGTCTGAGGGGTTTGTATTACATACCTCATACTTCCGGCTTCTAAATTACATTTTCCATTTTTACCAAATACTCTTTCAATTGTACCCTGGCCCGGTGCAGATATACTTTTACCTGGCTGGGATTAAGGTTCATTATTTCTCCAATTTCTTCATAGCTGTATCCTTCATAATCTTTCAGCAGTACCAGCGATTTTTGTGTTTCACTTAACCGGCCCAATGCCTCATCCAGTACTTTTTTCAGGTTGTTAGCAGGCTGGTGTTGTACCCTCACATCATCACTAAATTCATCTTTCAACAGTATCCGTTTCACTTTTCGTATATGATCGATCATTTGGTGATAGGCAACGGTAAAAAGGTATGACTTGCTTTTTTGCGCATCCACATCATCCCGGTGGCGCCACATTTTTTCGAAGGCAGTCTGTACCACATCCCGGGAATCTTCTTCATGGCGAAGATTTTTCAGGATGAAGCGGTACACATTATCTGCGTACGTGGTCACACATTCATTGTATTCTCTTTCAGTCATAGATACAGCCGGAAAAGCAGTGTAAAGGTAAACAGAGAAGCCTGCTTTGAAACGTAGAACGGGCAAAAAGCCAATAAGTTACAGGCTTCAGGATTTTTTTTCTGAGGGAAGGGCTTGAAAATCAGTAAGCTGGGGATAAAATAAAAATAAATTGCCGGGAAAGGCTTTCCGGGGGCATTTCGCCAGTGGGGTTTTTTGTTTCGGTGCATTCAACCGGATCTTTCTCGCAACAAGTGGGTTGGTCCACTGGGGCAGGAGAACTGTGCAGGGCCAATAGCCCTGTCATTAAAACAGCGGCAATACCTCCTAAAAAGATCCAATTCTTTCTCTGCATGGTTGTGATTTTGGGATGAGACGAAAGTAGAAAGAGAAATGTTACAGGTTTCTTATTATTTAGCGGATGGTAGTTATTAGACCGTAAACGGCCTGTCAGCAGGCTGATTTTCGCCGCCCTTACTATATTTGCTGTTAAACAAGTCATTATGAACGAAAACCTGGTACAACGCATTGCCAATGAAGTGGAAGAAATAAAAACGGCTGGCCTGTTTAAAACAGAACGGATCATTGCCAGTCCGCAGGGGGCAGAAATAATCGTTAATGGGAATACGGTGCTTAACTTTTGTGCAAACAATTACCTTGGGTTGTCCTCCCACCCCAAAGTGATAGCAGCAGCACACAAAGCCATTGATGAAAGAGGATATGGGATGAGCAGTGTGCGGTTTATTTGCGGTACACAGGATATTCATAAAGAGTTGGAGGAAAAAATTTCAAAATTTCTTGGTACAGAAGATACCATATTATATGCCGCGGCCTTCGATGCCAATGGCGGTGTGTTTGAACCATTGTTCAATGAGCAGGATGCAATCATTTCAGATGCATTGAACCATGCCTCCATTATTGACGGTGTTCGTTTATGCAAAGCACAGCGCTTCCGGTATGAGCATAATAATATGGGCGACCTGGAACTGAAGTTGCAGGATGGAGCAGCCTGCCGCAGCCGCATTATTGTTACGGATGGCTCATTCAGCATGGATGGCACTATTGCTCAGTTAGATAAAATAGTGGTACTGGCAGAAAAGTATGATGCCATAATTATGATTGATGAATGCCACTCGTCCGGCTTTTTGGGAAAAACAGGCCGTGGTACACATGAATACCGCGGGGTAATGGGAAAGATTGATATCATAACCGGTACACTGGGCAAAGCATTAGGCGGTGCTTCCGGCGGATTTACTTCCGGCAGAAAAGAAATAATTGAAATGCTCCGCCAGAAATCAAGACCTTATTTATTCAGTAATACACTGGCCCCTTCTATTGTGGGTGGATCTATTGCGGTGCTGGATATGTTAATGGAAAAAACAGAACTGAGGGATAAATTAGAAAGTAACACAAAATACTTCCGTACCAAAATGACAGAAGCCGGCTTCGATATCAAGCCCGGCGATCATCCTATCGTTCCCATTATGCTGTATGATGCAGTGCTGGCACAAACCATGGCTGCCAAATTATTAGAAGAAGGTATTTATGTTATTGGCTTTTTCTTTCCGGTGGTGGCAAAGGGCCAGGCACGGATACGGGTACAATTGAGTGCGG
The DNA here is from genome assembly GCA_031441485.1 of Chitinophagaceae bacterium. Taxonomy (GTDB): domain Bacteria; phylum Bacteroidota; class Bacteroidia; order Chitinophagales; family Chitinophagaceae; genus JJ008. The sequence continues at coordinate 265,939 of JANOEQ010000004.1, forward strand.
CACATGAACAGGCGCATTTGGATAAAGCCATTGCAGCGTTTATAAAAATTGGGAAGGAGTTGGGAGTGCTGAAGTAAGATTGCCGGAGGCAATAAAAAAACAGTACTGTGCAACAGGCACAGAATGTTTCGCAGGGCAGGGTGAGGAATTGTCGAGAGACTATGAAATAAAAGTCAGAAACAGAAGGCCTGATGAGTAAATGATCATAAAAGTTAATAACCTTATAGTGAGGCACACTTGAAAAATAAGTGTATTACTATAACATAGAAAAATTTCTACACAAATTTTTAATCTACTTCTACAAAGGAAATAGTTTAACCTTCGTAGGTTCATCTTTGTTATCAAGCAGGAAGCTGTGGTAAGCCGGCTTTCCACTTGTTCGAATTTGAAATAAGTAGTTTGAAAATTTACTCTATGAAACGAACTTTTGTAATGCCTGTATTAATCTTATTACTTTTGGATACTGCACTTAGCAGTCGAAAATGCCAGGGAGGTAATGGAGGAGGCGGAGGTGGTACCAGCACAACCACAATGACACTATATTTAACTGCCACTTGGAGTACTGCGGGAATACCATCTTCAAATACATGTTTCGGTTTTCCTGCAATAGGTAATAACCCCCGCTTTGATGCAGGCTCATGTTCAGCTTACGATCCAGCGTATCGGTTTACCGAGGTAATTGTTACAAATAGAAACACCCAGCAGGAGGTGAGCCGAAAGTGCTGGAGCAATAATACGGGAGCCGCAGCCAATTCAATGGATATATCAGTACCCACTGATGTTCCTTTTAAAGTTACATTCTCTCAAACGGATAACTGCAACAGTTGTATGAGGGTATTTGTGGGTAGCTCAGGCTTAAGAAATACCCGGATGAAATGGGAAAAGATATTATTTTATGATCGACCAGCCGGCTCTATTAACGTTACTCCAGCTTATATCACCTACTCAATCTGTCAATAATTATAACTAAACAATATATGTAAAAACTTTTTTATGAAACACTATATTTTAGCGGGCGTATTATTTTTTACTCTTATTTCCTGTAATAAAGACAAACGACTGAAAATTGAAAAGGGGGTGGTAAATACAGGAGCTGCCTCTATAGAAACTTTACAGGCTTTTTTTGGAAACCCTAAGACAGGTGGAAGATTTGTTGTGCTGCAAAACTCCCGTATTGGTGATAAAGATGAATCTCTTACCACAACAATCGTAAATGGTTCATTTCGAAGAGAGGGAATTAATCTTAAAGGCGAGAAAAACAAGTTCGCTTATATTGAAGTTGAATGTGACCCCTCGCTGAACACCTATTATAAGGATGTATCCGGCCCTGATGCGGGTAAATTCTTTGGAAAGAAAATAAACATACAGCTGGGAAGAAAAGGTGAAGAAAGAAGGATTTCGCAGGATTATATAATTAACACAGCGTCTGGGTATAATCCACAGTCATTCACCTGTACAAATGAATATGTCGGCATTGTATATAATTATGATTGGACTATACTTTCTGCCACTCTTTTAGCACCAGATTCTTTTTTGTACTGGAATAAGGATACACAAAATACCAAAGGTGTATTTATTTACTTGGAATATGATCCATTAGAGCTTGCCAATAAGCAAATGAAGGATGCCGGTTTCAATAAAAGACAGGGAAATTTTGTGATGGTTGATGATATTGGATCATATACACTTACCGATGAACTATTCACTGATATTCCCGCTAACGCCCAAATTGAAGTATATATCGGCAGGGGTAATTTTGAATACTTAAGAGATACGCAAAATAACCTGACTGATATACAATTTGCATCATTAACTTTTCAAACAGGTTATTTTCAATACAAAACAAAATAAGCTGACTGGTATAATTTAATATTACCTGAATATCCCGGTTTGGCAGAATAGCCCTTTTTCAATTATAATATAAAGCAGGAGAATTGTAAATCTATTTAATCCTCAATTGCGAAACCGCCTCTCTCAATGCTGGTGCTCCTACTTTTGTTCCCTGCAGCGATACCAGGTAGCGGTTGCCGGCGAAATAAGTAATAGTACAATCGTTAGAAGTTTTATCACATTGTTCAAAACCTTTTTTGCCATTTACGTCTATACTTTTGGTATACTCTTCTTCCGTTTCCTGCAGGGTATTTTCCATATTCTGGAATTGCATATTATAAATACCAACACCACCAATGCCGGCACAATCAATAATGGTTAATACCACACTCATAGAATCATTGATCGCATATTCACCGGTAGCCATGCCTGCCCCGGAACCGGAGTTAGCATCAATACTGGTATTTTTGGCACCCATTAATGATTCAGGAATCAATGCCTTTAATTCATCCGGGCTGAGCGGTGTGAGCTGGCTCAGTTCGTCTTTCTTTTTTTCAAGGGCCTGGTTAGCCGCTTTTATTTTTTCTGCCTCATTGGCCAATGCCGTCTCAGAATCTTTGCCGGAAACAACCGTTGTTTCTTTTGGCTTGTTATCATTACAGGCTGTCAGTAAAAGCGAAAAACTCATCAATAAAATAAAAAACCTATTCATATATCATATATTTTGAGAATGTAAATTTACTTCAATTAAGGTGAATTCAGTAATAGCGTAAAATTATGGTAGTGTCGTGTCAAGCCTGCCTGATATGACGCAAACAATTTTCCCACAAAGACACAAAGAAAAGGCTTTGTGTGCTTCATGGTCTTTGTGGAATAGCTTTTGTATTCGTTGAGAGGTATCCGACAAAACGTGATTGACTTAACAGTAGTGCCTCAGTGTGAATCACCGAGCCGGTAGAAAGGTATCATGCACCTTGTTTATTTAAAGGGGTTTTTACGATAAACGGCCTTGCGAATGATAATTTGTAGAAAAACTTATAAAAAATAAGAGCAAAAGTTATGAAAAACAATTTCCTGGTATTATTTTCGTTATCTAACTACGATGGCATAAAACTCTACCCACCATTTTCCTCTGGAATTTCCTTAACTAATTTTTGAATTGTACGCTGTAGCTTCCAACTGCACTAAAATTTTGTTGGATAAAAATGCGAAAGCAGTACCCAAACACTTAAAAAGAGTATGAAAAAGTTTTTGCTGTCAATAGCCCTTTTGGCTACCGTTGTTGTTATTTTCAGTTCCTGTGCAGCCACAAAAAGGGATTGCCAGGGTAATAAACACTATAAACAGAAAGGTGGCTTTTACATGTAATAGAAATTCCGCTAACAGGAAATTGAAACTCCCGGTTACCGCCGGGTTTTTTTATTTTTATCCAAATATTATTATGAAAGCATTGCTATTACTGCTCGTATTGGGCTTCTTTATTCATACTGCCAACGGACAATCGGCTTCTTTTCCCGAAAAATGGGTGGGCAACTGGAAAGGCGAATTACAATGGTTTAAAACCGGAAAGCCAGAACCCCAAAAAGTGATGATGGAACTCCGGATACAACCAGCAGATAGCGTAAGAAAGTATACCTGGCAGATCATTTACGGCTCTGCCACTCAGGATAACCGGCCATATACATTACTGGCAAAAGATACATCCGGCATACATTGGGTAATAGATGAAAACAATGGAATTGTACTGGACCAGTATTGGGTGGCTGGCAAATTTTGCGGGGCCTTCACAGTAATGAATAATACCATCGTCAATAATTACTGGATGGAAGATGATAAACTGATGGTCGAGTTTTTCAGTATTAGTGCAAAGGCAGTAACAACCACTGGCAATGGAACAGAAGAAAGCCCAAAGGTGGATAGCTACAAGATTGGAAGTTACCAAAAAGCAGTACTTACCCGGCAATAATTATCAATAAAACAGAACGCTTATTTAATTTTTGGGATCATTCCCCGTATCCCCATATCCACCACTTGTTCCCCTTTGCCGGGTTCCCACCTGCCATCATTCACCACTTCATTCCATTCAAAACTTTTATTGGTACTCAGTGATACTTCAATAACAATGTCATTCGTTTCATTACCGGTGATTTTCAATTTACCTGGTGTAAAGGCGGCCGTTACCACACAAGAACCTGCCGGTATAGGAGAAGTGGCAAAAATCGGGTTGGGTACCGTAGTGGCACCCGGCGGGGCCTGGCCGGATGTAATAAAAGGGAAATTAGTTCCGCCCACATTTAAATTCGTTTCAAAGCCCCAAAAGCCCTGTACTTTATTGGCATTAACGGTGAGCGACTGGTTCTTTATAGTATGGGTCTTGATATACGTTTTATAGCCAATAAACCCGGCAGCAGTACCCGGAAATTCCTGCTTGATGATAATGCCGCTGATAACGGTGTCAACATAATATTTCACATCAAAATTCTGGTAGGCAAGGGACACCCGCAGCCATTCGTATTCACCCGCTATAATACTTTTCAGCGGGATGGAGAAAAACGTTTCATTATTACCGGCAAAAGAAGATTTTTCAAAATCTATAGCCGTAAAACCACCTGCTGATGTTTCAGGAGCATGATAGAGAACAGCACCTGCTCCCAATGGTGTAAAGGCGGAAGGGGCTAATTCCATATAATGAGCACTCATTTTATTAAACAGCGGGCTTTGACCTGCATTGCCAGCCGGTACATTCTGCAGCTGGCCAATATTGTTCAGCCGCACCTGGGTGGAATCAAATTTAAATTTCAGGATCAGGTTTGCCCCTGTACCGGGGGTATTCGTTTCTTTTTTGCAACTGGCGAATACCAGCATTATAACAAGGAAGGGCAACAGGTTATTAGTGATTTTTTTCATCCGGTTATTTTTTTGTTTAACGGAAAAGGGCAGTGGTTAATTGCCCCTGTTTTATTTTAATAACAATATAATTGGCAACCGTACAGCAGTTAACTTTGCCTAAATTCTTTGTAAGATGAAGCCCTTTTTGTATGCGTTGCTTTTACCCGTATTAATTTTCTCCTGTTCGCCCAATAATATCAAACAGGATAAAACGCTGAAAAAATATTTTGATGAAAATAAAGTGGAAGGTTGTTTTGCCCTTATGAATAATGCCACAGGAAAATTTACGGTACATAACCTCAGCCGCTACCGGGACAGTGCCTATCTGCCGGCTTCCACTTTTAAGATATTCAATTCATTGGTTGGTTTGCAAACCGGAAAGATTGTAAACGACAGCATGGTGATAAAATGGGATGGTATAAAACGCGGTGTGGGTGACTGGAATAAAGACCTTACCATGTATGAAGCATTCCGGGTATCCGCAGTGCCTTATTACCAGGAAGTGGCCCGACGCATAGGAAAAGATACAATGCAATTTTGGTTGGACAGCCTGAAATACGGAGCCAGAACTGACACCAATTTGTTTAAAATAGAATCGTCTGTCGATAGTTTCTGGCTGGATAATAGCCTGAAAATTACACCTGACCAGGAGTTAGGTTTGGTGAAACAATTATATTTCAACCAACTCCCTTTTTTCAAAAGCTACCAGGAAACGGTGAAAAGGGCCATGTTGTTTGAAAGTAATACCAATTACCGGCTGGGGTATAAGACAGGCTGGGGCTTTACTCAAAATGGTCATGCACTCGGCTGGGTCGTGGGATGGATTGAAGAAAATAACCATCCTTATTTCTTTGTATTGAATATAGAATCGCCCGATAAAAATTTTGATATGAAACCCGTGCGTATGAAGATGTTAAAAGATATTTTAACGCAGCTAGGATTTTTTAAAGGGGAGATGTAGAGGTTTAATGTGGAAATGTGGAAATGTGGAAATGAAGCTCTGATTTAAAGACCCTTACAACTGGTTTGATTTTTGCACAGAATTGAAAATTTCCAAATCACTCAATCATCAAATTTCCAAATCATCACATTTACCACATTGGCATTCCAGTTTCAACATAAAGAGTTTATCTGGCTTTTCAGCACCCTGCTGGTGTTGGCTGTTTTCTTTATTTTCCACCTTCAATGGAAGAAGAGAGTGAAAAAAAGAATAGGCAGCGAAAAGCTGGTGAACCTGCTCATCAGCAATTATTCTCCAAAATTATTTGCTTCTAAATTTATCATTCTTTCACTTGCCTTTGCAATCGGTGTGATAGCTGTTATGAATCCCCGTGTACCCGGCGATACAGATAATAGTACAAGAAAAGGTATTGATGTAGCGATAGCCCTGGATGTGAGCAAGAGTATGTTGGCGGCAGACCTGCCTCCCAACAGGCTTGAAAGGGCAAAGCAATTTATCAGCAAATTAATGGCAGAGATGCCGAATGACCGGATAGCTCTGGTACTTTTTGCCGGAAAAGCATACCTGCAAATGCCATTGACCGTAGATCATGGAGCTGCCAATATGTTTGTTAGTTCCGCCACCCCCGATGCAGTACCACAGCAGGGAACAGTAATAGGTGAAGCGCTGACCATGAGCGCCAAAGTATTTGACAGTAAAGAAAAAAGATTTAAAACTATTATCCTTATTTCTGACGGGGAAGACCATGATAACAGTGCCGTACAAACTGCTAAAGAGTTCGCTACAGAAGGAGTATTGATAAACACAGTCGGCATTGGCTCCCCGGAAGGTGCGGAGATCATTGACCCTGCCACCGGCTTTCCTAAAAAAGATGAAGCTGGAAATACGGTTGTCTCAAAATTAAATGAAGAGATTTTGAAGGAAATGGCTGCGGAAACCAATGGTATTTATATCCGTTTGCAAAGCAGTGAAGAGGCAGTAGCCATATTAAAAAGCCAGTTATCACAAATAGATAAAAAAGCATTTGGCGATGTGTCGCAGATGAATTTTAAAACATACTATACCTGGTTTGCAGCAGCGATGCTGGTATTATTGCTGGCAGAAGTTTTTATTCCTGAACGCAGGCCGCTTAAAAATAGTACAGTATGAAGTATCTTTTCATTATACTGATTTTATCTTTTTCTACCGCAGCCATTTCGCAGCAGGCGGAAAAATATATTCAGGAAGGAAATGAATTATACCGGCAGCAGCAATATGAAAAGGCAGCCGGTGCTTATAATAAAGCTATCAATGCTGACCCGCAACAACTGACGGCCAGATTTAACCTGGCCAATGCCCTGCAAAAACAGGGTAAAGAAGATGAAGCCATACAATTATTTTCTGATGTGGCTGCTACGACCAATGAAGCTGAATTGAAAGGGAAAGCCTTTTACAATAAAGGGGCCATACTCAGCAAGCAAAAAAAACTGGAAGAAAGTATTGAAGCCTATAAGAATGCCCTTCGCCAAAACCCATCCGATAAAGAGGCCCGTGAAAACCTGCAAAAAGCATTGCTCGAATTAAAAAAGAAAAACCCGCCCAAAAAGAAAGATGACCGGCAAAAGAAAAAGAAAGAACAGGAACAGCAAAAAAAACAACAGCAACAGCCCAAAATAAGCCAGAAGGAAGCAGAGCAGCGGTTGAAACTGCTGGAGCAAAAAGAAAAGGAAGTGCAGCAACGTCTGCAAAAAGAAAAAGCGAAGGGCAGTGGCTCGCAAACGAAAGACTGGTAAGAAAAATGTGCTGATTTGCTAATATGCTAATGCCGGAACGCACCAGTCACTTTATTCTTCGTTAACTTTGCTGATTAGCACATCAGTACGTTATCAAATTAGCTAATTAATCATGCATTTTTACTGCGAATCATTGACTGAGTATAAGCGCCTTGCCACCCGGGAAGTAAAGATTGGAGACCTGCTGCTGGGCAATTTCCATCCTATACGGGTGCAAACAATGACGACCACTGACACCATGGACACTATGGCTACAGTGGAGCAAAGTATCCGCTGTATAGAAGCGGGTTCGGAATTGATCCGCATTACCGCCCCTTCCAGAAATGAAGCCGAAAACCTGCTCAATATTAAGAATGAACTGCGCAGAAGAGGCTATACCACTCCTATTATTGCCGATATACATTTTACACCCAATGCGGCAGAGATAGCTGCCCGTATCATAGAAAAAGTAAGAGTAAATCCCGGTAACTATGTGGACAAAAAAAAATTTGAACAGATAGAATACACCAATGCAGAATATGCCGAAGAGATAGAACGGATAACAGAACGGTTTACACCATTGGTAAAGATTTGTAAAGAATATGGAACTGCCATGCGGATCGGTACTAACCATGGTTCACTGAGCGACCGTATCATGAGCCGCTATGGTGATACGCCAATGGGTATGGTGGAAAGTGCAATGGAATTTTTGCGGATTGCCAGGGCCGAAGCGTATCACAACATTATTTTGAGTATGAAGAGCAGCAACCCGCAGGTAATGGTACAGGCTTACCGGTTGCTGGTAAAAACAATGTTTGATGAGTTTGGCGAATGTTATCCTCTGCATTTAGGGGTAACCGAAGCCGGTGATGGAGAGGATGGAAGAATAAAATCAGCAGTGGGTATTGGCACCTTACTGGAAGATGGAATAGGCGATACGGTCCGGGTATCATTAACTGAAGATCCGGAGTTTGAAATACCGGTATGTAAGGATTTGGTGAAACGATATGGAAGCCGGAACCCTGTTCCCGCCCGGGATCGGAACTCCGTTCCGGTTTCCTACTCCCCCTTCGAATACAAACGAAGAGAATCATTTGCTATAGATAATATCGGTGGTAAACAGGTGCCGGTGGTAATAGCAGATCTAAGCAAGATAGAAAAGATAGCACCTGTTCATCTGCAAAGCATAGGGTACACCTACGATGAAGCAACGGATAAATGGACCATCGGTGATGCTGCAGCGGATTATATTTTCACCGGCAACAAGTTACTGGATTTTGCATTGCCCGGAACGTTGAAAGTGATTGTGTATCCGGCCACCTGGCAATTGGCGGAGGATAAAACAAAATACCTGCCCATTTTCAGCGACAAAGGATATGCTGATACAGAATATAAAAGCAGCATGCTGAATTTCATAATGGTAGATTGCTTTAGCGATGTCACATTAATTAATGATTATTCCTTTTTAGATAATCTGGCCAATGATTCCACCGCAGTTATTTGTCTTAGTTCCACCAAAGCCAATGCAATGCAATCAGTACGGCGGATGTTTGTGGAACTGATGAACAGGAAGATCAGGAACCCGGTGGTATTAATAACTGATAGCCATTGGCAAACCCCGGATGAGCATTTGATTCATTTTGCCACGGAGACCGGTGCCTTGTTTTTAGAAGGCATGGGTGATGGAATTTGTTTGGGATATAAAACCGGTTCTCAATTGGAAAATATTAAATCGACAGGGCGGGCATACCTGGCAGTAAAAGATATTTACCAGTTTACCAATAATACAGCATTCAGTATTTTGCAGGCAACCCGTACAAGAATTTCCAAAACAGAGTATATCAGTTGTCCCAGTTGCGGTCGCACCTTATTTGATTTGCAGGAAACAACAGCAAAGATCCGGGCGGTGACGAATCACCTGAAGGGAGTGAAGATCGCCATTATGGGATGTATTGTGAATGGACCGGGTGAAATGGCTGACGCAGATTTTGGGTATGTAGGAAGCGGCCCCGGAAAAATTACCTTGTATAAAGGCAAAGAAGTAATGAAGAAAAATGTGAGCAGTGAAGTGGCAGTGGAAGAGTTGATCGGCCTTATTAAAGAGAATGGGGCCTGGGTGGAAGTGTAAATTACATTAAGCATGAAAGAAAAACACTGGATACTTCTCTTTGCCGCAATTTTAGCAGGCCATATCATTGGTGTGCAACTGCACAATGAAGCCTTACAGGTAATCTTCAAGCCACTAATCATTCCCGTACTTATAGGTTATTTTGATTCCAGGGTTGCAAATATTGCAAAGGGGCTGGCCAAATGGGTTTTGTTTGCCCTCCTCTTTTCTTTATTTGGCGATGTGCTGCTCATGTTCCAAGAAAGAAATTCAATTTTCTTTTTATTGGGGTTATCATCCTTTTTGATAGCCCATCTTTTCTACATTCTTTTCTTTCACCAGGTGAAGGTGAAAGAAAAGGTGAAGAGCAATGTGCTGCTACTGGGGATCGTGGCCGTGTATTATGCATCGCTTATTTACCTGCTGGCCCCACACCTGGGTGAAATGAAAGTGCCGGTACTTGTTTACGGTATTGTTATCAGTTTTATGTTTATGCTGGCCATGCACATGTTATTTATTAAAAATAAATCAGCAGGAAAATGGATGATGTTGGGAGCGTTATTATTTGTAATGTCCGATTCGGCACTGGCCATCAATAAATTTTATCGGCCTTTTGAAGCGGCCGGTGTTATTATAATGCTGACTTATGGAGCAGCACAGTTTTTTATAGTGAAAGGAGCGGCTGATTATCTTTCTTTGCAAAAAAAAGGGGAATAGTTTTTTAAGAGAATACATTCTTTAGTAAACTTCCCCTCCCTGGAGGGCAATGTCATTTAGTTAAGGAATGGAGTACACATAAAAAAACGACTTGCCCCAGAGGGGCAGAATGTTGGTAACGCCGGGTGAAACCCGGCGAGAGAAAACGTAGAATATGCCGAACCCTGAAAGGGTTCAACAGCGA
>JANOEQ010000005.1:0-4057 GCA_031441485.1 Chitinophagaceae bacterium
AGAACGCTGAACCCAGGAAGAATAAGCCTACAAAAAAGAAAAGCTCAGCACAGAAGAAAGCGGATCCAAAGAAAAAAGCACGCTAAGATCAAAACGCAGAGAGCCCGGTTAACAGCCGGGTTCCTTATATAAAATAATTCACAAATAGTGGTGAACATCGCAAATGCTGAACAACGAACCGAACGTACAACAGTGCCCAGCTCATCGAGATCATCTCCAACACTCCACCCTTAACGCCTCATTGGAAAAACCTGGCTGTACCGGCTACACCGGCTTTTAATACCTGGTATGCCACTGGGGACGGAGCAAGTAGTTACGACGGGAAATCATTGACGAACCCGGTTTTTTATTTTGAAAAGATCTTGTTTTTATTTGTCTTTGTTTCATTTTTCTTGTTGGTAATTTGTTGCCCGAATTGTCAAATGAATTGAGCATCAAGCGAAAGGAATTTCTGTATCGGAAAGTAATGTATATCATCTTTACTTTGTGATCTCCTCTATCGCCTCCGCAACAGCTTTCAACAATTCCGCATTTGTTTTCTTAGCTGCCGGTATCTCATCAAAGGGTATCAATGCTCTCCAGTTTCTTTCTTCATCATGCTCAAATAAAATGGTATTTCCTTCTATATCTACCTCAAGCTTTATAGTATATCCATAATTCAGCAGCCTGGCAGGGAAATTATAGTCGAGGCCCCCGAAACTGACGGGGATATAGAATGCATCGTTCATGGAGAAGTGTTTTATAGTACAGCAAATGTAAGCGGGGAGGACTTGCCGGGTGTTTATCATTTGGCTGCTGTTATTATTACAACAAGCGATTAAGCACAACTTCTCCGAAACAGAGATAATGGGTTTGGCGGAAGACTACTGAAAATCGGGGGAAGGAGAATACAGCCTGGCAGAAACAGTGCAGCGGCGGGTGAAAATTGATTAGATCTGTCCGGAAGCAGAATACAGACGGCCGGAAAGGGAATACAGTACACCAAATTGATCACTCGCCCATGACCAGGTTGGCATAAAATGCAAACTGTTTTTCCAATTGGTAGAAGGCATCTTTGATGCAGGTATCCAGTTCAGAAAAGCGGATGAGGCTGAATACGGCTTCGGCGGTAGCAATCAGTTCATCGAGGGTGCAGCGTTGCTGCTGGCTGAGTAATGGCAATAAGGCAATGGGTGCCGGGTTGTTTTCAGGGGTATGCATAGCAGCGGGAATAAAATGGTAGGCAGAAAAAAATACGGTCCTGCCTGTCCCGTTGCTTTACGTCTACATTATAGACAGCATGCCCATTACAGACATGCACGGGGGTGCAGAACCGTGTATCGGAAAATGTTGCAGGCATAAAAAAGCCTGCAACAGGAAGTGGCAGGTTCTACCTGTCTATAATATATAAACGTAAAGCAGGATAAAATTATAAAAAAATCGAATGCAACATGCCTGCCGGGCAAACTATTTTGTTACCTGCCGGGATCCAGGCTGGCAATACCAGCCGCAGATGGTAGAGGTAGTTTACAAATACCGACTTCAGCAAAAAAACAAACAGCAATACAACGGCTCTAAGGAGCCGATGGTTCGTTGCTCCAAAGGAGCCCCTTTGGGGCAAATTGCAAATACCGGACTTGCCACGGTACGAACCATAACCATTCATACTTTTTTTATTCTTGCCTGCCATAGCTTTAGCGAAGGCAGGTATTCAACCGCCTGCTTACCGGGTGCTTTACTTTCCTTTAAACCAGACAAACTAAGAAGAACGGGGAATTATAGGGTGATTTAGGAATGTCCTGTAGAAGTGCTAAAAAGCTTTGGAAATTTCAATAGTTTTCATTTGCTTTGTACTACACATTCCGTAGTAAATAGCAAACGCCAATTTTGTCCAATTTTAACCCATCATATAACTATTTGGAAGATTACCTGAATAAAATCAGGTCTCAGGGACGGTATTCATTTGCCTGGGTAGAACTAAAGGGCCAATTCGATATATCCGACAAAGCATTGAATCAAACTTTATACAGGTTAAAACTAAAGAAGAAAATTGCGCAAATTAGAAAGGGATTTTATGCCATTATTACCCCCGAGTATTCACGCCAGGGTATGTTACCAGTGAATTTATTTATAGATGATTTGATGAAGTCATTGAACAAAAGATATTATGTCGGATTAATTTCTGCTGCGGCCTTACACGGAGCTGCGCACCAGCAACCGATGGAATTCTTTGTTATCACCGAAAAACCAGCCTTGCGGGATATAAAGAATAAGAAACTGAAAATAAATTTTTATATTAAAAAAGAGTGGTTAGAAGATGATATTATTCAGAAAAAAACAGATGCCGGATACATTAATGTTTCATCTCCTGAACTTACAGCACTTGATTTATTGTTTTATAACAAAAGCATGGGCCTTAACCAAACCGTTACAATATTGAAAGAACTGGCAGATGAAATAAAAACGGCGGAGTTATCAAAAACAGCTAAACGCTATCCGCAAGTGGCAGCAATCCAGAGATTGGGTTATATACTTGATAAAGAATTACAAAATGAAAAGCTGAGCGACGTTTTATTTAAAACACTTCAGGACAAAAAACTCTTCCCTGTTTCTCTCTCGAACGATAGAGACAAAAATGGAGAAATGGACGAAAAATGGAAAATAATTAAAAATATTCAAGTTGAAAGTGATTTATGATACCAAGGCGATATATAGAGGAATGGAAAGAACATGCCCCCTGGCCGGATAATGCGCAGGTAGAACAGGATTTGATTATTGAAAGAGCATTAGTTGAAATATTCTCCGACGAATTATTAAGGGAGAACCTTGCTTTTCGTGGTGGTACCGCTTTTCATAAATTGTATTTAAAACCTCAAGCAAGGTATTCTGAAGATATTGATTTGGTGCAAATAAAAGAAGGTGCCATCGGGCCTCTACTGGACAGGATTAGGGAGAAGATGAAATTTTTAGAAACAAGAGGGAAGAGCGAAAAAAGTTTGCACAATAATTCAATTATTTATCGTTTCGCATCAGAGATTCCACCTGCGATAAAGATGAAGTTAAAGATAGAAATTAACACAAGAGAACATTTTAATGTATTGGGCTTAAAAGAAATCGGTTTCATTGTTAAAAATTCGTGGTTTGCCGGGGAATGTAAAATTACAACCTTTGAATTAGAGGAATTATTCGGTACCAAACTCAGGGCTTTATACCAACGGAGAAAAAGTAGAGACCTATTTGACCTTCATTGGGGATATACTCATCATAAGATTGACACGGATAAACTGTTACAATGTTATAGAGAATATATGCAGTTTGTGGTTGATAAACTTCCAACTCAAAAGGAGTTTCTTTTAAACATGGAAGAAAAAATGAAGGACAAAGAGTTTATCACTGACATACACGTCATTCTTCGACCTGGGATTGAATACAATAATGAGAATGCTTATGAATTTATTAAAACTGAATTACTGGAAAAAATATAAAACCACATGTTAACACAGGGATTCAGGCTGGCAATACCAGCCGCAGATGGTGGAGGTAGTTTACAACTACCGACTTCAGCAAAAAAACAAACAGCAATACAACGGCTCTAAGGAGCCGATGGTTCGTTGCAAATTGCAAATACCGGACTTGCTTCGGTACGAACCATAACCATTCATACTTTTTTTATTTATTCAGCCGCCTGCTTACCGGGTGCTTTACTTTCCTTTAAACCAGACAAACTAAGAAGAACGGGGCAGCTGAAAAAAAGGCAGGTTGAATAACAATGAACATTTACAAACTTGACCGATACTAAATGATAAATGAAAAATCGTAAAATTATTTGCTTTGTTCTTAATATCTGTTTTTCACACCTCCTGTGGACTTTCTTTTCCACTTTTTTGTTCAGTTATTTTCATCGAAGAGTTTTTATTAACAAGGCGCTACAGGATTAGTACCGTTTGTACTTTTACCGCATGAGCAAGAATACAGGAAACAGTACCATTATAGGCATATCTTTGTTTACTTATGGGAAAACATGAAAAAACGGGAAGAGAATACCCTGCAGCCATAAGTAAATAATTCACTAACCTAA
>JANOEQ010000006.1:0-59016 GCA_031441485.1 Chitinophagaceae bacterium
GTTATTATGCAGGAAAAGAAGAAGTATCAGCGGCCGTATTGCGTAACTGGCTGCGGGGGTTATTGCCGGGCTATATGGTACCATCGTATATAGTGCAGCTGGAAAGTTTACCGCTTACATCCAATGGAAAAGTAGACCGCAAGGCATTACCGGTACCAGAAGAAATCAATGATAATGCAGCATCAACATATACAGAGCCGGTTACCGCATTACAAAAACAACTGGTATCAGTATGGGAAAAAACCCTGAATAAAGAGAGAATAGGGATCCGTGATAATTTCTTTGAATTGGGGGGTAACTCCATGAGTGCAGCCAGGATGGTTACTTATATCCTGCGGGAGTTGAACGTAAAGATCAGCCTGCGCAGTGTATTCAATCAGCCATTTATTGAACAACTGGCAATTGAAATTGAAAACACCGGTCAATATAAAGTAAAAGAAACGGATACTCAGGAGACAGCTCTTATCCCATTCCAGCAATATTTATGGATGCTTGAAATGGTGAATGATAACACGGGGGCAAAGAATATATATAGTGTCAGTGCCATACATGGTACCATTAATATACCAGCATTTAATGCGGCACTGGAGCAACTGAAAACAAGACATGCCATATTGCGTACCACATTTACTGCTGGCAAAGGAAAACCCGGCCAGGTGGTAAGCCTGCCTGCTGATTCTGCTCCACTTACTGTTGAATATACCGATTGGCGTGCTAATACAGATGATAATGGTGCAGCAGAAAAGTATATGCAGGAGATCGTGAACAGGCCCATGCCCATTGGGAAAAATTGTTTCTTTAAAGTATACCTTTTGCAATTGGCAGATGATGTATGGCAATTAATCCTGCTGGCGCAACCAATAATTTTAGATCAGCAATCACTAAAAATAATACTACAGGATTTACTGGCCTTTTACGAAGCAGGGGCAACAAATAATGAAGCATCCCTGCCTCCCGTTAATCAGGCAACTGTAGCAGCAGTATGGAATAAATATAATAAAGAGTCAAACCGGGCTTACTGGACAAACCGGTTTAAAGAAGGTTTCCCCGCTTTGAAACTCCTGGAAGATAAAAAGCAAGACAGGTTTGAATTTCAACTGGGCTGTTATCCGGCACAACTGGATGCTTCACTCACACAAAAATTATATCAACTGTCTGAACACTTAAAAACTGATATTTTCAGCACCTTGCTTACTGCATTCAATGCATTAGTATACCGGTATACTGCCCGGCAGGAATTTATATTGAGCACAACAATTGCTGCCAATACTGTAAATGGAGATGTATTACTGGTGGGGCCTTATGAATACAGCCTTCCGCTGGTACAGGAAGTTAAGGACGATGATACATTCAGCAGTCTTTTATATCGCACCCGCCTGGCAATTGATGAAGCAATGGCCAACCGTTATCCTTTTGAAGATATGGTGGAATCTGTTGAACAGGAACTGGGACAAGCCTGCGAATTGGGTGTGACCGTCACATTCAACAGGGGTAATGACCAGTGGATAGATAAGTTGTATAATGGGGTGAAGAAACTGCCGGTTCAGGATACAACTGCTTTTGCCACTGTAAACAATTCAAACCTGGCAATTCATTTCTCCGGCGATGGGGAGAAAATCGGCCTGGCAATTGAATACAATACAAAGCTGATCAGTAAAGCGGATGTTGAAAGGCTGGCAGCACATTTTGAAAAAGTTTGTACCTGTTTTGTTAGCCAGGCACAACAGTTAATTGCCGGCGTGGATTATATGGCAGCAGAAGAGAGAACACAGCTGCTCCAAACATTCAATCCTGCAATTGATAGTAATGGTCAGGAGACAGTGATAGACCTTTTTGAAAAACAAGTACAGGCTAACCCTGACAGTATCGCGGTTATTTTTGGTAATGATAAACTCAGTTATAAAACACTGAATTTGCAGGTAGATCAATTGGCCAATTATTTATGTTTTGAACAAAACGTACAATCAGAAGAACTGGTAGGTGTGTTGCTTGATAAATCTGAAAAAAGCATCCTGTCCCTGCTGGCGATTCTAAAATCAGGCGGGTCTTATCTTCCCATTGATACAGCTTTGCCATTATCAAGAATAAAAGGCATAATAAATGATGCGGGAATAAAGACCATTATTTCTGAGAAAAAATATGTTGATATATTAAATATACTTCAATGGGAATGTGGCTCATTCGATTCATTCCTTTGTCTCGACAGCGCCGAAGTAAATAATGAATTACCGCAGCGGCACGGGCGGAGTAAATTATTACCTGCAACGGCTGTTATTTCCGAAAAGGAAATGGCAGGTGGATGGCAGGGGGTATTGAATAAATTATCACCATTTATAGAACGCACCCAAAAATTATTATGGGTGGGTGCAGGTAAAAGGCCTGAGCAAAATCCGTTTTTACCGCATGTCCGGCAGTATGAGTGGATGGATACAGATCAGTTAACTGATGCAAATCAGCCGGAAGAAACATTTGATATTGTGGTCCTGCAGGCTTCGGCCTGTGCGATAGACAGCCACAATCATCTCCGGCATCTGATCCGCTCGGCAGTGAAGCTGTTAAGTAACCAGGGATTTATTTTTATCAGCAATATTCTCGATAAAGACTATCAGCAGGAATTGGCTGGAAGCTTTGAAGCGGCTATCCGTTCCGGCGACCTCTTTATTGCAAAAGCATTTATCCGTGATCTTGTATGCGAGATTACTGCTGTGAAAGATGTAAGTTGTACCCCGGCAAACTTTACCGGCAGTGAAATAAGCCGTTACCAGTTTGATGCGTTGCTCAGGATCAACAAAGATCAACAATCACAAAACGTACTTCGCCAGAAAACAAAATCACAGGATGGTTTTGCAGTTGTAAAAGGCTATACGGCAGATAAACCAACTGTAGGCCTGCAGCCTCAATCACTGGCATACTGTATTTATACATCCGGATCTACCGGGAAGCCAAAAGGAGTACTCATTGATCATTCCAATCTTGTAAATACATTAAAAGCAGAAAACCGGTTACATGGATTGAATAATGAAATGGTGAGTTGTTTTTCCACCAATTATTCATTTGATGTATCCCTGCTCGAACTATTATTACCGGTGATTAACGGTGGCACAGTTGTAATACCCGAACCTGATAAGTTGCTGGATGAAGGTTACCTAGCGGAACTGATTAGTGTTACTGGTATTACCGACCTGCAGGGTACTCCCACATTTATTTCCTCATTCCTGTTGCAGCCATTATTGCAGCAATACAGGCAACAGACGAAATTACCTATGCTCAAAAGGTTATGGATAGGAGGAGAATCATTGAATGCAGCATTGGTAAGGCAGTTGAAAGAGCAATTGCCGCAGACCGAGATCAACAATCATTATGGTCCCACTGAAATAGCAGTGGATGGTACTGCCTTCAAAAACGTACAGCAATTCGAAAGAAATAATATTGGTAAACCTTTGTCGCATGCCAAAGTGTATATTCTGGATGCTAACCGGCAATTGATGCCGGTTGGGTTGACCGGTGAGATATGTATTGGTGGGAAAGGAGTGGGAAGAGGATACCTGAACGACCTGAAATTAAGCCGGCAGAAATTTATGGCAGACCCGTTTGATACTTCAGCCCGTATCTACCGCACGGGTGATTATGGGTATTGGGATACAGACGGCACTGTTGTTTTCATTGGCCGCAAAGATCACCAGGTAAAGATCAGGGGACACCGTATAGAAATTGGTGAAATAGAAGAAGCATTGATGCGTCATCCAAAAATAAAAGATGCTGTGGTGCTGCACCGGGAAAACAGTCAGGGTGAAAAAGAACTTGTAGCTTACCTGGAAAAGAAATCTGTTAAGACGCCGGAATTATGGCCCTCTGCAGGAGAATACCCGGTGTATGATGAACTGCTGTACCAAGCGATGGCTGATGATGAGATCCGCAATGCATTATACCGTGAAGCGATAGACAGGTATGTACCCGGAAAAACGGTATTGGAGATAGGCCCCGGCGCCGAACTGGTACTCACCCTTATGTGTGTGGAAGCAGGCGCTAAAAAAATATACGCTATCGAATGGTCTGAATCATCTTATAAAAAAGCAGTACAGAAAGCTGAAAGACTGGGACTTACTGATAAGATCATTCTTATACATGGTAATGCACTGGAAACAGAAATTCCTTCCGACGTGGACATCTGTGTATCTGAACAGATCGGTTCCATTGGAGGCGCAGAAGGTGCTATCCGGTTGAACAACTATCCATCCCTTTTCCTTCCCAAACACTGTCCGGTGATTCCGCAAAAATGTATCACCAACCTGGCAGCAGTTAGTTTACCTGCCGGTATTGCCGCACAACCTATGAATGAAGTATCAGCACATTATATTCAGCAGATATTTGATGCAGTGGGATATGAATTTGACCTGCGTATGCTGGTAAAAAATTTGGATGAAAGCTATGTGTTATCAGATACGGCAGTGTTAGAAGAACTGAATTTTATGCAGCAATTGCCCGAAGAAGAAGAAAGGGTAATTGAGCTAAGGGTAACAAGGGATGGCGCTGTCAGCGGCTTTATTGCCTGGGTGCAATTATATGTGGATGGGGAAAAATGCCTCGACTCGCTTAGACAAACGGTGAACTGGTTGCCGGTATACTTCCCTGTATTTGATACGGAAGTGCAGGTAAAAAAAGGAGATCGTATCCGGGCTGTGGTGCTGAGAAAATTGTCGGAAGATGGATTTCACCCCGATTATATTATCAATGGAGAGTTATTAAGGGCTGGTGAAGCAAGAATAGATTTTGAATTTGCTTCCTGCTACATGAAAAAAAGAAAAAAGCACAACCGTTTTTATAAAGAGTTATTCGAAACAGGACTGGCAGGCGTATCGCAGGGCGCACGCCTGCAGGATGAAATAAGAAATTATTTATCCACTCAATTACCTGCCTGCATGGTACCGGCAAGTATACAGGTGCTGCATAAATTACCAGTCAATAGTTCGGGTAAGATAGACCGCACAGCCCTGGCCGGCAATGCAGTGCCGGCTGCAAATGAAAATACCAATTTCATAGCACCACGCAATGAAACAGAAATAACCATCACCGAAATTTGGAAAGAAGCGTTGCAAGTGGAACAGGTGGGCATTTATGATAATTTCTTTGATCTCGGTGGGCATTCCATTAAAGCTGCACGGTTATCTTCCATTATTTATAATTTGTTTGGTACCCGCATCAGCCTCAAAACGATTTTTGACCATCCCACTATTGCAGAACTTGCCGGGATAGTAAAAAATACCGGGCAACTGAAGCACAGCCTTATAGAACCACAGGAAGAACAGGAATACTATGCCGTATCCCATGCACAGAAAAGAATGTGGATACTGGACCAGATAGAAAAAGATGGTATTGCAGCTTACAATATGCCCTTCGTCTGGGAAATGGAAGGACTCGAATTAGCTATAATGGAGGCAGCATTTTATAAACTGCTCGAAAGACATGAAAGCCTGCGTACTACTTTTATTACTGTAAACAGTGAGCCAAAGCAAAAAATACACAGACCTGAAGAAACAGGGTTTCATATCCGTTATATCGACCTCCGCGATGATAGCGAAAAAGAAACAAAGGCCCGTACTCTTGTAAACGCTGAAAACACCACGCCATTTGATCTTGAAAAAGGGCCGCTGTTGCGGGCTTCATTACTGCAAATGACAGCTACCCGCCAGGTATTCCTGCTTACGTTGCAGCATACAGTGGGTGATGCCTGGTCCATGGAGGTTTTTGAAAATGATTTTAAGACAATTTATAATGCCATCAAAAATAAAAATGATGATGGCCTTGCTCCCCTGTCCATTCATTACAGGGATTATTCTGCATGGCAAAAGAAATACCTGCTGGAAGCACGGGGGCAAAAAGACAGGGAATACTGGATGTCACATTTTGCAAAAAAAGCGCCGGTACTCCAATTGCCTGCTGATTATGCAAGACCGCAATTCAAAACATACAACGGAAATATAACCGGTATCATGCTGGATGAAAAATACAGCAGCCGGTTATATGAGATGAGCCGGCAATTAAGGGTTAGTGTAACCATGATACTGATGGCAAGTGTGAAAGCGCTGCTTTATAAATACAGCGGCCAGGAAGATATAACGGTTGGTTCACCGATTATTGGCCGCGATACAGTGGAGTTGGAAAAGCAGATCGGCTTTTATACCAATACACTCGCCATCCGCACAGTATTCGATGCCCGGAAAAGTTTCCGGGAACTGGTATTCCATGTCAGGGAGAATATTCTGAATGCCTTTGACCACCAGTTATATCCATTTGACCAGTTAGTGGATGACCTGCACTTTCAGCGTGACCTGAGCCGCTCACCCATCTTTGATGTAATGGTAATACATCATAACGTGGGTTCCGGAAAAAAACAAGCTGAGTTTGATAAGGTGGAAGTAAGTAAGTATGTAAAAGAAGTGCACCAGAGCAAGTTTGATCTTACGTTCAACTTTATGGATGCCGGCAAAGCACTTTTCTTCAGTGTTAATTATAATACCGACCTTTTTTCAAAAGAAAAAATAGACCAGGTAATGACACATTACCAGCAATTGCTGTCAGATGCCCTTACGAATGATTCCAAAACTGTTCATACACTTAATTACCTGGCGCCTGCAGAAACCAATCAGTTGCTAAATGAATTCAATGATACAAAAGTTACTTATCCGAAAGATAAACTGGTGCATACATTGTTTGAAGAGCAGGCCCTGCTGAACCCGGATCGTATTGCCATAAAATGTGAAGACAGGACACTTACGTTCAGGGAACTGAATGAAAGGGCAAACCGGCTGGCACATTATCTGCGGGACCAGTATACAATAGAACCAGATGATCTGTTTGGTGTAATGATCAACCGTACAGAATGGCTGCCGGTAGTATTGCTCGGTATTCTTAAAGCTGGAGCAGGTTATGTACCGGTGGACCCCAATTATCCAAGGCTCAGAAACCAAATGATACTGGATGATGCAGATGTAACAGCCCTCATCACCGAAAGCAGCCTCATTGAAGCAGCTGATTATGCAGCCATGGTGAGTGAAATAGCAACCGTTAGTATAGATACACATTGGGATGCCATTTTGCAATATCCCAAAAACAACCCGGCTGCTAACAGTAAACCCAAAGATATTTTCTACATTATTTATACATCGGGTTCTACCGGTAAACCCAAAGGTGTGGTACACACTCATCGCACGATCGGTTCATTTATTGGATGGTCATGCCAGGAATACCGCGATTCCAAATTCGACATCACTTACCTGACCACTTCGTTGTGTTTTGATATGTCAGTGTTTGAAATATTCTACACACTGAGTGTGGGTAAACCCATCCGTATAGTAAACAATGGTACTGAGATCGGCCGCTGGCTACACCTGGATAAAAACATACTGATCAATACAGTCCCTTCCGTAATACAAACACTGATAAGCCAGGAAACAGACTTCTCTGCTATTTCTGTACTGAATATGGCCGGTGAGCCCATTCCCTATGCAGTAAAAGAACGGCTGGATAGCGAAGAAATGGAAGTCATTAATATCTATGGCCCTTCTGAATATGCAGGAGGCACCACATATTACAGGCTTACGCCGGACAGGAAAAAAATATTAATCGGCAAGCCAATTGGCAATACCGATATCTATATCCTGGATGATTTCCTGCAACTGGTGCCTGTGGGGTTGAAGGGAGAGATATACATTGCCGGGGAAAATTTATCCCGCGGGTATTTGAACCGGCCCGATCTCACCAGTGAAAAATTTATTCCGCATCCCTTTAAAAAAGGAGAAAGGATATATAAGTCCGGCGATATTGGCCGCTGGGATGCAGATGGTAACATTGAATTTTTCGGTCGCCGCGATTACCAGGTAAAAATAAGGGGGCACAGAATTGAACTTGGGGAAATAGAAACAGTATTGAATCAGCACGAAAATGTGAAACAGGCTGTGGTGGATGTACAAAAATCAGCAGCAGGACAAGATACCCTGGTGGTATACTATATAGGCAGGCAAACAGATAATACTGAACTGAAATCATATCTCGCCAGCCGGTTGCCGGCGTATATGGTACCGCCGCATATTATATATATGGACAGCTTCCCATTAAATCCTAATGGAAAAGTGGATCGCCGGCAATTACCGCCGGTAGATATTCAGCAGGCATTATTAAAAGAGTATGAAGCGCCCCGTACCAAACTGGAAGAACAACTGGTTGCTATCTGGCAGGGGCTTTTCGGAATAGAACGTATCGGCATCCGTGATAATTTCTTCGAGATAGGCGGTCATTCACTTCTGGCTATGCGCCTGGTATCAGCCATACGTAAAGAACTGGCTGTGGAATTGCCGATAAGAACCATATTCAGCCTGTTTACGGTAATGGAACTGGCCGAATACATAGAATCCACTGCTGTGAGTGAAGAGGTGGATGCCGAAGGCTATGAAGAGATACAATTATAGTCAACCTTTTTTTTGATTGCATTTTTCGCATGAATCATTAAGTAAGTAACAATGACAGAAATTAAAAACAAGCTGGGTACAAGGGATTTTGTTTATCACCTGAGAGAGCAACAGGTAAAGCTGAGCCTGGTTGACAATAAACTGTCTGTGAAAACACCCGGGAAAAAATTGGCAACGGAACAGGTGGAAGAAATAAAAAGCCGCAAGGAAGAGATCATGGAATATTTGCGACAGTCGGCAGATGAGGCTTCCTCCTTCAGCAGTAATACTGCCATAGACCCGGTGGAAGAACAGGATTATTACAACATTTCTTATGCACAGCGAAGATTGTGGATCGTAGAACAACTGACTCCGGGTGTATATAATATGCCTTACTATTTTAATTTCGAAACCATCAACCGGTATGCTTTTGAAAAAGCTATGCAGGCTCTCATCATCCGGCATGAAATATTACGCACCAGTTTTGTTACAGTAAAAGGCGAACAAAAGCAACGGGTACGCAACCTGCATGAAATGAGTTTTACGGTTTCATATACCGATTTGCAAAATGCCAGCGACCAGGCAGATGCCATCCGGTATGAAAAACAAGAGGATGCCCGTAAACCATTTGATCTGGAAAAAGATGCATTGATACGGGTGATTGTATTACAACTGGCAGCAGACAGGCACCTCGTTATCGTCAATATTCATCATATCATATTCGATGGCTGGTCTGAAAAAGTATTGTACCAGGACTTTGCACTTCTATACCAGTATCACCTGGGGATGCTTAATACATTGCCTGTTCCATTAAAAGTACATTATAAAGATTATACCTGCTGGCAACTGGCACAGGCCAATACCAGCGTATGGAAAAATCATCAGGCATACTGGTGCAGACAGTTTGAAAAGGAAATACCTGATCTGTCATTGGTAACAGACCGCATGCGGCCACCTGTAAGGAATTTTGACGGGGAGGGAGTTAATTTCTTCTTTGGCGGTGAAGTGCATACTGCATTGCAGCAAATCTGCCGCGATCAGGGTGTAACCATGTTTATGGCACTGATAGCCGTTACCAATATTTTATTATACCGCTATACCAATGTGGATGATATTGTAATCGGTTCACCAATTGCCGGAAGGGACCGCATAGAACTGGAAGACCAATTGGGGTTCTATGTAAATACGCTGGCCCTGCGTACCAAATTAAATAAGGATGACTCCTTTATCAGCATTCTGCGTAAAGTAAAAGAAGTAACAATGGGCGCCTATGAGCACCAGCAGTACCCTTACAACTTACTGGTGGAAGAATCAGGCCTTTCGAGAGATATGAGCCGCACCCCGCTTTTTGATGTAATGGCATTACTGCATAATAAGCAAACAGAAAAAATTGATACAACAGTAATAACTGCTGCTTCCTTTAATATTGAAAAGGATGTTCTTTGCCGCTTCGACCTGACTTTTAATTATACCGAATGTGCCAATGCTATACTGGTAGACCTGAATTATTCAAAAGATATTTTTAAGGAGGACCGGATGGTGCGGATGGGCTGTCACCTGAAACAATTAATGACAGCCATTATCTGCCAGCCCGCCACACCTGTATCAAAGGTGGAGTATCTTACCGCTGCTGATAAACAACAACTGCTTATTGATTTTAATGACAGGAGGGCAACCTATCCAGGTGATAAATCAATACCTGAATTGTTTGAGGAGCAGGCTGCCAAAACACCCGCAGCCACTGCTCTTGTATTCGGAAATCAATCCGTCAGCTATCGTGAATTATCGGAACGCTCCACACAGGTAAGTCTTGTTCTCCGGGAGAAATACGGTATACAATCCGGCAACCTGGTGGCATTGATGACGGACCGTTCATTGGAACTGATCATTACTATTCTGGGCATTTTAAAAGCAGGTGCCGGCTATTTGCCATTGGATCCATCCTATCCTGCAGACCGGTTAAAATATATGCTCGATGATACACATGCACCACTGTTACTGACTGAAGAAGCCTGCCGCCATTTATGGGAAGACTGGAATGAGAGCAATACAGGCATCATCAATATAGATGACCTGTTGAAGGAAAGCAGGGAACTTTCCATTGAAAAATGGGAGAGTAAAATTGACGCTGATAATACAGCTTATGTAATGTACACATCGGGTTCCACCGGTAAACCCAAAGGTGTTGTAATAAAACACAGAGGTGTGGTGCGGCTTGTAAAGAACAGTGATTATTTTACTGCCAGTGAAAATGACCGGCTGCTGCAAACCGGGTCAATATCGTTTGATGCAACTACATTTGAATATTACAGCATGTTGCTGAATGGCGGGCAGTTACACCTTCTATCTGCTTCCGCTTTATTCAATGCAGAAAGGCTGAAAGAAAAATTACAACAGGATAAAATAACTGTTATATGGATTACTTCTTCCTGGCTCAACCAGTTGGTGGATGAAGACATTGATTTATTCAGCGGGTTGCGCTGTGTACTGGCCGGTGGCGAAAAATTATCTGCCCGGCATATCAACAAACTGCGGGTTCAATACCCGGAGTTAATCATTGTAAACGGTTATGGCCCTACAGAAAATACGACCTTCTCAGCCTGCAAGATCATTGACAGGCAGTATGACGAGGATGTACCACTGGGCCGGCCGCTGACTAATAGTACCGTATACCTGCTGGATCCACGGCTCAATCCCGTGCCGGTAGGAATAGCCGGAGAAATATACCTGGGAGGTGATGGACTAGCTGCAGGTTACCTGAACAGGCCCGAACTGACACATGAATTATTTATTGATAACCCTTTTCAGACGGGACAGAAATTATACCGAAGTGGTGATATGGGTTGCTGGTTGAATAATGGCGAAATAAGGTTTTTATCCCGCAAAGATGACCAGGTAAAGATTCGCGGGTACCGCATTGAACCCGGTGAGATAGAAGCTGTATTGCAGGAGCATGAGCAGGTAGACCGGGCTGTGGTGATGGCGCAATCCGATAACGAAAGCAAATACCTTGTTGCTTATTACAGTGGCCTGCAAACTGATGAAAAAGAATTGAAAGAGTATATCAGCAGCCGGTTGCCATCCTATATGGTGCCATCATATATAGTATACCTTTCCATACTGCCGCTTACAGCCAATGGTAAAATTGATCGCCGTATACTGCCGGCTGTTACATTGTTGCAATATGACAGTGCTGCCAGTTATGAACCACCTGCCAATGAGGCAGAAGAAAAACTCGCAGCTATCTGGAAGGAGGTACTGCAGCAGGAACGGATAAGTGCCACCGCTAATTTTTTTGAACTGGGCGGCCATTCGCTGAAAGCCACGCAGGTATTGGCTAAAATTTACAGAGAGTTTACCGTAGAGATCAGCCTCAGCGATATATTTGACAAACCTGTATTGCGTGATCTTGCTGCCTTCCTGCACACATCCACCTTGATAAATTACGAGCCCATTGAGCCGGTGGAGGAACAGGAACATTATACCATTTCACATGCACAACAGCGGTTATGGGTAATCGAACAATTTGAAGACGCCAAAGGCGTATATAATATCCTGTACAGTGTTTTGTATAAAAAATTGGACCGGCAAATTTTTGAAAAAAGTATCCGTGTTATCATGAACCGGCATCAAACCCTGCGTACAAGCTTTGTGGTAGTGGATGGTGAACCGAGGCAGCGGGTACGTGACCTGGATGAATCAGGATTTGCCGTCAATTATATTGATCTCCGCAATCATCCCTTTCAGCAGGAAGAAATAAAGCGCATCAAAGGCGAAGAAGAATTCTTTGTTTTCGACCTGGCAAATGGGCCGTTGATCCGTGTTACCCTTCTTCACTTATACGATGAAGCATACAGGGTGGTGATCAACCTGCATCATATTATATCTGACGGCTGGTCGGGTGAAGTGCTGGAAAGAGAATTTTCAGCTGTACTGGAAGCATTCGAAGCAGGAGAGGAGAGTCCGCTGCATCCGATATTGATCCAGTATAAAGATTATTCAAGCTGGCAAAAGAACATGATTGAAAAAAATTGCTGGAATGAACACCGGCAGTACTGGCATCGCCACCTGGCCGATCTTAAACCCCTTGAGTTACCTGCAGACTATCAAAGACCTTCCAACAGGGCCTACCAGGGTATGGGCACCACTTTTTTACTTGATAAAGCTATAACTGATAAGCTTGGTAAATTTTGTGAACAGGAAAATGCCACTCCCTTCATGGCATTGCTGGCATGTGTAAAACTCTTGTTTTTCCGATATACAGGACAGGAAGATATTGTAACAGGTACAGTAGTGGCCGGACGTGACAGGGCCGAATTGGAAAATCAACTGGGCTTTTTTGTAAACACACTTATACTCCGCAGCCGCTTCAGTGGAAATGATAACTTTAAAGAACTGCTGCAGAAAGTAAAAAAGGTAACTATCGACGCACACAGTCACCAGCAGTATCCTTTTGATATGCTGGTAGATGAATTAGATCATAACCGGAGCATGAACCGTTCGCCATTTTTCGATGTAGTGGTGGATATGCAGAATTTCGGCGGACCGTTAATGATCGGCGATATTCCATCCTTCGGGGATGAATTTATTTTCGATTCCATATTAATCAAGTTCGATCTTAACTTTACGTTTATTGAAACCAATAAAGGGTTGGTTGTAAATGTTAACTACAGCACTGACCTTTTCAGCCAGGAGAAGATCAAGCAACTGCTGAATCACTTTGTACAATTATTATATGCAGTGGTCCAGGATCCCGGCATTCCAATATCTGCTGTCGACTATCTTACTCAAAACGAAAAGCAGCAAATAACACATGCATTCAACAGCGCAGAGATAAATTGCCCCCCGCAAAAAACCATCATACAATTATTTGAAGAGCAGGCGAAAAATTACCCGGAGAATATCGCTCTGCTGCACAGCGAAAGACCATATTCTTTCCGTGAATTGAATGAACGGTCCAACCAGGTGGCAAACTGCCTGTTACAGGACTGCGGTGTAAAAAAGGGGGAATATATCGGGATATTGATGAAGCCTGGTTGTTCACGAATAATGGTACTGCTTGGCATACTCAAAGCCGGCGCTGTCTATGTGCCCATTGATACAGAGTATCCGGTATCCCGCACCGAATATATTTTAGCCGATACCGCTGCCCGGCTCCTGTTTATTGATAAAAACTCAAAAGCAGAATTACCAGCGGATTTTACCGGACAAAAAATAGAAGTATCATATACGGGTAATGAGTTTGTACAGTATGAGCTGCATACACCTGAACGTACAGATGATACGGAAGATGTTTTATGTATTTTATATACCTCTGGTTCCACAGGCATCCCCAAAGGGGTGTACATTATCAACAGCGGCGTGGTGAACCGTATTGACTGGCTCTGGCATAAATATTCATTTACGGAAAAGGATGTCATTTACCAGAAAACACCTTATGTATTTGATGTGTCAATGGGAGAAATATTTATGCCGCTGGCCTATGGAGCAAAATTACTGGTTGCAGAAAGTAATAATTCCAGGCAGATATGCGAAATTATCCAGCAGTTCAGTGTTACCTATATCCATTTCTCACCCACATTACTTAATAATTTTCTGGATGGCGTGAATGAAAAAGATTTGAAAATAATTGGATCGCTCCGCTACTTTTTTGCAAGTGGCGAAGATTTACTGAAAGAAATTGTAAAGAAGTTTTATACCAAGATTGACCGGCCGCTTATTAACCTTTACGGCCCCACCGAAGCATCAATCGAAGTAAGTTATTACGAAACGAAAAAAGATGATGAGATCATTCCGATCGGTAAACCAATTGCCAATGTGCAGTTATATGTATTAGATCAATACAACAACCTGTTGCCGGTGGGTATACCGGGAGAAGTAGTAATAGGTGGAATAGCGGTAAGTCCCGGTTACCTGAACCAGGACGATAAAACAAAAGAAAGGTTTCTGCCCGATCTTTTCAATCCAACCGATGGGTACCGGCTTTACAAAACCGGTGATGTGGGCCGCTGGAATAAAAATGGAGAAGTGGAATTTTTGGGAAGAAAAGATAACCAGATAAGCATTAATGGTCTTCGAATAGAACTCGGTGAAATAGAAAGTGCACTGCTTACCCATCCCGGTATTGCAGATGTGGCAGTGGGTTTCAGGAAAACCAGGACGAACCAGTACCAGCTGATCACCCACTATGTAAAGAAAGACAAGGCCAGTTTGATTGAAACAGTAAATCAAAATGAACAACGCCCCATAGTAACAAAGCAGGATAGGGAGCGCATACAGGCATTGAACGCTCATAATAAAGATTACCCCCTTACACGTATACATGAGTTATTCGAAGCAGCCGTAACAAAATATCCCGCCAATACCGCCCTGGTTTGTGCAGGCAACACACTTACTTATCGTGAACTGAATGAAAGGTCCAATCAATTGGCACATTATATCAGCTCAGCCTGTACTTTAGCTCCCGGCGACAGGGCAGGTATACTGATGGACAGATCGGAACGAATGATCATCGCCCTGTTGGCGGTGCTGAAACTTGGGTTAACATACGTACCTGTGGATGCGGAATATCCCGAAGAACGTATTTGTTTTATGCTGGAAGATGCTTCGGTTCGGTTATTGCTAACCGATAAAGAATTTACACCTGCTTCCATTGCGCCCAAGCATATTATACGTTATGTACAAATGCAGCAGGCACTGCAAACCTGTCCTGTAGTCAATCTGCCACCAAGAGCTGATAGTGGGTCACCCGTATATATCATGTACACATCCGGATCTACCGGAAAGCCAAAAGGCGTGATGGTGGGTCACCAGTCAGTAACAGATTATATTCACACATTTACAGAATTTTTTAAAATATCCAATAACGATACTGTTATACAACAGGCGTCAATAGCCTTCGATACATCGGTGGAGGAAATATTCCCAGTGTTGTGTGCAGGAGGGAAACTGGTTGTCATTCCCGCAGGAGGACGTGATGTAGATGCAATAATGCAATCCTGCCTGCAGTACAAAGTATCTGTTTTAAGTACCACACCACTGGTGGTAAATGAAATCAATAATCATGAAAGCAGGGCCAAACTTTCACTCCGGGTGCTGATCAGTGGTGGAGATGCATTGAAACCCGCCTACATTGATAAGCTGGTGAACCAGGTGAAATTTTATAACACGTATGGCCCCACAGAGGCAACTGTATGTGCCAGTTTCGGCCATGTTACAGATCCTGAAAAATCGGATATCATAGGATTCCCCATTACCAATCACCAATTGTACCTGCTGGATGATACAATGCAGGAAGTGGGCTTTAACCGGAAAGGTGAATTATACATTGGTGGTAATGGTCTTGCCATAGGCTACCTCAACCGCAACGAAGAAACAAAAGCTGCCTTTATACAAAATCCGTTTGATATAAAGAAGCGGTTGTACAGAACAGGTGATGTTGCCATACGTCAACCCGATGGAAGCTTAAAATTCTCCGGGCGAATAGACCACCAGGTAAAAATAAGAGGTTACCGGATTGAACCGGCTGAAGTGGAACAAAGTATTATGAAGGTGCCTGGTATTGATAATGTATGTGTAATGGCCCGCGATGACCAGGCTGGTAATAAACAGCTGGTCGCATTTTACACAGTAACAGTCAGTACAGATATAGAGGCGCTACGTAAACAGCTCAATAAAATGATGCCTGCTTATATGGTACCTTCTTACCTGGTGCCAATAGAAAAAATGCCTGTTACAGCAAACGGAAAAGTTGATTATGCCGCATTAACACTGCCGCCGGAACTGGCAACTGATTTCAACTTCATCACAGAATTGAAAGAATACCTGAAGCTGCGGCTGCCGGTATATATGATACCCGGTATCTATATTGAAATGGATAAACTGCCGCTGACCGTAACTGGAAAGATTGACCGGAAAAAACTGGAACAAATTAACCCGCAGCAGGCAGCCTGCACACTTTATATACCGCCACGTACTGATACGGAGAAAATACTGGCAGAAATATGGAGAAAAATTTTGAAGAAAGAAAAGATCAGCATCGCCGGTAATTTCTTTGAACTCGGCGGTAATTCATTGAAGGCAACACAGATCATCACCCGTATTGAACAGGAGTTGGAAGTAAGTGTACCCCTGAATGGTTTATTCAATGATCCCACGATTGAGGGACTGGCAGGTATAATAAAAAAGTTGACAAAAAAATATATTCCAATGGAAAAAATAACCAGTGAGCGGCCTTATTATCCCGTTTCCTATGCACAGCGCAGGTTATGGGTGATCGAACAGTTTGAAGAGGCCCGCGGTGCTTACAATATGCCGCTTTGCGTGGAGGCAAATGGCCTTGACCGCAAGGCCTTCAATAATGCTATCTATGCCTTGCTCGACCGGCATGAAATATTACGCACCACTTTTGCAATGATTGGCAGTGAGCCGGTACAAAAAATATGGAAAACAGAGGACCTGAATTTTGATATAGAATTTAAAGACCTCCGCAAACAGGCCAATCCGAAAGCTACTGCAAGAACAATAATAGCAGAAGATGCCAATGAACCTTTCGATCTTATCAACGGCCCATTGTTGCGGGTAAAGCTATTGCAACTGGAGGATGAGCAATTTAAAATATTGTTCAATCAGCATCATATCATTTCAGATGGCTGGTCAATTAATGTACTGCAGCGGGAGTTTACTGAACTGTACACCAGTTTTATAAAGGGAGCCGCACCTTCTTTACCCGCTTTGCCTATACAATACAAAGAATATACACTATGGCAGCAGAGCCAGTTTGATAAAGGTAAGTGGGACCATCACCGTAAATACTGGCATACACAACTAAATGGCAAATTACCCATACTGGACCTGCCATCCGATTATCCGCGTCCTGCCCAAAAACGCTACGAAGGCGCAGAGATAAGTTTCTTACTGCCAAAGGAGGAAGTTAAAAAGTTGCAACGTATTTGCCAGCAAAACGGTGCCACATTGTTTATGGGACTCATGGCCGCTGTTAAAATTCTTTTGTTCCGGTATACCGGTCAGGAAGATATTCTTATTGGCTCACCTATTGCAGGAAGAAACAGGATTGAGCTGGAAGACCAATTGGGTTTTTATGTCAATACCCTAGCATTACGCACAAGATTTGGCGCCACCGAAAGTTTTGAAGCAATCATCAATCATGTAAAAGAAGTGATGCTTGGGGCGCACGATCACCAGGAATATCCGTTTGATCTGCTGGTAGATGAACTGGGCCTTGAAAGGGATCTTACCCGCTCACCGCTTTTCGATATCATGATACTGCACCAGGCAGATGACAGTGATATGCCATATAATGAACGTACCGATACTGTACATAATGTCATCAGTAAGTTTGATATTACATTCAGCTTTACCGAAACGGCTGGTGCCATGTCTGTTGGAATCAACTATTCAACGCATCTCTTTCATGATGAGCGGATGCAAAGAATGGCCGGGCACCTCAGGCAACTGATCAAAAAATTAATCACAACGCCTGCCACACCGGCCTGTGATGTTGAATATCTTACACAACCCGAACAAGCGCAATTGTTATATGATTTCAATGGGCCTAAAATTGGATATCCCAATAAGAGAACCATTCACCGTTTAATAGAAGACCAGGTTGCAAAAAGTCCGGAGACTGTGGCAGTAAAATATCGTGATCGTTCATTGACCTATAATGAACTGAACGGGCAGGCAAATAGTTTTGCCGGCTATCTCCGCGAAGTGAAGGGAGTGAAACGAAATGATGTAATTGGTGTAATGGTGAGCCGCACCGAAAAATTGCCGGTGATTCTGGCAGGAATTTTAAAAGCAGGCGCTGCTTACCTCCCGCTCGATCCTGCCTATCCACTTGAGCGGCTTACATTCATGTCAGGCGATGCACAAATTAAAGCCCTTGTTGTAGATGAGACGGTAGAAGCAAATAACGAACTGAAACAACTGGCAGAAAATTTTTCTCTTATTCATTTTGAAAAAGAAGAAAAGACTATTGCCGGTTATTCCACCCAAAACCCTGAGCCGGTAAATGAACCTGGCGATCTGGCCTACCTTATATATACATCCGGCACTACCGGCAGGCCCAAAGGTGTTTGCCTCACTCACCAGAATGCAGTGGCATTGATAAGCTGGGCAAAAAAAGAATTTGCCGGATCGGCCTTTACCACGGTATTTGCCACCACATCTTATTGCTTTGATCTTTCAGTATATGAATTTTTCTATTCATTGGGCAGCGGCAAACAGCTGCGCATTTTACAAAATGCAATGGAACTTCCCGAATGGATAATGAAAGAAAGGGATATCCTGATCAATACAGTGCCTTCAGTAATGCAAAGCTTATTGCAACAGCAGGTTGACCTGCGAAACGTGAATGTGTTGAATATTGCCGGAGAACCTATCCCATCAGCCGTTATTGAAGGATTGGATATTGCAAGAATAGAAGTGCGGAATCTCTACGGCCCGTCAGAATATGCTACCTACAGCACCTGCTACAAATTTGAACTAGGGTATAAAAATATTCTTATTGGCAAACCACTGGATAATACACAGGTGTATATCCTGGACGGGCGGATGAAGCTGTTGCCGGTTGGAATAAAAGGGGAAATATATATTGCCGGGGAGCATTTATCAAGGGGATATCTTAACCGGGATGACCTTACCACCGAAAAGTTTTTAAACAATCCATTCGAATCAGGAAAAAAATTATATAAGACCGGCGATATTGGTTACTGGAAAGAGGATGGCAATATCGACTATATCGGGCGGAAAGATAACCAGGTAAAGCTCCGGGGCTTCCGTATTGAGCTCGGTGAGATTGAAACCATATTGGCTGCCTGCAAAGGAGTGGAACAGGCTGCGGTAGTTGTACGTAAATCGGAAGGGGAAGACAATTACCTGGCGGCTTATTATTCAGGTATTGAAACAACTGCGGAAGAATTGAAAAATGCGCTGAAGGATAAACTGCCCCAGCACATGGTGCCTGCTGTATTCATTCACCTGTCTGCTTTCCCGCTTTCACCCAATGGTAAAATAGACCGCAGCAAATTGCCTGACCCATCATTTGCCCCTGCTGAAGAAAGCTACGAATCCCCTGCTACTGTTATAGAAGAAAAACTGGTTTCCATTTGGCAGGAAATTCTTAAGCGGAACAGAATAGGTGTAACGGATAATTTCTTTGAAGTTGGCGGACAATCACTGAGGGCTATGCAGATCGTATCAAGGATCAACCAGGATTTACAAGCCTCAATAGGCATCAAGGAAATATTCAATCAGCCCACCATACGAAAATTGGCCAAAATCATTGAAGCAAACAGTTCAACTGCCACATCATTGATAGAACTTAACAAAATAGCACCCCATAATAATAATGCGTTCTTCCTGCCGCCTATACTGGGCTTATCTACGGTGTATCGTGGTTTGGCAGCAAAGCTGGAAGGCCTGGTGAACTGCTATGGTCTTTTATATGCAACACATGCTGGCAAACCTATGCATGACAGTATTGAAGACATGGCGAAAAATTTTGCTGACGAAATTGAAAAAACAGGAACAGAAGGAGAGGTTATTATAGCAGGTTATTCGATGGGAGGTCTTGTTGCTTTTGAAACGGCCAAATACCTGGAAAACCGTGGTATAAAAGTGCGCTTGGTATTGCTGGACAGGGAAGCAAAAGTCATTCCATTCCAGGATATGATTTCCCAGGTGCCGGAAGATGCGCTCGACGAAATATTCAGAGATGAGCTGGGCGAATGGCTGGGACAAATGAGTCAAAAGGAAGTAGAAGGTTTCCGGCAATTATATTTTCACAACCTGTTGCTGATAGATAAGTATGTACTGGATGGCACTATCGAAGGCGATATAGTGGCAGTGGAAGCCCGTGATGGAAAAATAAAATCCCGGATGAATGAATGGGCAAAAGTTACTACTGGCAGCTTCCGGCATATTTATATCGATGGAACACATGCACAGGTACTCAATGATTCTAACCTGCCACTGTTTATTGACATACTTGCCCCTGCCGAAGCGGAAGTATTTTGTGCAAGTTAACTGCTGAGAAACAAAGGAGCTGAGAAATACAGGGTAGTCACAAAGAGCTGGCTGTCCGGAGGGAAACTAAAAATAGTAAAATCCTGCACCATCCACCTCTGCATTTAAAATTCTCTAAGCCGCAAAGCGGCCCTTTTTCCGCTATTCACTTTTAAAACAACTTCAATGGAATTTCTGAAACTGATTTTGAAAAAATCAAAATACTTCCTGGTACTTATTATTCTGCTGGGAATTATCAACAGTATAATGAACAGCGGGTTGCTGTTATTTATCAATAATACCATCAATAAGAAGCCGATCCCTTTTTTTCCAAATAACAGCGGCACCGTGTTTTTGGTTATTATCCTCACCTCGTTGCTTATCAGCCAGCGTTTTCAGGTATACATGATAAGGCTCACGAATGATATCCTTTTTGAGTTTGAATTATCAATTCTTCAAAAACTGCGGTATGCTTCTTTCCAGGATTTTGAAAAGCTGGGAAAAGAAAAAGTTTATACAGCAATAAATGATTCGAGGGTGCTGGCCAATGTGCCGCAATTATTCATCAATTGCTTCAATTCCCTTATCATGGTGATTTGCTGTTTGGCCTATATGTTCTGGATATCACCGGTAGGCGGTTTTTTAGTACTGGGCGTGCTGGGCCTCCTGCTTACCATTTACCTGGTAAGAAACAGAAGGGCTGAAAAGGATTTGAATGAACTGCGGGACCTGCAAACAACTTACTATGCACACCTGCATGACCTGCTTGAAGGTTTCCGGGAAATTAAGATGAGCATTGTCCGGAATGACAGCATATTCAAAAAATTTCTGGTAAAAAACAGGATTAGAAGCAAATCCATCAGCATCAATACATCGGTAAGGTATATGAACAACGAACTTACCGGAAGTTACAGTTGGTATATTGTGTTGGGTATAGTGATGTTCACCCTGCCGCAATTTTTTAATTTCTCTTTGGTGCAGGTCAGTGCTTTTCTTATCATCATATTATACCTGATTGGCCCGGTAGCGGGACTTATCACTTTCATTCCTGTGTTTACCCGTGTAAAGATCGCTCTCAACAGGCTTACTGAATATGAAAACCTCCTGGATGCTAATACAAAGGGTAAAATAATGCATGGGGAATCAATAAACATAAACGGCCATTTTGAAAGTATTGAGTTCCGGGATGTGTGCTATGAATATTTTGATAAGGATAAAGAAAAACTTTTTACACTCGGTCCGCTGAACGTGACCATCACAAGCGGCCAGAAAATATTTATTACCGGTGGAAATGGAAGCGGAAAGACCACTTTTGTAAAACTGCTCACCGGCTTATACAAACCTGTATCCGGAGAGATGCGGCTTAACGGCCAGGTTGTATCGGATAAAAACCTTCCATCTTACCGCGACCAGATATCTGCCATCTTCACGGATAACTATTTATTTGAGGAAAACTATAATGAATTTGACCTGAACAAAAATAATCAGCAGTTGAAAGCGTATATCGAAGTAATGAAACTGTCAAATATTATCCGTGCCAATGATACTGATTATCAGCTCAGCAGTTCTCTTTCACAGGGACAGCGAAAAAGACTTGCCCTTATCATGGCCATGATGGAGGAAAGGCAGATTGTGGTACTGGATGAATGGGCCGCCGAACAGGATCCTCAGTTTCGGGCCTATTTCTATAAAAAAATTCTGGATTATCTGCAGGAAAATAACAAAACCGTCATTGCTATTACGCATGATGATAATTACTACCACCTGGCCGATCGCATCATCAAATTTGATTTCGGAAAAATTGTAAGTGATGAACTGGTAAGTGGTAATGCATTTGTTCTGGAGGAACACTAAATACCTTCTTTAATAGCCTCTTCATTATTATTCAACTACAAAAAAATAATAGTATGATTACTGACTCCACAGCTGTTTATTTAAAACCGAACACTGTTATCGAACCCTTATTCAACAGGTGGTATGCCTGGGCACATCTTGTATCTCCTGCCACAGCAGCTATGAATACAACGGGCCGCCACATGCGGATTATGGATTCTTATATACAGGCGCCGCAGATACACCAGGATGCAGCAAAAAACCCAAAAATGCTCGGTGGCCCTTTTATGGACTTTGGCCGTAACAGGGTGGAAGAAATCCGGGAATTGCAGGCGCAAACAATTAAAAAGCAATATAAGGGGATAGAGCTCACCGATGCCATTCACGATCTGGAAGAGATGCTGGCACAATATGGCAACGGGTATTCATTGGAGCCGCTATATGAAAAAGTGCCTGAAGCGCTGAAGGGATATGTGGAATTGCTGTATGACTTAAATAATAATCCCACGTACCGCTTTTTCGAATCGCTTTTATACAAAAGTGAATTTTATGATGCCTCATTGCAAAGTATTTACGTGTACCTGACAGAGAATGATGAACGGCCTTTTGTACTCAGTACACCCCGGCTGGATGCAGATAATGCCCTGCATTTTGATATTCCCTTCAACAGTGTGCTGATAGATGAACTGGCCAAAATGAAGCGAAACGCCAAGCCATTCAGCTATATCAAAAAATTGTTCAGTATAAACGAAAAAGATGAAGTATTGTTTGCTTCTTTTTTTACGGAAGAAGCTCCGCCGGTGTATGAGAAATATACAGGTGATAAATTAAGGATGCGTTATTTCGGCCATGCCTGTATCCTTGTGGAAACAAAAGATGTAAGTATACTGGTGGACCCGCTTATCAGTTATTATGGTTATAACCAGGATGTGGAGCATTACTCAGATTGTGATATTCCCGATGTGCTGGATTATGTACTTATCACCCATAATCACCAAGACCATATCCTGTTTGAAACATTGCTGCCGCTGCGGCATAAGATTAAAAAACTGGTTATCCCAAAAACAACTTCCGGAAGCTTGCAGGACCCCAACCTGCGCCTGATGTTTGAAGAATTGGGGTTCGATAATATCATTGAACTGGGTGAAATGGAAAATATTTCATTCAATGATTGCACGATCACCGGCATTCCTTTCATTGGAGAGCATAGCGACCTGAATATACAGGCCAAAATATGCCATCATATACAGGCGGGCCAATTCAGTATGTTGTTCGCAGCAGATTCCTGCAATGTAGAACCGAGGTTGTACCAGCATGTGCATAAACTGGTGGGTGATGTGGATGTAGTATTTCTGGGGATGGAATGTGATGGCGCCCCATTAAGCTGGTTATACGGTCCATTACTCACCAAAGAACTGGACAGGGCAAGAGATTATTCCAGGAAACTGGCCGGCTCCAACTTTGAAAGGGGAAAGGCATTGGTGGATGCCTTTAATCCGCAGGAAGTATATGTGTATGCAATGGGACTTGAACCCTGGCTGGAATTTATAAGCAGCATACGATATACCAGTGAATCAAATCCTATTGTGGCATCAAACAAGCTGGTGGCCTACTGTAAAAATAAGGGTGTAATATCTGAACGGCTCTTCGGCGAAAAAGAACTGCTGTATAATAAATCTATGGAAGAAGTAGAAATAGCCCGATAGTATATTTATTTAATCAATTGCTCAATTCAAACAACAGAAATAGTCTTATGGAATATAATCGCATTGCAATTATCGGCGCAGGCAATATCGGTACCAGCGTGGCGAGTACCCTGCTGCTGTACGATATCAAAACCTTACTGGTGGATACATCAGAGCAGCAACTGGAAAATTCGGGAAAGGAGATTGCCAAAACTATCAAGTTTGCCCGCTTGCTGAATAATAAGTTACCAAAAATTTCGGTAGATGCGGCCATGAAGAATGTCCGTTTTACCACACAGATAACAGAAGTGCGGGACTGTGATTTTGTAATCGAGAATGTACCTGAAGAATGGAATATCAAGGAAAAAGTGTATCAGCAGCTGGATGAAGTATGTCATCCTGAAACAGTTTTTGGTATAAATACTTCCTGTACTTCCATCACCCGGGCGGGAAGCGTTATCAAAAGGCCCGAAAAAGTGGTGGGGGTGCACTTTATGAATCCAGTATATCTTATGGATACGGTGGAAGTGATAAAGGGAGAACACACTTCTGAACAAACACTGGCCCGCTTGCACAGCCTGCTGGATAAGATCAAAAAAACCAGTGTGGTGGTGAATGATTTTCCCGGCTTTGTGTCCAACCGCATATCACATCTCTTTATGAATGAAGCAGCTTTTGTGGTGCAGGACCAGGTTGCAAGTCCCAAGCAGGTAGATGCCATATTCCGTGAGTGTTTCGGGCATAAAATGGGGCCGTTGGAAACAGCCGACCTCATTGGCCTGGATACAGTAATGAAATCCATTGATACATTATATGAAAATTATAAAGACTCCAAATTCCGTTGCTGTCCCCTCATCAAAAAGAAAGTATATGCAGGGCAGCTCGGAAGAAAAACTGGCAAAGGCTTTTATGATTACTTCAATGTATAAAATCAACCCGAACATTTAATTCAATAAAATAAGAATTTATGAATGCAGTACAAACAGCAATACCTGTAAAAGAACTACTCAGAGAATTTCTGGCTGAGGCCTCCGGGATACCTGATATCAATGATGATACAGAATTATTCAGTACAGGAATTGTCAATTCGCTTTTTGCTATCCAGTTGATGATGTATATCGAAAAGACGTTTAATATCCCGATTGCCATGGACGACCTGGATTTTGACAACTTCAGTTCAATAAACGCTATTGCCAATTTTGTGGAAAGTAAACAGCTATAAAAATAATTTTATGAAAAGTATACTAACCAGGGAACAGACTTACCTGTATCAGGGGTTTAAGGAATATGTAAGCAGGTATGTAGAACCGGAAGCAGCAGGCTGGGATTTGGAACAGGGTGTTTCTCCGGAAGCCATTTCACATTTGTCGAAGGAAGGTTATCTCGGCGCCATGATTCCTGAAGTATACGGTGGTAAAGGATGGGATATTATTACCTATGGTCTGCTTAATGAAGCATTTGGTAAAAGCAGTTCTTCCCTTACCGTTTTATTTACCGTACAAAATATGGTATCCTCTGTATTAATGAAATGGGGTTCCGGCAAGCAGGTGGAAAAATGGCTGGAACCAATCGCCAAAGGAGAGGTACTGGCAGCATTCGCTCTTACTGAGCCTAATGTGGGAAGCGATATCGGTAATGTGGAAGCCAATTTTACCAAAGAAGAAGATGTATACATTTTAAGCGGCACCAAAAAATGGATCACATTCGCCGGTATGGCCGATTTGTTCCTGGTATTCGGTCAATGCGAAGGACAAACTATTGCCGCCTTCATAGAAAAAGATACTCCGGGCTTTACCGTAACAAGAATTAATAATATGCTTGGCTTCAGGGGCTGTTACCTTGGTAAACTGGATTTTGAAAATGTTATTATTCCCAGGGAAAATATTGTTGGTAAACAGGGGTTCGGTATTTCATTGATAGCTCCGTATGGGTTGCATTATGGAAGATTGAGTACCGCCTTCTCATCACTCGGGCTTATGAGGGGTTGCCTTGAACTGGCTTCCGATTATGCACTTAACAGAAAATCGGCTGGTACAACATTAATTAACCACGGTATGATTGCTGAAAAAATTGCTGATATGGGTGTTAATTATGATGCCGCATTCCATCTCTGTGTGGATGCAGCCTGTGCCGATGAAAAAGGTTTGCCCAATGTAATGGAGCAAATGATTGCTGCAAAATATTTTGCTTCCCGCAAATCAGTGGCAGCGGCTACGGATACCGTTCAGATTCTTGGCGCAATGGGTTGCCACGAAGAAAGCACCCCCGCTGGCCGTTTTTACCGCGATGCTAAAATAATGGAGATCATTGAAGGAACCAACCAGGTGTTGCAACATGTACTGGGCCATACCTATGCTAAGCGATTTAAGAGCAAGACGATGAAAATGCATACTGCCGAAACTATTTAACCTCATTCTGCTGTAATACTTTTTTATGATTACTACTCCTCATGAAATGCTTTCAAC
This sequence comes from Chitinophagaceae bacterium, assembly GCA_031441485.1. Lineage (GTDB taxonomy): Bacteria > Bacteroidota > Bacteroidia > Chitinophagales > Chitinophagaceae > JJ008. Next base: position 26,455 of record JANOEQ010000006.1, read on the forward strand.
GGCAATGGATGTTGCTGGTGAAACTTCCCGCATATTGCCTGCATTGTTTGAAGAAACAGTTGGAAAATTTGCAGACAGGCCGGCGGTTATCTTTAATGACGAAGTTCTGAGTTATAAAAACCTGAATAAGAAGGTTAACAAACTTGCACATTTCTTAAAACAAAGAAATGCCGGCCCTGAACAACTGGTGGGCATTCTCGCTGAACGATCATTTGAAATGATAATTGGTATTTATGGTATCATGAAATCAGGGGCCGGCTACCTGCCACTTTCACCGGGCGATCCTGTAAGCCGGGTTCAAAATATCCTGAAAGATGCTTCACCTGTTATCCTGATCGTACAACAAAAATTTTATACTTCTATTGCAGCCATTCACAATAATGTTTTTTCAGTAGAAGAAATACTGAAATTAGATTTGCCGGAATATAATCCGCCACTCGTAAATAAACCCAATGATCTTGCCTATGTGATCTATACTTCCGGTTCTACCGGAATGCCAAAGGGAGTGATTATCGAGCACCATTCAGTGGTCAACAGGTTGCAATGGATGCAGGATGCGTACCCCATCGGACCAGAAGATGTGATCATGCAAAAAACACCATGCACTTTCGATGTATCAGTATGGGAGCTTTTATGGTGGGGATTGCAGGGTGCCTGCGTTCAGTTGCCCCTCCCTGATTATGAAAAAAATCCGATGGCACTGGCAGGCGATATAGAAAAATATAAAGTATCCGTCATGCACTTTGTTCCTTCCATGTTCAATATTTTCCTTGAATATATCAAACTGCTCAGCAGCCTTGATACACTGGCCAGTCTCCGGCTTATGTTTACCAGCGGAGAAGCATTGCAAATAGCACATTGTAAAAAATTCAATCAATCAATACGTGCAGCTCATCAAACAAGGCTTATCAATTTATACGGACCAACAGAAGCAACAGTGGATGTAACACATTATGAATGTCCGGATGGCGAAATTACTACTGAGATTCCCATTGGCAAACCTATCAGCAATACCCGGATGTACGTATTGGGAAATACTGGAAAAGATACCATTACTGAAACCGGTGAGTTGTGTATTGCCGGCACAGGACTGGCCAGGGGGTACCTGAACAGGGTCGAACTTACACATACAAAATTTGATTACCCGTTAAATGATCCGGCCGAAAGAGTATATCGCACCGGCGATCTGGCCAAATGGCTCGAGGATGGAAACCTTCAGTATTTTGGACGGATAGATCACCAGGTGAAAATTAGAGGCATCCGAATTGAACTCGGTGAGATAGAAGCGGTATTAAATGAATACCCGGGTGTGGAAAGTTGCCTGCTCGATATTAAAAGGCCTTCGGAAAATGTGATCTTACTGGTGGCTTTTTATGTGGCAGAATCCATGATACCTGCAACAGATTTGAAAGAGCACATGAAAAAACACTTGCCTGAATATATGATACCCAATTTTTTCAAGCACATTGAGGTCATGCCACTTACAGTGCATGGAAAAATAAACAGGGCAGCATTGCCTGAACTCACTTTAAAATAATCAGTCAACACATGGATACAATCAAAATGATCTGTCTCCCTTTTGCAGGGGGCAGCAAATATTCGTACTACCGGTATGTGAAACTGGCGCCACCATGGCTGCAGGTAATTCCTATTGATTTGCCGGGGCGTGGTGCCAGGCTCAATGAACCTTTGCTAACGGATATGCACCTGATTGTGGAGGATGTATTCAACCGCATCCGTCAGCATCTTGATGCGCCGTATGTATTCTATGGACATAGCATGGGTGCATTAACAACGTTGTTATTGACAAGGAAAATAAGAGAGGAGGGACTGCGGCTGCCTATGCACCTTTTTGTAACAGGGCATGGTGGCCCTGCTGCAAATGATAATAAAGTTATCCGGCATAATCTTCCAGAAAAAGAATTGATCGATGAATTAGCTATGCTGGATGGTATTCCTGGGGAAGTAATGACGGACGAGACACTGCTTGGATTTTTTCTTCCTATTATCCGGGCCGACTTTAAAGCAATTGAGACTTTTCGCTATACTGGGGAAGACAAATTTGATATTCCCATCACCTGTGTTATCGGACGTGAAGAACTGATAACAATTGAAAAGGCCAGGGCATGGGAAAGGGAGACGACTGCTCCAGTTGAAGTAAGACAATTCCCCGGCAAGCACTTTTTTATTTATCAATACGAACGTGAGATTATAAGCCTCGTTGGTAAAAAAATTATGGCCGGAGCAGATATGCGCACCCGGCATGCTGTTTCTATTGGTGCGGGATAATGATTTCCGCTGACCCACCTGTTTATTCATACAACGGGCCATACTACACTGAATATCCTTTGTTCAAACGCCAGTCTATTTAATTAACCAAAATAATGGTTGATATATTATATACCATATTTACTACCCGCTTTGAACCGGATGTATTTGACTACTATATGAGTCAGATACCTTCGGACATGCAGCAAAAAGTACTCAGGTACAGACGGTGGCAGGATGCACAGTCGAGCTTGCTGGGAAAGAATTTGCTGATAAAGGGGATCAAAAAGTATGGGTTTCATAAATCTGTGCTGCACGATATCCGGTATACACCGTATATGCGCCCCTATTTTTCGAATAATATCAACTTCAATATCTCTCATTCCGGTAATTGTGTGGTATGTGCCATCAGTTCTGATTTTGAACTGGGTATTGATGTGGAAGAGATTCGTCCTATAGCTATCCGGGATTTTGACAGCCAGTTTAACGTTGATGAAATGACCAATATCTGTAATGCAGATGATAAATTATTTGCCTTTTATGACTTATGGACAAAAAAAGAAGCAGTCATCAAAGCAGATGGAAGGGGAATGAGTGTGCCGTTGAAAAGCGTAGTACTCGACAATTCCGGAGAAGTGATATTGAAAGAACGTAAATGGCATGTCAAACAAATTGACCTGAATAACATGTATTGTATCAATATAGCAGCAGCCGGTTGTCTGGATGACAGGCTTCGTATTGAAAAATTCTGTTTTTAATGAAAGCACCCGGACATTTTTAGTAATCAAGGCTGCCAGTTTATTATATGGAAAAAACTAATCACCGGCCGGATCTGCTGGCCGGTACGGTACTGCGAATAGACGGAACAAAGATCGCCCCGGAGGCGCTGACACACCATATCCAGTCACTGATGTCCGGAGCGGGGGTGCTGGGTGCAGCAGTTATTGTATTCAACAATAATGAAATTGTATATAAAAAAGTATTTGGACACAAACGAAAAAACAGCGATGATCGTTTGCAGCCTGATACTGTTTTTTACGGGGCTTCATTAAGTAAACCTGTCTTTAGCGTATTGGTTTTACAATTAGTGGAAGAAGGAAAGCTTGACCTGGACCGGCCTTTACTCGGGTATCTGCCAGGGGGTAACATAAAAAAAAGAAAAGCATGGTGGCAGGATTTTAGCGTGCTTGCTGCAAACCCATGGATTAAAAAAATTACTGCACGCAACTGTCTTTCGCATACAAGCGGCCTGCCCAACTGGAGATGGCACGGGAAAGATAATGCGCTAAGTATAAGATTTAAGCCCGGAAGCAGGTTCAGTTATTCCGGCGAAGGCTTTTGCTACCTGCAATATGTGATCGAACAAATAACCGGACGCACCATACAAAGCCTGGCCAGGGAAAAAATATTCCGCCCATTGGGAATGCGCCATACTTCTTATAAGTGGCAAAAAAAGTTTCAGGATGATTATTGTATTGGTCATGATAAAGATGGCAGCCTTTTTAAAATGGTTATGGATAAGCCGGTAAGGGCGGCAAGCACACTTTTTACCACGCTCAATGATTATTCAGAGTTCGTGAAAGCGGTACTGAAAAAAAAAATATTGTCCGGACCATTGGGTACAGCCATGTTTAAAAAACAGGTAAGTATACGGTCAGCCAAACAGTTTGGTAAAGGAGCTGAAAAAGATACGGTGAAATATGCGGCCATCCGTTTTGGCTATGGCATTGGATGGGGCGTTTTTACAACACCTTTTGGCCGGGGTGTTTTCAAAGAGGGCCACGGAAGCGGATTTGCCCATTATACGATTCTTTTTCCGGAGCGGGGAACCGCAATGATTATTCTTTCAAATCACTTCGCTGTGGAGCGTATTTACCGGCCATTGCTCAGAATTGCGATTGGAGACCGGTTTTCTCCTGTGCAATGGGGGTGTGGTTAGTGTCGGGAAAGGCCTTGTTGGTGTAAAAGAATTCTGTGACCCGAAAATCGCAGATACCTTTAGTATATAGCAGGAAACTTTTGTATTTGTTTAATAAATTTTATTCTATGTGTAAGAATTCAATCATTATTTTAGTCATGTTTGTTCTTTTAATACCTGTTTCTGTCTATGCTCAGAGTGTAAAGGGTGATTGTACTGTTTCAGGCCGGGCACAATCGGCACCCGGGGCCAACCTGGAATTTGTAACGCTCAGTTTGCGTAAATTACCAGATTCTGCAACTTTTAAAACTGTTATCAGTGATGCTTCGGGTTTATTCTCATTCAGTAATATACCGGCCGGGGAATACCTTGTTACCGCTACACTGGTAGGGTATGAAAAAACAAAACTACCTGTATTTACTGTCGGACAAACCTGCACCGGACCTGTGGATGTGGGAGCCATTACATTAAGCAATGCTACCAAAACAATTGGTGAAGTGGTGGTTATTTCCCGCCGCCCAACGATCAAACGAAAACTTGATAAGACCGTATTAAATATTGAGAACAGCTCGCTTGCCAGCGGAAGCACTGCTTTTGAAGTGTTGCAGATGGCACCGGGAGTTACGGTAGGTAATGATGATAATATTGAATTGTTTGCAAAGGGAAGCCCCCTTATTTTAATTGATGGTAAACCTACCTATTTATCAAAAGAAAATTTAAGCAACTGGTTAAAGAGCATGTCTTCCGATATGATCTCCGAAATTGAAATTATCAGCCAGCCTTCTGCCAAGTATGATGCAGCCGGTGTTTCGGGTATCATTAATATTAAAACCAAACAGGTAAAGACAACTGGCTTTACAGGCAGTGCAGCAGGCGGGATAGGTTATGGCCGGCAGGAAAAATACAGGGGTAGTGTCAACCTTGCTTACAAAGGTTCTAAATATACCCTTACCACCGACCTGGCTTCTTCCTTTAATAACACCATCCGCTACCTCGACATCAACCGTATCGTAACAACCAATAATGGAAATGCCCTTTTTAACCGGTCCGGTAATATTACTGATAAGATCAGAAGTAATAGCTTCAAATCCACGTTAACCTTTTATCCCAATAAGAACAACTCCGTGGGAGTGCAGGTACAGGGGTATGACAATCACCAAATACCTGATGGCTACAATTACACCGGTATATTTTCCCCCAATGGAGAAAAGGATTCATCTCTTGTTTCCACTTCCAGCGAAAAATCCAGTTACAAAAGTTTGAGCGGGAATTTTAATTATTACGCCAAATTGGATACCCTGGGGCGTGAACTCAGTTTCAATGCCGACTATTCGGGATTTACCAACCGGACAAAGCGTTATTTTTCCAATACATTGTATGGCAAAACCGGGAATATAGCAGATGAGCCGAGTACCATACGGAATAATTTTCCAACTGATATTACCGTGCTGTCACTAAAGGCAGATCTGACATATCCGTTGCGGGATAAGACCAATATAGAAACGGGATGGAAAAGCAGTTTTGTAACCACAGATAATAATGCCACATTCGATTCATTGATAAATAATAACTGGAAGCCATCCCTGTCGCAAAATAACCACTTTATTTACAAGGAAAATATAAATGCTGGCTATGTGAATGTAAGCAAAGAGTTTAAAACGTTCAGTGCACAGGTGGGGCTGCGGGCTGAGCAAACTGTCACTGATGCTAATTTGCAGACACTTAATTCGCAGACCAAAAGAAACTATACCAGCCTTTTTCCAAGCGTGTTTCTGTCACGGGATTTTAAAAATAATAACCGGGTAAGCCTCTCGTACAGCCGCCGTATCGAACGGCCCAATTACCAAAACCTCAACCCTTTCAGATTTTATGATGACAGGTATACTTTTCATGAAGGTAATCCTTACCTGAAACCGGCGTATACCAATTCATTTGAGTTCAATTCTATATTTAAAAATATCTATTCAGTTTTATTGCAATACTCGGTGTCCAATGATGTATTTGCAGAAGATATCCGGCAACAGGAAGAGAACGGCGTTATCCTTACCAGTTCCTATTACAGAAATTACCAGGCATCCAGAACCTGGACGGCCAGTTTTTCCTACTCAAAAGATATCAACAAATGGTGGAGTACTGATAATTCAATTACACTGAACCGTACGCAATACCTGGATAATGATGGCAGCCTGTCAAGGAACCTGACAAATTATAATTACTCTTTAAACATGTACCAGTTTTTTCAGGTAAATAAAACAATCACAGCTGAGTTTAGCGGATTTTACAGGTCTCCTTCACTATATGGTTTTATAAAAGCCGACCCACGTTTCAAACTGGATATCGGGGTTAAAAAGAACTTATGGAAAAAGAAAGCAAGTATAAAATTTAAACTGAGTGATATCTTCAATACCAATCGTTTTGAAGGACATGCCCAGTATGGGGATGTGGATGTTAAGATCGTGAACCGCTTTGAATCACGTATTGCCTTTCTCACCTTTAGCTGCAATTTTGGTAACAATAAAGTCAAGTTTCAGCGCAAGGATGTGGGAGATAATGCAGAGAAGGACAGAATCAAAAAAGAAAGCAACTAACTAAAAACTACGGGCAGAAATGCAGCCAGCACCGGATCGGGTCATTCCCGGAGTATATGAGCAGATGGATATGTTTGCCACCATTGGTTGGTGTAAACCTGAAATAAATAAACCGTTACCTATCGCAGTTAATTGTTGTTTTGAAGGCTAATATATTAGGGTTGATGTGGTATAAAATGAGCAGGGATTTGAATACAAATTTCAATCCCTGCCATTTTTTTTAGGAGTAACCCGATTTTTTACAATTTCATGACACCCGGACTGTTTAGAGAAAGGATTAATTTATCAATCTACAATCAAAAACGCAAGCGAAATCTTCACCTTTCAAGGTTCGGCCCAATGGTTTAAACAGGCGGCCAGAAAGAAACTATTTAGACAGTACTATATTGGGGAAATGGTTTTTTTATTTATGCACAATTGATAGATTTTATATTTTGGCTGGATAATTGAAATTATTTCAGAAGGCTGGCAATAAGTATTTACACTTAATAGGTATTAATATCTAGTGCATACGTTGTTTACTAGAATGTTTAGTGTAAATTTATGTAGTGGCAGACTATCAGGATTACTTCTGGGACAAACCAATCAAAATACAGGGTATGGACAAAATAACAATAATACTTGTGGACGATCACAAGCTGATCAGGGAATCGTGGTCTTATATTCTGAACAGCGATAACCGCTTTAGTGTAATAGCCGAATTCGGCGATGTGACAGAAGCAGTTGAATTTGTAAAAAAGGCCAAGCCCGATGTCGTACTGATGGATATCAATATGACACCCATTAATGGGTTTGAGGCAACAAAACTTGTCCGCAAATTTTCACCTACTTCGCGGATACTGGGTATCTCCATACATTCAATGCCCACTTATGCCAAGCGGTTAATACAAATGGGCGCTATGGGATATGTTACTAAAAATTCTTCCAAGGATGAGCTGATCCGGGCAATTTTAGAAGTGTATGCAGGGAAAAAATTTGTTTGTGAGGAAGTAAAAAATATCCTCGCCCACCAGCAACTGGATGATGAATCGGCAGATCCGGACATGAACATATTATCCAAACGGGAAATTGATATTGTGCAATTGATCAAAGATGGCTTATCATCCCGGGAAATAGGTATACGGCTTGATATCACATTAAAAACCGTGGAAGTACACCGCTATAATATTCTCAAGAAATTACATCTTAAGAATACAGCATCACTGGTAAGCTTTTCTATTGCCCAGGGTTTATAGCAGTGTTATGTCGCAAAAAAAATCTCCCTAAACCACAATAACACAAAGAAAAATACCCTGTGGCCTTTATGGGAGATACATCATTTTATGGATAAAATAACAGCGGCTATTTTTTATCTCTTTCAGCCAGTTGCATAATAATATCAGGAAGCCGGTAATTCTTTTGTTGCAACAGCACCAGGTAATGGTACAGCAGGTCCGCTGCTTCGTTCAAAAATTTTTTATCATCATTGTCTTTGCTTTCTATTACCAGTTCCACTGCTTCTTCACCCACTTTTTGTGCAATTGCATTGATGCCTTTGGCAAAAAGGGACGATGTGTACGATGATGCCGCAGGGTTGGCCTTACGTTCCGCAATTATATCTTCCAGTTTTTGCAAAGAGAATTCCCGGTTGTTTTCATTGAAGCAGGTGTCGGCACCGGTATGGCAAACCGGACCTGTGGGCACAGCTTTTATCAGCAGCGTATCATTATCACAATCTGTCAATATGGTTTTTACCAGTAAAAAATTACCAGATGTTTCTCCCTTTGTCCAAAGGCGTTGTTTGCTCCGGCTGTAAAAAGTTACTTTTCCTTCCCTGACCGTTTTATTGTATGCTTCTTCAGTCATAAAACCAAGCATCAATACACTATGGGTGGTGCTATCCTGAATAATTACCGGCATCAGTCCATTTTCATATTTGGAAAAATCTGGGGTCATATATTTTCGTTTTTTTCTGTAGTAGTATCAATGGTTTCTTTTTCTTTCAGTGAGTAGAGCAGGTTAAGAAAATCATCTCTTCTTTTTCCTCCGGGCGATAAATACACCCCCGCTCAGAGAGAAGGAGGAAAAGAGGAAATACAGAATAGCCGCCTTTTCTCTTTCTCTCTGTGCGATGCATTTCAATTGCTGCCGTCAGGCAGTTCTTTTCATCCCTGCGGTCTTCGAAATAACCAGGTGGATAGTATGTTGTTATCAGTGATATGAAAATGACAATCAGCATCATAGGCGGACCTTGATTTGTTCATCTTGTAAATATATTTTAAGCGCAGGAATGGCAATTTCCCTGAAATGAAATATACTGGCGGCAAGCGCAGCATCAGCCCCGGCCATTTTAAAGACATCGGAAAAATGATGCATAGTGCCCGCACCGCCTGATGCAATTACCGGAATAGATACAGCGCCTGTAATTTCTCTTGTAATGTCTATCGCAAACCCTGTCTTTGTACCATCATGCTCCATCGAAGTTAGCAGAATTTCTCCTGCACCCCGGGCGGTTACTTCTTTTGCCCATTCCGTGGTGAGAAGAGCAGTGGATGTTCTTCCCCCATGTGTTACCACCATCCAGTTGCCTTCCGCAACCCTGGTATCGATGGCCACAACAATACACTGACTGCCAAAATTTTTTGCCAGTTCATCCACCAGCCCCGGGTTTTGTACCGCTGAAGTATTTATTGAAATTTTATCCGCCCCGTTTTCCAATAATACACGTACATCCTCTATACTGTTGATACCACCGCCGACGGTAAAAGGTATGTTGATATGAGTGGCAATGGAGCGAACAAGTTGTGCCAGCGTCTTTCTTTTTTCAGTAGTGGCTGTAATATCAAGAAACACCAGTTCATCTGCGCCTTCTTTACAATAGCGCATGGCCAATTCCACAGGATCTCCGGCATCACGCAGCGCAATGAAGTTGGTGCCTTTTACAGTGCGGCCATCTTTAATATCCAGGCAGGGGATGATTCTTTTCGTCAGCCCGTGTGCAGCAGGTATTGAAGCAGCTGTATTCGTATCTGTATTTATAAACTCGCTCATTCCAGAAACTTTGCCAGGTCAGTTAATACAATTTTGTTTTCATAAATGGCTTTGCCGATAATGGCGCCGCTGCAACCCGCTTCTCTCAGTTCATCCAGGTCATCAATGCATGAAATACCACCACTGGCTATCAGGTGTACAGAAGGATGCTGATTCATTATTTTTTTATACAATGTTACGGATGGACCTTCCAGCAGTCCGTCTTTGTTTATATCTGTGCAAAAAAATTGTGTAATGCCTTTGCTTTTATATTTTTCAATCAATGAAAAAGCGGTGGTGGTGGTGGTTTCAGTCCAGCCTTTTATTACAATAGCATCATTTTTCACATCGGCCCCAATGATGAACCGGTTAGCACCATAAGCGAGTATCCAGCCGCAAAAAGTAAATTCATCTTTCACCGCTATGCTGCCGATAGATGCAAAGGCAGCTCCTGATTCAAAAGTGATATCCAGATTTTTTTGAGTGCTGATACCGCCACTGAAATCAATCTGCAGCTTTGTTTTACCCGCAATCTTTTCCAGCACCTTCCAGTTTTTTACTTCCCCTGCTTTGGCCCCGTCCAGGTCCACCAGGTGCAAACGTTTAATACCGGCATCCTGAAATTGTAACGCTACTTCCAGTGGGTCTTCGTTGTAGATGGTTTTTTTTGAGTAGTCCCCTTTGGTCAGCCGTACACATTTGCCATCAATAATATCTATTGCAGGTATGATCGTCATTTTATAAGGCTAAAAAATTTTTTAAAATTTGTTCCCCCGGCACTGCACTTTTTTCCGGGTGAAACTGCACCCCATAAAAATTATCTTTTTGCAGGGCCGCGCTATACGGGATGCAGTAATCGGTGGTAGCTGTCGTATACGGGCATTTTTCTGCATAATAGCCATGTACGAAATAGCAGTAACTATTATCAGGTACTTCTTTGAATAAACCTGTATGGCAATCATAAATATTGTTCCAGCCAATTTGCGGGATTTTAAAACCAGTATCGTGAGTAATGAATTTTCGCACGGGCACATTTTCAAATACTCCCAGGCAGGTAGTATCATTTTCTTCCGAATAGGCACAAAGTAATTGCATTCCAAGGCAAATGCCTAATACTGGTTGCGTAAGCGAAGTAATCAGTTTATCCAGCTGCCTTTCCCGCAGATACTGCATAGCGGTGCTGGCTTCACCCACACCCGGGAAAATAATTTTCCCGGCGTTCTTAATTAACTCCACATCATCCGTCACGGTTGCATCCACACCAATCCGCTCCAGCGCAAAAAGAACGGACTGAATATTACCGGCGTTATATTTTATAATAACTGTATTATTGCTGCCTGTCATTTTATCAATTAAAGTATTCCTTTAGTACTGGGCAGTTGTGTATTATCTGCATCTCTTCTCACCGCTGCTTTTATGGCGTTGGCCCATGCCTTAAAAATAGATTCTATTTTATGATGTTCATTGTCCCCCTCAGCTTTTATATTCAGGTTGCTTTTAGAAGCATCAGCAAATGATTTGAAAAAATGGTAAAACATTTCTGTGGGCATGTCACCTACTTTTTCTCTTTTAAAATCAACGGCCCATACCAGCCAGCTTCTTCCTCCAAAATCAATGGCCACCTGTGCCAGGCAATCATCCATCGGCAGGGTGAAGCCATACCGTTCTATTCCTCTTTTATTACCCAGGGCTTTGGCAAAAGCCTCGCCAATAGCAATAGCCGTGTCTTCAATAGTATGGTGTTCATCTATATGCAGGTCGCCGTTTACTTCCAGTGAAATATCAATGCCGCTATGCCGGCTCAGTTGTTCAAGCATGTGGTTAAAAAAATGCAGCCCCGTATTAATGCTGGCAGTCCCGTTTCCATCCAGGTTCATCTCCACTTTTATTTTTGTTTCATTGGTGTTGCGTTGGTGTGATACGATTCGTTGTCCCAGCCGCAGGTATTCATAGATCTTTTTCCAGTCGGTGGTTTCCAATACAATGGTGGATTGTAATGATGGTAAATCGTTATTTACTTCTGCTGATCCCAGGCTGGCATCATTGTTAAGCCAGATGGCTTTGCAACCCAGGTTTTTGGCCAGTTGCACATCGGTAATGCGGTCGCCAATCACCAATGAGCCGGTGATATCATATACAGAATTATTGAGGTACTCCGTAAGCATTCCGGTACGCGGCTTACGGGTGGGGGCATTTTCTGCCGGGAAAGTTCTGTCGATATGTACGGCGCTGAAATGGATCGCTTCATTAGCCAGGCTCTTCATCACAAAATTATGTACCGGCCAGAAAGTATTTTCAGGAAATGAAGCAGTACCCAAACCGTCCTGGTTGGTCACCATTACCAGCTCATAATCCAGTTCAGTGGCAATTTTTTTCATCCAGCTGAACATACCGGCGTAAAATTCCAGTTTGTCAAAAGAATCGAGCTGGTAAGTGGGTGGCGCTTCATTTATCAGTGTACCATCCCTGTCGATGAATAATATTTTTTTCATGCTGTATAATCTTTTAATGCCTGTATCAATTGTTTGTTTTCGTCGGGGATGCCGATGGTGATGCGGAGACAATCATCACATAAAATAACACGGGAGCGGTCACGTACTATAATGCCTTTGACAGCGAGGTACTCATATATCTTTCTTGCATTTGTCATTTTCACTAATAAAAAATTGGCATCTGAGGGATACACAATTTGCGTGAATGACAGTTGCAGCAATTCCAGCTGCAGCCATTCTTTTTGCTCTACCGTGGTTTTTGTCCAGTTATTTACGCTGGAAATATTGCCAAGCGCTTCAATGGCTAATTGTTGGGTAGCAGTATTGATATTGTAGGGGTATTTTACTTTGTTGAAATAACTGATCACTGGCTCCCCGGCAAAAGCCATGCCCAGCCGCAGTCCGGCCAATCCCCACGCCTTGGATAATGTTTGCAGGATAACAAGGTTCGGATATTCAGTAAGTTCAGGAATGAATGTTTTTTGTTTTGCATAATTGATATATGCTTCATCTATCACTATGATGCCCTCGAAATTATTCAGCAGTACTTCAATGTCATTTCGATAAATACTGTTACCGGTGGGATTGTTGGGTGAGCAAACAAAAATAAGTCTGGTGTTTGCATCTATGTTTTTTTCAACCGCCTGCAGGTCCAGTTGAAAATTTTCCAGAAGCGGTATTTTTTTCAATGCTACATTATTCATTTCTGCACATACCTCATACATGCCGTAAGTGGGGGGGAAGATCAGCGCATTGTCTTTTCCAGGTTCACAAAAAATGCGGAACAGCAGGTCAATCGCTTCATCACTGCCATTGCCCAGGAAAATGTTTTGTACGGGTACACCTTTTACCTGGCTGATTTTTTCTTTCAATGTCAGTTGCAGTGGATCGGGATACCTGTTATACCTCACCCCCTGCCCCTCTCCACGTAGCGGAGACCCGAACGGATTTTCATTCGCATCCAGGAAGATATTCGCAGTACCCGTATACTCATGCCGTGCAGCAGAGTAGGCCGTCATCTTTTTTATATTATCCCGTACTATGTTGTCTAAGTTGAATTCCATTTTGGTTATTTAATCTCATCCCAAGAGGCTGTCTCAAAACTGTTTTAAATTAATTTTCCCGCAAAGACGTAAAGCCACAACGCTTGTTTTTCAGTTATTTTATACGTTGCGCCGTAGCGTCTTTGCGTGATTTTCTAACTTTTGAGACAGCCTCCTAGCCCTAAAGCAAGCCAGAGTCTTTGGATTCGGTATTTTATTTTAATCTTATGGCGACTGCATTTTTATGTGCTTCCAGTCCTTCAGCAGCTGCCATTGTCATTACAGTTTCTCCTATAGTTGCCAATCCTTCTTTGGTAAGCTGCTGGTAGGTGATCTTTTTTATAAAACTATCCAATGATACGCCGCTGTACATAGCAGCATAGCCATTGGTGGGTAATGTATGGTTGGTGCCACTTGCATAATCTCCGGCACTTTCCGGAGAATAATGACCGATAAATACAGAGCCTGCTGCTGTTACTTTTTGTGCTAATTCCTCTGCATTGCGGCAGCATACTATTAAATGCTCCGGTGCATATACATTTGATAATTCCATTGCTTCGTCTATATCTTTTACAATTACCAGCTTGCTGTTTTGCAAGGCTTTTTCAGCCGTTTCTTTTCTTGGCAGAACCTTTATCTGATGCTGAATGGCATCTACTACTTGTTGCCCCATTGTTTCATTGGTTGTAATCAGCAGTACTTGTGAGTCGGGCCCGTGTTCTGCCTGTGATAAAAGGTCGGCTGCTACAAATTCGGGTATAGCTGTTTCGTCTGCTATCACCAGCAATTCTGAAGGGCCCGCCGGCATATCAATGGCTGTTCCCTGTTGTTGAACGTGTTGTTTTGCGGCGGTTACATACTGGTTGCCCGGCCCGAAAATTTTGAAGACTTTAGGAATGCTTTCGGTACCATAAGCCAGGGCTGCAATAGCCTGCACACCGCCTGCTTTTACTATTCTGGTAATGCCGCAGAGTTGTGCTGCAAATAAAATGGCCGGGTGTATGGTTCCGTCTTTGGATGGAGGCGTACAAAGAATTATTTCTTTACAACCGGCCAATTGTGCCGGTACTGCCAGCATCAGTACCGTTGAAAATAGCGGGGCTGATCCGCCGGGGATATACAGGCCGATCTTTTCAATAGCCACTGATTGCCGCCAGCAAAGTACACCGGGCATAGTCGCTATTTTTTTTACTTCCTCTTTCTGCGCCCTGTGGAATGTTTCAATATTCATTTTCGCCTGGATGATAGCGGCTTTTAATCCATCCTCCAGCAGTATTGCTGCAGCAGTAATTTCTTTTTCGCCTGCAAAAATATTCTTCAGCTTTACCCCATCAAACCCGCGGGTGAATTTTCGTACGGCCTTGTCACCTTTTTCTTTTACTTTTTGTAAAATTGTACGCACTGTTTTTGTCAATGCAGCATTGTCAGTGGCAGGCCGCAGTACGATAGCCGGCCAATTTTTTTTATCCGGGTATTTATATTGTTGCATCATTTAAACAATCATTTTTTCAATGGGGATTATTAATATTCCCTGCGCCCCGTTGGCTTTCAGTTGTTCTATTATTTTCCAAAAATCTGCTTCATTGATCACCGAATGTACAGAGCTCCATCCAGGTTCTGCAAGGGGCAGAATGGTGGGGCTTTTCATACCGGGCAATAAACGGCAGATCGTATCCAGTTTATCATTGGGGGCATTTAGCAGTACATATTTGTTGTTCTTTGCTTTTTTTACAGAACGGATGCGGAACAGCAGGCTTTCCAGGATGATACGTTTGCCCTGGGAAAGTTGTTTATGGCTGATGAGTACGGCTTCTGAAAAAAGCAGGGTCTCTATTTCTTTCAGTTCGTTGGAAAAAAGTGTGCTTCCGGAACTTACCAGGTCGCAGATAGCATCGGCCAGGCCGATTTTAGGCGCAATTTCAACGGACCCGCTGATTTCATGAATGGAGGCGCTGATATTTTTCTGCTGCAGGTAGCTGCCAAGGATATGCGGGTAACTGGTGGCAATTTTTTTATGTTGCAGGTCAAGCACGGTTTGCAGGGCCCCGTTCTTTGGTACGGCAATGGATAAGCGGCATTTACCAAAACCTAATTTTTCAACGGTATCTACTTCTTTATTTGATTCAGCTACTACATTTTCGCCAACAAACCCAATATCTGATACTGCATCCTGTACATATTCAGGAATATCATCATCACGTAGAAAAAAAACTTCCACGGGAAAATTGGCTGCTATTACCCGAAGCTGGTTATTGCCATTACTCACTTCTATGCCGCATTCTTTCAGCAGCTTCATAGAACCTTCGAATAGGCGGCCTGATTTCTGTACGGCGATTTTTAAGGTTTCGTGCATGTTTTATCGGTTCAGGTTTTTTATTTACCCTCCGTAGCCTTGGCGAAGGAGGGTGAATTTGCCGTTGCGAAAGCTCTGGCAGACAAAGAAAAAGGGCTTACTGTTTAGTAAGCCCTTAGTTATGTTCAAACATAATATCGTCACGGCTTACCGGGTAAGTGTAAAAAATGATGATGATTATGTGTGTATATTCTCATTCGGCTTCAAAAGTAGGGATTATTTAAATTAGAACAATGGTTTTGACATTATGTTTTAATTTAGGCAGTGTAATTGACCATAACCAACTCCAAACTAACACTCATGAGCGATAAGGCATCACAGAATATCGAAGAAGCGGGGGCCCTTGCTGGCAGTTATGCCAACCGAAGCACCTCTTCTTTTGACCTGTTGCAGCCCTGGAAAATTATTTCCAGCAACAATGTGTATATCATTTACCTGTCAGTTTTGTTATTTGCTTTTTATGCGTATGCCCGGCATGGATTCAACTGGATTGCCCTTTCCACTTCTTTGATGGTAAGCATTCCAATAGGCTTTGCCATTGCTTTTTTTGAAACACAATCACAGGAATTCCGCCGTCGCCACCGGAGAAACAAATTCTGGTTTTACCTCTTTTACCGCACATTCAGGGTGGTATGCTGGTTTATGGTCTTGTTCTTTTTCATAATGACAATCGTAAACTGGCTGAAAATAAATACCTACGAAACAATCTTTCCGCACAGCCTGTATGATTTTTTTGCCACCCGGAAAGTATTTGAATTCCTGGGAATAGCCCTGATCATTTCATTGTTCTCCAATTTCCTGGATGAATTGCACCGCAAACTGGGACGGGATGCCATTTACAACCTGGTACTGGGAAAATACCACCAGGTAAAGAAGGAAGAGCGGTTGTTTCTTTTTATTGATTTGAATAATTCCACCGACATCGCCGAAGAAATGGGGGAAATGGAGTTCAGCCATTTTTTGCAGGATTATTTTTATGATATCAGTGAGCCTATTGCCCGGTATTTTGGAAGGGTGTACCAGTATGTGGGGGATGAAGTGGTGGTAACCTGGCCACTGAAAAAAGGGTTACGGTATGCTGTTTGCACCCGTTGTTTTTTTGCCATACAAAAACAAATACGGCGCTATGAAAAACAGTATATGAAAAGATATGGAAGAGTGCCCGGGTTTAAAGCCGCCCTGCATGGAGGAAATATTGTGGTATCAGAAGTGGGAAAATACAAATCAGAAATTGCCTATCATGGTGATGTGTTGAATACCACTGCCAGGATGCTTGGCAAGTGCCATGAGTTGAATGCGGAATTTATTATATCAGATTATGTAAAAGAAAAAGTGGAAATGCCCAAATACCTGCACGCAGAGCCGTTGGGTGCTTTTCAATTAAAAGGTAAGCAACAAGAGGCGGAATTGTATGCAGTATATCTGCAAATAACAAATAGCGGTGTACGTAAAAGAAGATTCTTAAAAAGAAAAGAAAAAGTGATAACCGGGTAAAATTCTGGATTATCTCCTCGACTTATAGCTGGCCTGATCGCTCATTGGGCAGCCTGATTTGCGGGAAGAATAGCAAGACGTGGCAGCAAGCACAACGACAATTAATAAGAAAACTGCTAAAAACTTACTTTTCATATAGATGGATATTTGCTGTTAAACGAAAAAAAGGGACAATTATTTTACCTGCGTAAAGATAAGTTATACTCCATGTATTTTGCAAGCTATCTGTAATTTTTCGATACCCGATAAATCTCTGCTGGCTCCCAATAGTTGATTCAGAAAGGATTTTTTGCCTTTTTTTTGCACCAATAAAGGGGTTTACGATTATGTAAGCAGCCAAATTTGATTTTGATAACTGCTTTAAACTGTTAACTTTACAGCCTGTTCAATTAGGAAGTCATAGAAATTATAAAACCGATGCTGCAACTTAAGAAGCCCCTTGCATTTATTGACCTTGAAACTACCGGGGTAAATCCCGGCATCGACAGAATTGTGGAAATTGCTATAGTAAAAATACTTACTGACGGCACACGGACTGTAAAAAGAAAATTGATAAACCCCGGGGTGCCCATTCCTAAAGGGGCCAGTGATATACATGGGATTACAGATGAAATGGTAAAAGATGCCGCCACCTTTAAACAGGCAGCCCAGGAAATAAAACAGGTGCTGGATGGTTGTGATTTTGCCGGCTATAATTCCAATCGTTTTGATATACCCTTATTGATGGAAGAGTTTATGCGTGCCCAGGTGGATTTTGATATGAAAAACAGAAAGCTTCTGGATGTGCAAAATGTTTTTCACAAATTGGAACCCCGTACATTAAGCGCTGCGTACAAGTTTTATTGTAATAAAAGCCTGGATGGCGCCCACGGTGCTGAAATCGATGCTTCGGCAACACATGAAGTACTGGAGGCCCAATTGGCCAAATACCCGGAATTGGGAAATAGTATTGATTCTATCCTGAAAGTAATCGGAGAAGATCAGATTGTCGATTTTGCCCGTCGTTTTATTATGGAAAATGGTATCGAGGTCTTTAACTTTGGTAAATTCAAAGGCCGGCCGGTGGCGGATGTGCTAAAAGCAGAGCCACAATACTACGATTGGATGATGAAAGGCGATTTTCCCCAACACACCAAGCAGAAGCTTACAGAAATCTTTACCCGTACGATGCTGAAAAAAAACTGATACGGTTTTTAGCCCCCTTTTTTATTTAACAGGTTATCTTTGCCGTTTTTTGTAAATTCGTTCTTTACTGTACTATTTATCAGCTTGGAGAAATTAGTCGTCATACCAACTTATAACGAGAAGGAAAACATTACCAGCATCCTTCATGCTATATTCAATTTGAATGAGGGGTTTCATGTACTCGTCATTGATGATGGCTCGCCCGATGGTACTGCTCAAATAGTAAAAGAACTCCAGGTGAAATTTACCGGACAATTATTTATTGAAGAAAGAACCGGCAAACTGGGCCTGGGTACTGCCTATATCCATGGATTCAAATGGGCTATTGCAAAAGATTATGCCTATGTGTTTGAAATGGATGCTGACTTTTCACACAATCCCAGGGACCTGACCCGCCTGTATAATACCTGCAAAAATGAAAATGCTGATGTGGCAGTGGGCTCCCGTTATATCAAAGGAGGTGGAGTGGTAAACTGGCCGGCCAACAGGATCGCCCTTTCAAAAGGCGCTTCCCTGTATACCCGCATGATTACCTGGATGCCCATCAAAGACCCGACTGCAGGTTTTATGTGCTACAAAAAAGAAGTGCTGGAAGCCATCAACCTGGAGGGTATCCGCTTTGCAGGATATGCCTTCCAGATAGAAATGAAATTCGCCGCATGGAAACTCGGATTTAAAATAAAAGAAGTGCCTATCATCTTCCAGGACCGCACACTCGGCGTGTCGAAAATGAATAAAGGCATTGTAAAAGAAGGCATACTTGGTGTGCTGAAACTGCGCTGGCACAGTTTATTTACCAGCTATCGAAAAAGAGTGACAAAAAACGGGCAGGTCTCCGCTGTTTCCGTTAACCCCACCCCGAAGAATGATGTGCTGGTGGAAAGTGAATGACAGTCGCTGCCGCTCCGGTTTGAACCACATATAATTTAGGAATAATAGGAATACACACATAGGTTTATTATTTCAAATGTCTATGTGTGTATTCCTATGTTATCTATGTACTATGTGGTTCAAAAAATATCCGAAGCCCGTTGAAATCAAATTAGGATAACCCCTGGTGTATTTCAAATTGCCGCTTTTAACCCCAACCCGAAGGGAGGCAAAGTCCTTTTATACAGCTATTCAGTATTTTATCTGCGAGCCCTTAAAGATTTAAGTTGCTGCAATTTGAAATGCACCCGATAACACCTGGCAATTCTTCAATCTCCTTCTTCCATCGTATTTTCGTTGCATGACTCCTGCTGCAAATGTTGTTGCCAACTGGATACCATATAAACTTTTCTGTGATAACGGGGAACTGTTTTGCCATTGGTTAAACCTGCAGGATAAAAAATTTGAAGAACCTTTTTTTGATGAAACGATTTGGCAGTTAAGGGCCTTGCCTGCAAATGTAAAAATGTTTAAACCGGTAAGTCATTTGCAAATGATTCCGCTTTGGGCCAACGGGTTGGCAACAGTAAAGCCTACTGCCATCATTTTTCATCTTTCACGGTGCGGATCCACGCTGGTCTCACAATTGCTTACATTGGATGACAGTAATATTGTTTTGCCCGAAGTTCCTTTTTTTGATGAATTACTGCGATTGCAATACCAACAACCGGCTATTGAAACCGCTTTGGGAGATAAATGTTTAGCTGCCGCAGTAAAATTTTACGGGCAACAGCGGAATGAAAATTTGAAGAACCTTTTTATAAAAACGGATTGCTGGCATATTTTCTTTTACAAACGCTTGCGGAAACTGTTTCCCGATGTGCCTTTTGTTTTGCTCTATCGTTCACCTGCAGAAGTATTACTGTCCCAACAAAAACGCCGCGGTATGCAGGCGGTTCCCGGCATTCTTGAACCGGAATTGATGGGCCTTACAAAAGAAGAAATTGATCATGCCGATTTTGATGGATATTTTTCAAGGGTAATGGAAAAGATACTGGCGAAATTTTATGAAGTACAGCAAAATGACCCGATGACATTACTGGTAAATTATAAAGAAGGAATTATTCCAATTGTACAAAGAATAGCCAGGCTATCAGGTATCAACCTGCCTGAAGAACTGTTGAGAAAAATGAAAGACAGAAGCGGCTATCATGCAAAATACCCCGGGCAGATTTTTACAGGTGAGGAAAAGCCCGAACAATTTCCTGAATATTTAAATAAAGCAATGGATTGGTACCGGCGGCTGGAAATGAAAAGAGAAATCATCGCTTCAGCTGCTGCGCAATAAAATGAAATAGCCGGCAGGCAGATTGTTCCGCATATTCAGTATGTGTATGCAGAACCAGTGCAGCATTTACAGGTTCATCATAGGTGTCATTTATGCCGGTCAGGTTGGTTACTTTGTCAGGATCTCCATCAGGTAATAAGGCCCTTTTGTATAATCCCTTGGTATCCCTTGCAATCAATTCTTCCCTGTCGCAATGCACCCATACTGTTTGCGCATGATAGTGTTTGGTCAGTTCATATCTAATTTCTTGATATGGATTGATGGCGGCAATGATGGCAATCGTTCCCTGCTGCACATATTTATCCGCCAGCATACCCAGCCGCCGGATATTTTCGTGCCGGTCTTCTTTGGAAAAGCCAAGGTCTTTGCAAAGGGTTTTGCGGTATTCGTCGCCATCAATAATAATTACAGGTAATGAAGCTTCTTCCAGCAATTGTTTTGTAAGACGGGCAATAGTGGATTTTCCGGCTCCTGATAATCCTGTTAGCTGAATGAATAACATACCCATGTAATATAGTGCAGGTTTTACGGGCGGGAAAAAAATAATTTCGATAGTGACCTTGTTTGAACCACAACCTGCCCGCCGATTTGACAAAATGATGTATTTTGTTTGCATGGTCAGACAGAAACAGCACCTCAAGCCAGAATTCAGCAAAGCAGAGCTAAGGGTAACCCGTTTGGTATGTGAAGGATATACGATACGTGAGATGGGATTACTGCTTAAACTAAATAAGCGGGCTGTTGAAACACTCAGGTTTCGGGTTTTTCAGAAACTCGGAGTTAATACCATTGCAAAGTTTGCTGTGGAAGCAATAAAGCAGGGATTCTATAGTGAGAAGGAGAATGCTAAACAAACTATCATTAAAAAGCAAACATCAATTTTCTCCCCGGAGGAATGGGTAGTCCTCAAACTCCTGAACAGCAGATATCGGTATAGTACTATTGAAAAAAAACTAAGGCTCACCCCATTTGCATTCGACCAGCTAATAGAAGCCATTCAAGAGAAGATCGAAAACCGTAGCGAAAAAGAAGGACGGGTAAAACTGAGCAAAGAGGAGATAAACATTATCCGGCTCACCTGCGATGGATATAGTCTCGGTGAGATTGCCCGAAAATCGGGTGCCAACGCCAAGCTTATAAATGACCAACGGCAACGGCTCTACAAAAAAATAAATGTATCAAACACTGCATCACTTGCAGTCTATGCAATTACAAAAGGGATATACAGGTCGTAGTATGGTGGCAGTACTATATCCGCTAACACTTTCACCCTTACTCAAAATCAAGGAGATCTTTTACAGGGACCTTTAGTTCCGCTGCTATTTCTAAAAGATAATATGCTGACGGGTTAACTCTTCCTTTTTCAAGCCGGTTGAGATTTTGCCGGTCTTTATCACACCGGAGAGCCAATTCTGTCTGGCTCAGGCCTGCTTCCTCCCGAAGACGAGCAATATTCTTTCCCAAATTTTTCAAAAAAATGTCTTTCGTCATCCCCGGCCTTTAGAAACCGCAAGGTTTGGGAATAAAAAATATATATTGTAAACGTATCGGTTTACACATTTTTTTATTTAAATTTGCTTCATAAGCAGAAAAACGTCCGTAGCATTTGGCTGGCACTTTTAACCACCATTTGATGACGTAAAACAGTTTCTCCATGAGACCCGGGCCTCTTTTTGGCCGCCATGTTTATTACCATATTGGCAGATCGTAATTCGGGCAACCTGTGCCAACAAAACATCACTTCATCAGGACCGGATACCTTGACCAGATTTCTTCCAAAGCAGATAAATAATACTTGTTTTAATTCTTAAACCAAAATCAAATGAAATCAAAACAACAGAAACCACAGCCATACAAGCAGCTGATTTTTTATGGAATCCTTGCCAGTATTTTACTTTATGAAGCGTGCCGTAAGATTGATTACGGAAAGGATAAGCAACTTAGTATTGATAAAGACCGTACAGAGGAGTTTTTTAATATCCCTGTGAACACAAATCCTCTTGTAAAATCCATTGCGAATAGGATTAAGGGGCAAAATGATTCAGCTCATTTTGTAAACAAACTGGTAAAAAAAATTGGGTTCCCGATATGGAATAAATCCATGATTGCATCTTCATCAAATATCCGTCAGAACAAGAGCAACTACGATAGTATAATGAATTACACCTATATTCCCTTTGGCCTTGATTCTATCATTAAAGCCACGTTAATTATTCGAACTTCTCCCGATGATACATTGATGCGACTTGTTAACGATTGGGAATATGAAATGGCAGGTTTTGACACTGCCTCGGGAAATGATTGGAACGCCAATGATTTATTTCATGTATTTGGAATTTTTGAAAAAGAAGTTTATGGACACAAATCGTTTGCAATGCTAGATCACCGGTTCACTCCTACATTAGATTCTGAAGTGATTGCCATCGCAACATTCAAAGATAATCCTGCCGGGAAAAATTTACGCTCAAACTTACTTGTGTCCATTACGATGTGTGATTATATTGATTATTGTTATGCACCCCCTGGACAGGCGATGTGCAACGGAGGAGAGTGTACGGAGAGTTGTGATCAGTATTTATATACCGGAACTGATTGTTCAACTTTTTGGGTAGAGGATGGTTGGGGAGGAGGGGGCCCTCCTTATATTCCATGGAGCAGTGGTGGAGGCGGCGGGGGAAGCGGACCCTGGTGGGGGAATGTTTGTACCCAACAAGGGGCTTTTTGCGGAAATGTGGGCTGGTTGCCTGTAGCCGTTGATTCGTTTTTAGCAAACTATGCTAACCAGGGATATAAACATTTTGAACATTGGTCCGTAGTAAATGGTGATAATAATAAAATTAACGATTGGAAAGCAAATAATATTGATACTACCGGACTTGATGAATGCGTTAAAAGTGTTCTTGATAAATTATTGGATAATAACAACCTGATTGGAAAAATACTGGTAAAGATGGATCAGTCCAATTTCAGAGTAGCCAAAATTAAAAACTTTAAAATCAAGATTCAGGTTGCAACAATTGCTGACTCTTTGGTTCTTGGCCGGACACTCAATGGCCATTTTAATACCACAACCGGCGTGTATACAGATACAGTTATAATTAACAGTACATCCGCGGGAACCTCAACAGAACTAAGCATAGCGCAGACTTTGATGCATGAGATAGTACATGCCTATATGAAAATGATCTTTTTTGCCTATTATTATAGCTCATTTAACGGTGCACAGATTCAAACAATGAATGTTAACACAATGTTTAGCACATATATTGATTCAATGATGGCAATACATACATATAGTGGACTTAATAGTTGGAACACTGGAAATCATGAACGGGATCACAATTTTATGGCTGATAAACTTATTTCTATATTTACTTCAGCATTAGAAAAGATTGATGGTAGTGCAATAGCTAATAAAAGATATTATTGGTTTATGGCGTGGCAGGGACTAATGAGTACAAACACTATGAGCCAGGTTTGGCCCAATTTTCCATCCTGGCCACCTGGTAATCCCGCCCCGAATGACGATAGTACCCGGGGGTTGAAATATGCTTTAACACAATCCCGCTTAGACAGTATACGGAAGGCTCTTTTCAGGGAGGCTTATGATACTGCCAAAGCTTTGGGAAAAAAAAGACATAATCCCGGATGTTATAATTTAATAGACGAATAAATACTATGATGAAAAAAGCAATATTCTCTTTATTGATTCTTTTATGTTGTTTCGCCGGCAGAGGGCAATCATTTTTAGTGGATAGAACAGATAGTGATTACCTGGTAAATGAGAAAAATCTTTCTACCGGAGATAAAACATGTTATACGGTGAACTGTATAAGTAAAGATGACTCACTTTTTGAGACTACAGGAGGCTTAACCCCTTTAGTTTTCATTAAGATTTTCACACTCAGTTCTAAAAAGCAGTTGTCACAAAAGCCTTCGCATGTTCTCAGCCTGAAAGACTATATATCCAAAATAGCAGTACCGGGGCTTAAAGCTGACTTATATCTGAGTGCAGTGGATATGAGATCAGTCTCCAACTCACCAAATGTCAATGTATATGATAGCCTGATTCTTTTTGATGGTAAATCGTATTGTTTATTGGAGGGGGTGGTCGAAGTGAGTTTTTATAACTTGCTTGATTTTGATCAATTGCATATTCAACAATCAAACCCAACCATCATTAATACGAAAGCAAAGGTAGCCCCGTTAGTGAAAAACGGGAAAAACGGGTTAATGGTTGTTGATATTGACAAGACAGAGCAGCAGGGAATCTTTCAGAAATTGTATTTAACTAAAAAGCAAAACGACTTATTTTCATTCACACTTATTTCTATAGATCGAACTGAGGATGATGTTCTGGATTATGAGAGAGAGTTTGTGTACAAAAAAGGGTATGGCATTGTTGAATTTAAAGGCAAATGGCTTTTCTATCACAAAAGCGATTTACCTAAAGAACCGAGAGGGTTATTTGCTTCCCCTGAATATTATTATTTCAAATGATTAATAGGTAACAAGGTTTCCCTATTACAACAAAAACATACGCCACTAAGATGGAATCAAACCCGCTGAAGTCTCGAACGCTTTCGGGACTTCAGCGGATAAACCGGCGAGTAGGGGTGACATCGCTTAGCAGGGCCTTGCCTGCCTGTACCACATTAGCTTCCCGGCATATCCTGATTTACGCAGGCTTACCATCAAACATATAACCGCAATCCAGAAAATAAACAGGGAGGTAATCCCTGCTTCCGTAATAAAATGAGTAGAAAAGCTATCAGAAAATGGGGAAGACCCCCTGTTATTTCCCATAGATACAGTCTTCCGAAACCTGGACCAGCCCTTGCCTTTCAATTGTCAACGGAGTTCGGTTTACCGGCACTCTTTCCCACCACTCCCCCCAAATGCAAATAACATATTATCAGTAGCTTATGGGAAATAAGGCTCAAAATACCCTCACTTTTTGTTATGGTAACCTAACAAAGAGTGAGGTGGTACCTAACAAAAGGTGAGGGTAACCTAACTAAAAGTGAGGTGATTTTATAGATAAGTGCATAAAAAAAGGTGTACCGTTTTAAAAGGGCGGCCTCTTTTTTTTAGAAAAGCGAGAGAGCTTATCCACAAAAGAGCTATATAAATAGCAGGATTATTTTGCATCGGGGTAAACATAAACAGTTCTGCTGTCTTACAGCTATGGCAAAAAACATACAGTCCTTCCCAATGCATGTTGCTTCTTCCATCGTTAGAAGAATTGATACCACTTACCCACCCTGTGCCGGTGGTGAACGAAGTAGGTGAACGAAGTAATGGAATCAATTAACCTGGAAGTGCTGGAAATCGAGTTGATACAGTACTATAATTTCGATAGTTTGCAGCCGGATGAAAAAAGCCTTTCTTCAACTGCATATTGCTGTCTTCCTTGCCGGTTTTACCGGTATACTGGGCCGGCTGATTTCCCTTAACGAAGGGATGCTGGTATGGTACAGGCTATTGCTTACGGCCGCCACCATGTGGATATTGTTCGGGCTGCTGAAGAGAATAAAAAAAATTCCTCCGGCGGATATACTGAAAATTGCAGGGGTGGGTTTTATCGCTGCCATGCATTGGGTTACTTTTTATGGTTCCATTAAATATGCAAACGTGTCTGTGGCATTGGTCTGCTTTTCGGCTATCGGCTTTTTTACAGCCCTTTTTGAACCGTTAATACTCCGGAAGCAGATCAACTGGATGGAATTATTACTGGGATTGATAACGCTATCCGGCATTTATATCATTTTCCATTTTGATACACAGTATAAAACGGGTATCATTATCGGGCTTATTTCTGCTGTACTGGCTTCGCTGTTCCCTATTTTCAACCGGGAGTTTTTAAAACGGATCAACGTAGAAACAATGCTTACCTGGCAGCAGACGGGCGGGTTGATGGTATTATCCGCGTTGCTTCCTTTTTACCTGCAAAAATTTCCGACGCCGGTATTTATCCCGGGACTGGAAGATTTTGGCTGGTTGCTGGTGTTATCCTGGCTATGTTCCGTCATTGCCTTTCAGTTGTCATCTAATGCGCTGAAAAAATTATCAGCATTTACGGTCAACCTTACATATAACCTGGAACCGGTATATGGGATCCTGCTCGCATTTATGGTTTATAAGGAAAACCAGTTTCTGAGTAAATGGTTTTTTGTGGGATTTGGTATCATTGCAGTGGCATTGATCATTCATATTATTATGCTTGCAAAAGTTGAGAAAAAATTAACCGCTCATGCAGCCGACTGATTATCACAAAAAAATAATACAATACTATACTGATACAGAGAATGCATACAGGGATTCCTGGGATCTTAACAATAGCCTGGCCATACATTATGGCTATTGGGATGATAAAGTAAAATCTTTTTCCCAGTCATTATTGCGGATGAATGAGGTGATGATAGAAGCAGCTGATATTAAAGCCACTGATAATGTGCTGGATGCCGGCTGCGGTGTGGGCGGTAGCAGCATTTTTATGGCAACTGTATTGGGCTGCCGGGTTACAGGCATAACATTAAGCGAAAGACAGGTGCAACTGGCTATTGCTAATGCGGAAAAAAAAGGAGTGGCCCAACTGGTGGATTTTAAAGTAATGAACTACAGCCTTACTGATTTTCCGGATGCCAGTTTTGATGTGGTATGGGGTTGCGAAAGCATTTGTTATGCAGATGACAAAGCACAATTTATCAAAGAGGCTTTTCGCATATTGAAACCCGGTGGGCGGCTGGTGGTGGCCGACGGTTTCATTTCCCGGTTTGATAATAATGATAACCCTGTAATTAAACAATGGCTGGAGGGCTGGCAGGTAAACTACCTGGAAACGCCTGAACGATTTTACATTTTTATGGAGCAAACAGGATTTAGTGATATCAGGTACAGCGATATCTCAAAACAGGCGGCCCGTTCTTCCCGGCGGCTCTACCGTTTTTATTTTATGGCCCGTTTATACCTGGTATGGAAGAAGATCAATTTTTCAAAGCCCGCTACTGCTATGCAGAAAAGAAACATTGCAGCCTGTAAATACCAATACCTGGGAATGAAAAAGGGTATGTGGCAATATGGATTGATAGTGGGTATAAAACGCCGGTGATTATTTATTGATATTCCAGTATCTTAGGTTTTCCAAAACCATAAGCATGAAGAAAACCGCAATCACTATCCTTTCACTATTCACCTTTCACTATTCAATTGCCCAAAAAAAGCCGCTGGACCATTCTGTCTATGATAGCTGGCAGCATATTGGTGAACGTATGATCAGCAATGATGGTAAATGGGTGGTATGCACCATTGACCCCCAGGAAGGTGATAATGAACTGGTGATCCAGTCAGCTGATGCGCAATATAAAAAATCAGTACCACGGGGTTACAGTGCGGTAATTACAGAAGACAGCCGCTATGTGGTGTTTAAAATAAAACCATTGTACAAAGACACCCGTCAAGCGAAGATCAAAAAAAAGAAGACCGATGAGTTTCCTAAAGATTCATTCGCCATAGTAGAATTAGGTAAAGAAGAAATCTGGAAAACGGAGAAAGTGAAAAATTATAAAATTCCCCAAAAAACATTTGGCTGGGTGGCCTACCAATTGGATAAACCGGTGGACCAGCCTGGAAAACCTAAACCTGTTACACCTGTAAATGCAAAAAAAACCACAGACAGCCTTACCCGCATTATTGATTCATTGCAGCAGGTTATTCAATCTATTCCAACTAAGAAAGGCAAAAGAGATGATGGAGAATCCGGCGATAAAGACATTGACCATTCACCCTTGCCCGCCATAGCTTTAGCGGAGGAGGGATTCACCATTGACCGGGTAGATGCCGACGGCGACGAAAGCAGTGCAGCACCTGCAGAGCAGGGAAGTGATTTGGTATTGCGCAATACCGGCACAGGGGAAGAGATCTTTTTCTACAAAGCGCTGGAATATTATTTTAGCAAAACAGGCGATAAACTGGTGGTGGAAAAAGCAAAGGACCCCCTGGATTCCCTGAGCAAACATTCCGTGCTAATATATGATTTGAAAGATGGAAAGACAACCATGCTGAGTAATGGCGGCAATGATTTCAAAAACTTTGCCATGACGGACAATGGTTCGCAAATAGCATACCTGGCCGAACGGGATGCAAAACCAAAAGACCTGCAAAAGTTTTATCATATACTGTATTTTAAAACAGGAATGGACAGCGCATTATTGCTGGCCGATAAAAACAGCGTAGATATGAAACTGGGAATGACGGTAAGTGAATTTGGCAACCTCAGTTTTAGCAAGAATGGCAAACGTTTATTCTTTGGCACTGCCCCCATACTGCCACCAAGAGACACGGCCATCATTGAAATAGATAAACCAAAAGTGGATATATGGCATTACAACGATGATTATCTGCAAACCGTTCAGTTATACCCGGCCCGTTTACGGGCGGCACAACAGGAAAATTTCCTGGCTGTATATGACCTGGAAAGGAAAACGATTAAACAATTAGGCAGTAAAGAATTGCCACAGGTATTGCAAACTAATGAAGGTGATGGTGACATATTTGTGGGGATAACGGATTATGGTAAAAGAATTGAAAGCCAGTGGCTGGGTACCACCCGAAAAGATATTTATGCTATTAATGTAAATACCGGGGATAAGAAATTGGTGAAAGAAAATTTAATCGGACAGGTTTACCCATCTTCCACCGGGAAATACATTATGTGGTACGACCGGAAAATCCGGCATTATTTTGCATGGGATGGGGCTAATATCCGAAACATTACTATGGGAATTAACGTGCCGTTGTACGAAGAAGACTGGGATACACCTGATGAACCAAATAATTATGGGGTGATGGGATGGCGGGAAGGCGATTCGGCGGTGTATGTGTATGACAGGTATGATGTGTGGGAATTAGATGTTTATGCAAAAGCTCCTCAAGTGAATTATACAGCTTCGTATGGAAGAAGCTTCAAAGAAATACTAAGGTATAGCCGTACTGACCCGGAGGAACGGTTTTTAAAGTATGACCAGGTGATTTTTTACAGAACCCAAAACTCATCTACAAAGGCTAATGGCATTTTGAAAACCGTTTTAAGACAAAACGGGATAAAAAATCTGTATGATTCTGAATATGGCGGGTTTTCGTTTGGTCAGCTTGTCAAATCCAGATTTGCGGATAATGTGATATTTACAAAGGAAAATTTTAAAAGCGCTCCTGATCTTTATGTTTGGACGGGAAACCGAAATGATCAGGTTGGACAAAAAATGATTGATAAAGCGGTTCAATTATCCTCCATCAACCCTCAGCAGAAAGACTATAACTGGGGTACTGCCGAACTCTTTAAATGGAAAGCATATAATGGCAGAGAAGCCAGCGGCATTGTGTACAAGCCGGAAGATTTTGACCCAAAGAAAAAATACCCGGTCATCGTGTATTTCTATGAAAAACTGAGCAATACTTTATATAGTTACAAAGAACCGGCCCCAATAAGAAGCGCTGTAAATGTTCCTTTCTTTGTCAGCAGGGGGTATATTGTCTTTATACCGGACATTGAATATAAAACCGGTTATCCCGGAAAAGGTGCTTACGATTATATAGTTAGTGGTGCAAGGGCATTGGTAAAACAAGGCTGGGTTGACAGTACCAATATGGCATTACAAGGTCATAGCTGGGGCGGCTACCAGGCAGCACAGGTGGCTACAATGACAAAATTATTCAAAACGGTTTGGGCTGGCGCACCCGTTGCCAACATGACCAGCGCTTACGGAGGCATTCGCTGGGAGAGTGGTGTAAACCGCCAGTTTCAATATGAAAAATCACAAAGCCGTATTGGCGCCACACTTTGGGAAAAACTGCCTTTGTATTTAGAGAACTCACCATTATTTCATTTGGATAAAGTAACAGCACCCATGGTCATCATGGCCAATGATGCGGATGGGGCTGTGCCCTGGTACCAGGGTATTGAATTATTTACAGGTATGCGACGCCTGGGAAAAAAAGTATGGATGTTTAATTATAACGGACAGGGACATGGCCTCACCCAAAGACAGGATATGCGTGACTATCAAATACGTATGCAGCAATTCTTCGACTGGATATTAAAAGGAGAAAAACCTGCCAAATGGATTACAGAAGGGGTGCCTGCAGTGAAGAAAGGGAAGGAGTGGGGGTTGGAAACGGTTGATTAGTTAATTAGTTTATTGGTTTATTGGTTTATTAGTTAATTGGTTAATTGGTTTGTCGTATTATCGGAGATACATTATAGCTACGGAAAATTTAAAATAGCAAGCCCCCAATAAACTAATTAACCAATTAACTCAATCTATAGAAGATGTATCATAGCTGCGGAAAACCTAAAATAGCAAGGCCCCAATAAACTAATGAACCAATAAACCAGTTAACTTCTTTACGCCGCTATAGTAATGAATTTCACCAAACTCCTTTTTGCTATGGGTAGCAATGTTTCATCCACGGGAAATGTCAAAACTGTTTCAATGGAATATACAGCCGGGTTGGGCAGGTCTTTTTTATAACGGATCAACTCCGATTTGATATGTTCGTATGTACTGCTGATGCTGCGCTGCCAGTTATCTATAAAGGCGGTTTTAATACTTCGGTATCTTTCATCATGTTTTTCGAAGATAGAAAGCCGGTAATGATAAACACGGGTATGGTGAAAATTGCCGCTGCTTAAAAAGAAATAGCCTTCCTGTGTATCCAGCGGTATGAGGCCCACCGGGGCGATATTTATTTTTTCTTCCACAAATTCATATATCTCCGTGCCATTGTGGATGGCGCTCTTCATTTTACCGGCAGAATAATGGATTATATCTTCCAGTTCAGTCATCAGCTCATCATCTTCAATCATTTGCTGGTACAGCAATTGCAGCTTTTCTATTTGCAAGCCGGTCATTTTTTTGGGGAAATGTTCCTGCAGGTACTTTTTATTCTCCCGGAAGGCCACAATATTATTGTAATGGAAAATAATGTCGGCCAGTTGAGGGTAAAGCTTATTCTCGTTGAAATATTTACCCACTTCCTGCAGGTAGGCCAGTAGGGTATATTTCTTCAATTCAAAGTCAATACGGCCTTCGGCAAACCAGGTTTCTGATAATGATTTCATAGTGTTATTCGGGTTTCGTTAAACTAATTTACTAAAAAGACGGCAGTAATGAAAAGGAAGTTTAATTTTAGAATGTTAAAAGGCTAATTATGAGATTAATATCGGTACTTATTGTATCCTTTTTGCTCGCTTCCTGCAGTACAACTATTTATGTGGTCCGCCATGCGGAGAAAGCCACTGGTATTGACCCTGAAACCATGCAGACCATCAAAGACCCGCCTTTGACAGTAGAAGGACAGGAAAGGGCCCTTACCTTAAAACAAATGCTGAGTGGAAAAAATGTAAAACATATCTATTCCACCAATACACTGCGAACCACTTCCACTGCCAAACCGCTAAAGGAACTTTTCCTACATGTGCCGCTGCAATTATACAGCAGCAAACCGGACTCCATGGAACTGTTTATTCACCAGTTGAAAAGTATAAAGAAGGGAAATACATTAGTAGTCGGTCATTCCAATACCGTTGATGATATTGCCAATAAACTTTGCGGAAGCGCCGTGGTGCCTGGTGATCTAAAAGATAATGAATACGACAACCTTTTTATCATCAAAAGAAAAGGTGGCAGCTATATATTTAAAAGAGAGAAATACGGGAAGCCTGCACAATAAAAATCCTGTTTAGTTCAGCAGTGCTCCGGTTTGAACCACATAGGATTTAGGGATTATAGAAATAGACACATAGGTCAATATTTTATTTTAATAACTATGTGTGTATTTCTATCTGCTCTATGAACTACTATATAACAATTACGCAGCAGCCTTCAGTTTGAGTAGTTGTTTCTCCAGGTAGGCAATTTTTGCGTCTTTATATTTTTTGCGGTACTCGTCAGCATCGAGGGGTTTAAATTCCTGTTTATAGCGAACCATTTTATA
>JANOEQ010000007.1:0-102469 GCA_031441485.1 Chitinophagaceae bacterium
TCCGGGCGATGCCTTCTTTAGCAGGGTCAGACCGGGACGGTCAGACCCTATCAAACATTCCTTTTCTTCTTTGTCTCTTTTCCCTCCGGGCGATGCCTTCTTTAGCAGGGTCAGACCGGGACGGCCAGATCCCATCAAACAATCTTTTCTCCTATCACATCTTTGCTTAATTTCGGTATATGAGGTTTAGGGATACATTTGCGCTGGCATTCCGCACTATCCGCAGTAATAAATTACGCACAGGGCTTACCGTATCTATCATCGCATTTGGTATAATGGCGCTGGTAGGTATCATCACGGCTATCAAAGCCATGAACCAGAAGTTTACAGAAAGCTTTTCCACCATGGGTGCCAATGCATTTACCGTGCGGTATAAAGAAAGAAATATCCGTTTCGGTAATAATAGCCAGGGAGAATTAAAGCTTTCTAAAAAAGGACAACGGAAAGAAAAAAAATCAAGCCTGGGAAAAATAATTACAAAAGATGAGGCGGAGCTATTTGTAAAGCGATTTGATTTCCCGGCTACCAAAAGTATTTCCATATTTGGCAACCGTATCAATATAGCATCGTATGAAGCCCGTAAAACAAGCCCGAATGTTACCTTGTATGGGGGAGATGAAAATTATTTGTTACTAAACGGGTGGAGCATACAGTACGGGCGCAACCTGAACCGGCTGGATGTGCAGACAGGAAGGAATGTATGCCTGCTTGGCTACGATGTGGCTAAAAAATTGTTTAAGGAAGGAATGGAGCGGGCTGTAAATTCAGTGGTGCGTATTAATAATATACCTTACCGTGTATTGGGAGTGCTGGAAAGCAGGGGTTCTGTATTCGGAATGAGCCGCGACAATGTAATTATATCCAGCTATACCAATATAGACAGAAATTACTCATCAGGTTTTTCTTTTATAATAGCCGTAATGACGGGCGACCTGTTAAAAGTAAATGAAGCCATGGGTGAGGCGGAAGGAGCGTTCAGGGCCATCAGGAAACTTAACACCAAAGAAGAAAACAATTTTGTGCTGGACAGAAGCGACAGCATTGCAGAAAAAGCAATGAACAGCCTCCGGTTCCTAACTATATCAGCTACTGTTATAGGTCTTATTACCCTGATAGGAGCTGCCATTGGGCTGATGAATATCATGCTGGTGTCGGTATCAGAAAGAACCCGGGAAGTGGGGCTTATAAAAGCGATAGGCGGTAAAAGCAAGATAGTGAGCCGCCAGTTTTTGCTGGAAGCCATCATTATCAGTGTGCTGGGTGCCATTTTTGGAATAGCCCTGGGGATATTTGTAGGCAATCTTTTCTCCTTTGTCTTAAAGACCGGCTTTGTAGTACCCTGGAACTGGGTGCTGTACGGGATAATAATATGTACTATAACAGGCTTACTGGCTGGTTTGTACCCGGCCCTAAAGGCAGGAAGGCTCAACCCCATTGAGGCATTGCGCTACGAATAACTGCTGCTTTCTCAGTCGCAATCGTTTGTTGCGGGCCCGCCGTAAATTCTTATCAAATTAATTAGCCGAAAGTTGTTCCGTTTGAAAAAAACCTTAACTTGAAGGCTCTACCCGAAAAAATGACGGGTGGAGATTTTTTTATCAACTTTTTTCTTAGCATTGTGACTCTGAAAAAGGATTAGTATCTAACACTTTTAAAAACTAAAAAACTAAGATCATGGCAGAGATTAAACCAACTGCATCTGTTAAGGCCACTTCGGTTCAGCCAAAAAAAAGTAGCAACGCGATCTCCTGGATTGCACCGGTAGTTTGTATCATTGGCGGTTATGTTATTTGGCGTTTCATTTTGGGAAACCCTGCTGGGTTTGAAACTCCGGATCCAAAAGGTGGATTTTGGCCACATCATCAAAAACCTAAGAATGCCCTGAGTGGTATTTACGAAGGTGGTATCATCGTACCGTTATTGATTGGAATGTTGCTGATCGTTATTGTTTTCTCAATAGAAAGGTTCCTTACTATCCGCAAGGCATTAGGCAATGGTTCTATTTCTGATTTCGTTCGAAAAGTGCAATATCACCTGGCAAACCGCAATGTGGATGCTGCTCTTTCTGAGTGCGACAAACAGCGTGGTTCTGTAGGTAATGTAATGAAAGCCGGTCTTCGCCGCTACAAAGAGATGATCAATGAAGGCGGACTGAATACAGAGCAAAAAGTAATGTCCATTCAAAAAGAAGTAGAAGAAGCTACAGCCCTTGAATTGCCTATGCTGCAAAAAAACCTGGTATTCCTTTCTACTATTACTTCAGTAGGTACACTCGTGGCCCTGTTAGGTACAGTATTGGGTATGATCCGTTCATTTGCTGCCTTAGGTAAAGATGGTGGTGCTGGTGCAGCCGGTGATCTGGCCGTTGGTATCTCAGAAGCCCTGTATAATACAGCCTTAGGTATCGGTACATCTGCCCTCGCCCTTATTATGTACAATATTTTTACTACTAAAATTGACTCGATTACTTATGGTATAGATGAATCAGGTTTCACCCTTACACAAAGTTTCGGTTCCCTGTATAAATAATATATCAGGAACACAGCTGTTTTGTATGGAAAAATGAAACTAATTCATCTCAATTCTAAATATTTGTAATCATGCCTAGTGTAAAAATTCCAAAGAAGAGTACGGATACGGATATGACCCCCTTTGTGGACATAGCCTTTCTGATCCTCTCTTTCTTTATCATGGCTACCAAGTTCAAACCACCTGAACCTGTGGAGATTAAAACACCAGGTTCGGTTTTATCTGTGAAATTGCCTGAGAATAATGCGGTTATGATAACCATCGACTCTACAGATAAAGTGTACTTTACTGTATTGTCAGATAAGGATAAAACCAAATTTGATGATATTATAAAAGGCATAAATACCAGTCAAAGCCTTGGATTGTCTCCGGCTGAATTGGCTAATTTCAGGCAAACCTTCCTGGTAGGAGTTCCTTTTGCAGGATTAAAGCAGTTGTTAGCCACCGATGCAAAAGAACAGGTAGCTATCAGGCAGCCTGGTATTCCCGTAAAGGATTCAACCAATAACCAGTTGATATGGTGGATTCGGGAGGCAAAGAATGCGTTTGCAGGCCAAAAACTGAATTACCTGATCAAAGGGGATGGGAAATCAAAATACCCGGCTTTTGAAGCAGTTATTGCTGCTTTAAAAAAGAATGACGAATTGAAGTACAACCTCGTTACCTCGCTGGATAATATTCCGTCCGGCTCTGAATTGGATAAACTTATTCAATCGGGGCAGAAAAAACTAAAGTAATATTTATTAATTTTTTAAAGCCAAGTGTATGTCAAGTATAGATACCAGTAGTGACGACGGACATAAGAAAGCCCGGGGTGTGAAAAAAGCCAAAAAGCTATCTACCCGTGTAGATATGACGCCGATGGTGGATCTTGGATTCCTGTTGATTACATTCTTTGTATTCACTGCAACCATGAGCACACCTACTACACTGGACCTCAATATGCCTAAGGATGTAACTGACCCTACCAAACAGACAGAAGTAAAACAGTCAGGGGTGCTTTCTATTATTTTAGGCAAAGGTGACCAGGTGTATTATTATGAAGGTCAGTTGGAAGTAACAGAAGGCAAAAACAATTTCAAGCAAACTACCTTCAAAGGGATACGTGATATTATCATTAATAAAAAGAAGGACGTAATCAGCCGTTTTGATCCTGCAAAAGTAGACCCTGCTTCCTGCGAATCTGAAAAAACTGCCGCAAAAAAAAGGGAAGACCCTAACTGGGAAAAGGCTTGCCACGACATTGACTTTGTCGTAATCATTAAGCCCAATGAGGATGCCACTTATAAAAATACCGTGGATATTTTAGACGAAATGACCATTTGCCAGGTAAAAAGATACGCTATGGTGAAGGTATTGGCTGAAGAAATGGAGCTGATAAGAGCTACAGAGGCCCAAAATAAAATCAAATGATTAAGTAAGCTTGTGGAATCATTAAAATTCCGCATCTAATTAAAAACGTTACATAATGGAAGCAAACAAAATTCTGTCAGCCGATGTTCTTGACCTCATATTTGAAGGGAAGAACAAAGACTATGGCGCTTATGATTTGAGAAAGACCTATAACCGCCGTATCACCCGGGCCCTTATCATTACTGCTTCAATTGCTGCCCTCGCTTTGATTGGATCAATACTGGCCAGCGCCATGAAAAGTGATAAGGATAATAAAGTAAAACTGAATGAAATGACCATTCAGGACATAAAGCAGGAGGAGAAAAAAGAACCCCCGCCCCCACCTCCGCCCCCACCGCCAAAGCAGGAGCCGCCTAAAGTAGAAATGAAACAGTTTACTCCTCCTGTAATTAAAAAGGACGAAGAAGTGGAAAAGCCACCACCCCCGCAGGAAGAGCTGAAAGAAGTGAAAATTGCCGATGTTAACCAGGAAGGTATAAAAGACGAACAAATTGCCACTCCTGACAAAATTGATGAAGGCAAGCAGATTGTTGAAGTAAAGAAAGAAGAAGATGAAAACAAGATATTTGACAAAGTGGAAATTGAAGCAAAATTTCCTGGCGGAGACGGCAAATGGCGTCAATATCTGGAAAAAAATGCCAACGGCCAGGTAGCTTCAGACAATGGCGCACCCGAAGGTACTTATACTACACTAATACAGTTTGTAGTGGATAAGGAAGGGAATATCAGTGATGTAAAAGCACTTACCAGCCACGGCTATGGAATGGAGCAGGAAGCTATACGTGTAATTCAAAAAGGCCCCAGATGGGAGCCTGCTGTTCAAAACGGACGTCAGGTAAAAGCCTACCGCAAGCAGCCTATCACCTTCCAGGTGCAGGGCGAATAAGAATTACTTTGGTTTAAAAAATTGAAATCCCCTTCTATTTAATTTAGGAGGGGATTTTTTTAACCTCGCCCAACCAAGAGCTCCCTATTATAAGATACTGCGGCCCATCTTCTTAAGGGAGAGGTGATAAGGACTCTAAAATTTCCTTTAATAATTCAGGAAGATTCTATCGAATAAAAAAAATGGCAATAAGCCTGTAGCATTTGTTTTATTTTTACTTTAAAGAACCCTTTTCCCCGGCAATAAAAAAACTTTTTTATCCCCTCCCTTGAGGGGCCATAGTATTTTACATTAAATAATTTTTAAAGGGGTGGGTAAAATAGACAATGAATAAACTTTCAGGCTGGGATGATACGATTGCAGCGCTGGCTACACCACCCGGTGTTGGTGCAATCGGAGTAATAAGGCTAAGCGGGAAAAAGGCAATTGCTATCGCCAATGAATTATTTCCTTCCAAAGATTTGCAGAAGCAGGCCTCACATACCATACATGTTGGCTTTCTGAAAGAAGGAGATACCATACTCGATGAAGTCGTACTCTCACTTTTTAAAGCCCCTAAATCATATACAGGGGAAGATGTGGTGGAAATCAGTTGCCATGGCTCACCTTATGTACAGCAGCAGGTAGCAGATGCCTGTATTAAGCATGGTGCCCGGCTGGCTAAGCCCGGTGAATTTACCCAGCGGGCTTTTTTAAATGGAAAGCTTGATCTGGCACAGGCAGAAGCAGTAGCAGACCTGATAGCTGCCAACACAGCAGCCTCGCAGAAAGCAGCATTGCATACCATGCGGGGCGGATTCTCCGAAAACTTAAAAGAGCTCAGAGAAAGATTGATAAAATTTTCTGCCCTCATAGAACTGGAGCTTGACTTTAGCCAGGAAGATGTGGAGTTTGCAGACCGGAAGCAATTTTATGAGTTGATAGATCAATTGACCAAAATAACCAGTCAACTGATTAACTCATTTCAACTGGGGAATGTAATACGAAACGGAGTAAGTGTGGCTATAGTGGGGAAACCCAATGCCGGCAAATCCACGCTGCTGAATGCTTTGTTAAATGAAAACAGGGCTATCGTAAGCAATATACCCGGTACTACACGCGACACGATTGAAGAAATACTCAATATTGATGGAATACTTTTCCGTCTGATTGATACGGCCGGCATCAGGAAACATGGGGCTGATGCCATAGAAACTGAGGGGATTGAAAGAAGCCTGGCAAAAATAAAGCAGGCCGATCTGGTAGTATATTTATTTGATGCGGATGAAACAGTTGCGGAAGTTTTTCAACAACAGAAAGAGTTTGACGGGCAGCAGTTGAACTATTTATTGGTGGCCAATAAAATTGACAGAGTCGGAGAGACAACTGCAAAACAGAAATTCGCCGGTATAGAAAAAATGGTATTCATTGCTGCCAAACAGCAATTGCATACCGGTACATTAAAAGAAAGGATGGTGGATACTGTATTACAGGGACAAGTACAGACCGAAAATACCATTATCACCAATGCCCGGCATTATCACGCACTAAAAGAAGTGGTAGCATCACTGCTGGAAATAAAAACCGGTCTGGATAATAAATTGCCCGGCGATCTGCTGGCCCTCGACATCCGCCGCTGCCTGTATTACCTGGGAGAGATAACAGGGGAGATAACAAATGAGGACCAGCTGGATTATATTTTTAGTAAGTTCTGTATCGGCAAGTAATTTTCATAGCTAACAAATTTTCAATTAGTTATATTTAATAATTTTTCTTCTATCTCATTGACAAATTAGCGTAACTGAATGATACTTAATTCAGTTTTCCAGTGTTTTGTCAATTTCGTAAAAAGCTTTGTACCTTTTTTCAAGCGAATTCGGTTGTTTCATCATGGATTTCTTGCGGGAGAAATTATACATGAATTATTGATGAAAATATTACCCCGGTCAGGATGTTTTTTAAAGTAAACTGAAATAAAAATCAAATATTGGTTCTTATATTTTTTGAAACCACAACTTAAACTGCTCATCAGTAACATTTGCGCCGCACAGTACTGTGCCAACAGTACGCCTTGCAAATTCAGCCGGGTACTGGAGCATAGCGCCAATACCTATTGCCCCTGATGGCTCGGTAATAATGCGGGCTTTTTCATGAATCAGTTTCATGGCCTTTATTATATTATCATCGTTTACAAGGAGGCAGGCATCACTCATTCCATTGATATCTTCCAGGGCCTGCGGTATAGGGGTGCGGACAGCAATACCATCCGCAATGGTATTTACTGAATCAAATGTGATTAAATTTCCCTGAATGATTGACTCGGTCATGGCCCGCGCTCCTTCGGCCTGCACAGTAATTAATCGTGTAGAAGGAGAATAGTGCCGGAGTACCCTTGCGATGCCGGTAAACAATGCACCGTTGCCCAGGGGAATTAAAACTGCATCCATCTGACGTACCTGTTGCAGCCATTCTATACCTATAGTGGCGGCCCCGGCAAGGGTTTCAATATCCATCCCATCCTCGACAAAACATATCTTTTCGGATTGTGCTGCCTGTTTTGCTTTTTCTTTCGCTTCATCAAAATCTTTTCCAATCAAAACTACCTGCGCTCCCAGGGAGCGGATCATTTCTACTTTATAGGGATTGGCCGCATGGGCAGCATATACAGTAAGCTTTTTTGATTGCTGCCTGCAGGCTAATGCCATGGCCAATCCGAAGTTGCCGGCGCTGGCACAAATAAATTTATCAGTGTCCGATCTGTTCTTTATTAAATAGTCGGCCCCTCTTCCTTTAAATGAACCGGCCGGATTCAGGGTTTCCACTTTTAAAAATAAACGCAGGCTTAATTGTTTCCCCAGTAGTGAACATTCATATTGCGGTGAATTTTTGAAAATAGGGTTAATAACGTTTTTTGCATTCTCAATTTCATCCATCGAAAGACGATGTTGCAGTTCGCCTGCTTTTTTTTCTGTCATTTTTTTCATAGATTCTTTAGAATTTATTTCACAGTGGCAAAAGACAGTAAGAGGAAATACTTATTCTGCGAATGTACATCCATTTGCCGGGTATGGAAACCCATAATTATAAATGCGGTTTTTTTACTTTCCACATCCGCGGATGATGTTACTTTCAAAATTAGTATCAATCTGCTTATTGTTCTTTAATGTGAATATAAGCTTAATAAAAAAGAGATTCTTTCATTTCATAATCATAAAATCATGGAAGCTGTTTTTCAAACACCCAAATGGTATGTGTTGTACACACGCCATAATTATACCCGGAAAATTGCCGAAGCAATACAATTGGCAAGTGGCGAGTATTTTATGCCCATGCGTAAAGTATTACGAAAATGGAGTGACCGGGTTAAGAAAATGGAAGAGCCGCTTTTCCTGAATTATTTGTTTGTAAGAACATCATTGTCCCAGAAAACGAAATTGCTTGAAATAGATGGGGTGCAAAAATTTGTTTCCCTCGATGGGAAGCCAGTGCCGGTACCTGAGAACACAATTGAACAGCTGAAACTAATGTTGGGTGAATCAAAGCAGGTTGACAGTGAGTCTTACCTGCAACCCGGTGATAAAGTGAAAATTACCAGCGGTGTTTTTTCCGGTATTGAAGGCACGCTTATACGCAGGAAAAATGAGGTAAGACTGATGGTGCGTTTGCCCCTGTTAAAACAGGCTATTTCTGTGGAGCTTTCCAGCCATGATCTTTATAATCTTGATGGAGTTGATTGATCGCTTAGAACGGATTGGATGCTTTTATTGCAAACTGCTGTTACTGTATTGAATGATTCTTTCCTTCAATGCATACTTTATCAGGCCTATCGTGGAGGAAGAGCCCACTTTCTGCTTCAGTTTTTGTTTTATTTTTTCAACAGTGCTTACACTGGAGAAAATAGAGTGGGCAATTTCCTGTGTGTTTTTATCTTCCCAGAGCAGTTGTATTATTTTCCTTTCCATTTCGGACAAAAAGATCTCCCGGGGTGCAAAAGAATTGTTTAACCTGGCATTCGCTTTCCAGTAGAATGAGTCTGTTACAATTTTGTTTTTGTACAGGATAGACCTGGATGCGCACATTATACCATTAATTAATTCATTCAAATCAGCCGTTTTTGGGATAAATCCATTAATGCCCAGTTCAAGCAATTCACTAACCGTTTTGTAATCACTATGCTCCGAAAGGATCAGCAGGTTGATGGCGGGAAATTTTTCTTTCAATGACAGTATTACTGACTTAATACATTCCTTGCTTGTATAGGTATCCAGCAACAGCACATCCACCCTGTTATCCGGCAGTGCCTGAAAAAGATCAGCAATATTGGGAACATCGAAAACAACATCGAGGCCTGCCTGCTGTGAAAGCGTTTTCTTCAGGGAAGTTCTCAATAAAGTGACCTCATCTGCTATTCCAATATTTGTGCAATGGGTTTGCATGTAAGTTTTATTCTGATTAATGTTTACTCTGCATAGATGCGGTAATAATCAACAGCAGGGGGTATATATAGTTTAGCGAAACTTAATTTTATTTTTATAAACGTTGTATTGTTTAACTGCGTATTGCCGGCTGTATTCAAAGCCTAAACAAATCTGCACAATAAGCAATGCACTTTCTTTTACACATTCATATAGTGAATACCGGGAAAAGGGAATCACAAACGGCTAATAAGTGGTTACTCTTAATTTATTTCTTTCAGAAAATTATATTCGTGAGCACGAAAAAAATATGGCAAACCGTAAAGTAATATGCAAAATATTGTAAGGGTACTTTGCAACGCCTGTTTACATTTATACAGTAAATTGTTTGTCCTGCTTAATCAATGATCTACTGTTGATCATTACGGCGAAGCCATAATAATGGTTCATACTTAGTATATTTTATCATAACATTTTTATCTCATCCGGTTACAGCGCATACCGGCCCGGCACAACCGCATTAATTTATTTAAATATCTTTTATGATTCAGAACCTGCTCCTAAAACCAGTTTCTCCAAAAACTGGATCGCCACTCCTGAACAAAATTGAAATGCTTGGTAACCTCATAGGGAACACCCCATTAAGAAAGCTGAATTTTGAAAGGGCCGAACTGTTTGTAAAACTGGAGTACAATAATTTTTCCGGCAGTATTAAAGACAGGGCTGTATATAATATATTAATGAACGGCATTAAAAAAGGGCTCATCAATGAAGAAACCACATTGATAGAATCCAGTTCGGGCAATTTCGCTGTATCACTGGCTTCAATGTGCAGAAACCTGGGATTGAAATGTATAGTTGTTATTGACCCTAATATCAATAATGCATACGCCAATCAATTAGATTATATCGCCACAAAGGTTATCCGTGTTACCGAGAGGGATAATACCGGGGGCTACCTGCTTACCAGGATCAACACAGTGCAGGAGTATTGCGTAAAAGAAAAAAATATATTCTGGACCAACCAATACGAAAATGAAAATAATTACATGGCCTATTACCATGGACTTGGCCCCGAGATATGTGCTGCCTTTGATGAACTTGATTTTGTATTTATTGGTGTCAGCACCTGTGGCACCATTGCCGGGCTATCTATATGTTTCAAAGAACGGTTTCCGGGTATTCAGATAATAGCAGTGGATATTGAAGGTTCAGTAATCTTCGGCGATCCACCTGCCAAAAGATATATTTCCGGACTGGGTGCCAGCAAAGTGCCGCCGTTACTTTGTAAAGCTATGATTGATATTATCATTCCTGTATCCCAGCTCAATATTGTAAAAGGTTCTGTTGAATTACTACAGGAGCAGGGTATTTTCGGCGGGGCTTCTGCAGGGGCTATGTATTATGCCGCAAAAAGTTTACTTAAAACTATTCATACCGGTACAATGCCAAAGGCGCTCTTTTTATGTCCTGATAAGGGTACAGCCTATCTCGATAATATCTATGATAAAAACTGGGTGACCGAAAAGTTTTATCAAAAATAATCCCGCTATCTCTTTATAAATTAAATTATCAAGTCCCATGCTTTATCTCTCCGACAGTCATATTTCCAGTATCGGTACTCCGTGGAAAAATGTGATTGCCATTCTGAAGAAAAGTGTACAACTGCTGTATCAGAAAGATTATGTGCAGCCAATAAAACCTTACCTGCGTTATAAAGATCATACCAACCGTATTATTGCTATGCCTGCTTTTTTAGGAGGCGATATTAATAAATCCGGAATTAAATGGATTGCCAGTTTTCCCGGTAACCTGAAAAAAGGGCTGCCAAGGGCTCATTCAGTTACGGTGCTTAATGAAGCGGATACCGGAATACCTTTTTGTATTATCAAAACCAATAAAGTAAGCGCCATTCGCACCGCAGGCATTTCCGGTCTTGTATTGCAGGAGTTTCTTAACCGCAGGAAGTATAAAGACGATTCAATGAAAATCGGAATTATCGGTTTTGGGCCAATCGG
This sequence comes from Chitinophagaceae bacterium, assembly GCA_031441485.1. Lineage (GTDB taxonomy): Bacteria > Bacteroidota > Bacteroidia > Chitinophagales > Chitinophagaceae > JJ008. The sequence continues at coordinate 11,241 of JANOEQ010000007.1, forward strand.
CCAGTTTCATGCAGATATGCTTTATCACACCTGTTTTAAAAAAATAAGCCGTATAGCTGTGTATGATATCCGGGAAGTTGTTCTTAACGGATTGCCCCGTTCATTAAAATCAAAGATTGAAATAGTGAATACCTGGCAGGAAGCATATACAGATTGTGATATTGTTATTACCTGTACTGTTTCCAGTGCAAGGTATATCAACCTGCTGCCGAAGCGCGGGTCGCTCCATCTGAATGTATCACTCCGGGATTACGAAGCAGAGGCAATGGCAGCGATGACAAAAATAATAGTTGATGATTGGGAGGAAATATGCCGGGAGAATACGGATATTGAAATGATGCACCTCACCCGGGGTCTTCAGAAAAACCAAACACTTTCCTTTACCGGTGATACGATGGATAATATTATGTCGTCGGTAAAAACATCGGATACAGTTATGTTCAACCCGATGGGCATGGCCATTTTTGATATCGCCATTGCATGGCTTTATTATAAAGAAGCAAGAAAACGAAAAATAAATGTAGTGCTTGAATAAGCTTTCCTATTTGATCACTTCAGTTTTTGATAACTGTTGATAATTTCCTTTATGCATACTATCACAGATTGTTTAGCGGAAAATGCATCTTTATTCCCCGGTAAAACGGCATTTGAATATGTTTCATCTGCCGGGATGCCTGGCACCGAATTTACTTTTGAAGGACTGAACGAAATGGTGAAAACCGTTGCAGCCGGTTTGCAAACGGTTGCCCGGCCGGGTGATCGTATAGCTTTGTTGTTTCCTTCGGGAATTGAATTTGTAGCAGCATTTCTCGGCACACTCCATGCTGGCATGGTAGCCGTGCCTTTATATTTACCCCGAAAAAATAAAATGGCAGAAAGGGTACGCCTGGTATTAAATGATTGCGGGTCCGCTGTTTTATTTACCAATGAAAAAAGCGCTGCTTACCTTCAAAAAAATTTTGACCGGCTTACAGATAAAACCATTGATCCTTTTGTTACCTGGGAATTTATTGTTTCCTTCAACAGTTCTTCATATCTGCCTGTCACTATCTCCGGTGATACGTTGGCTTTTCTTCAATACACATCCGGATCTACCGGAAACCCTAAAGGAGTAAAAGTTTCGCATCATAATCTTTTGTCAAACCTTGATGATCTTTTCCGTACCACTGGTCAATCAGCAGAAACTGTTATGGTTTCATGGTTGCCGGTATTTCATGACCTTGGTTTGATAACCGGAATATTGTTACCGGTATATGCAGGGTTTACCTGTCACCTGATGTCTCCGGTAAATTTTATAACCCAGCCTCTAAGCTGGTTAAAACTTATTGCTGATAAACGGGCCACACATGCCGTGGCGCCCAATTTTGCTTTTGATCTTTGTACAGAAGCAGCAAGGTCTCAGGGCTTTCAATTGGGGGATCTGGATTGTCTCCGTTACCTGGGAAATTGCGCAGAACCAGTTCGATGGGAAACTGTGCGTGACTTTATTGATTTGTTTTACGCTTATGGATTGAATGCATCAGTAATCAACCCCGGATATGGCCTGGCTGAAGCCACACTTAAAGTAACTTCAGTTCTTCCAGGGTATGGCATAAAAAAATTAGTGCTGGATGGGGTTCAGCTTGAGGCAAATAAAGTGGTTTCAGTATCTGCATCTGTACCACGATCTAAAACTCTGATTAGCTGCGGTAAACCCGATCATACAACTTCTATATTAATAATTGATACTGCCAGCGGCGGTATCTGCAATGATTTTGAAATAGGGGAGATATGTATTCACGGGCCTTCAGTTACCAGCGGCTACTGGAATGATGAAATTAAAACAAAGAATCTTTTTATTTTTCCTGGCAACGGTAAAGTCGCTTACCTGAAAACAGGCGATGCCGGATTTATAAACGAAGGCGAGTTATATATTACCAGCCGGTTAAAAGATCTGCTGATATTTAATGGCGCCAATCATTACCCGCAGGATATTGAATGGACAGTAGCCAACGCCGGGGGCAATATTAAGAAAGATTCTGTAGCTGCATTTTCAATAGAAGTGGCGGGAGAAGAAAAACTGGTGGTAGTGGCGGAATTAAATAATGAAAATGAATATTTTCCCGGCGTTCAATCTGCTCTATTTTTCAATGGAATCATTGAAGCGCTGTCTGAAAATCATGGGCTTGTTCCGCATGAAATTGTTATCATCAGGCGGATGACAATACCCAAAACTTCCAGTGGAAAAATTCAGCGATCAGCCTGCCGGCAGCAATTTTTGGATGGTGGACTTATTATACTTGATCAGTATAATAATGGCGGCGTTAGCCTGCTACCGGAAGAACCGGCCACAATATTCGCCGTTGACGAAAATGCTGACCCTTTTTTTTCGATTGTGAAAGCATTAGCGGAAAGAGTATTGAAGATACCGCAGATTGCTGCGGATAAGAATTTATACCAGCTTGGCATTGATTCGATAAGGGCCATTCAATTGATCCATGCTATTGAAGAGGAGCTGGCGATCAATATTCCCCCCTCACTTATATTCGAAGTTAAAAATCTGAATGAGCTGGTGTTAAGGTTAAAAGAATTAGATTCTCTCACTGCCGGCCCCCCTGTAAAAAATAATATGGATAACTACGACCCTGCCAATATTGATAATCTTACTGAAACTGAGCTGGATGAATGGCTGCAGCAAATATATAAACAGGATGCTTACCCTGCTAAAACGGGAATAGATGAAAATGAATGAGCAACAATTGAATAAACCTTCTTTCGGGGAAAAAAAGGCTATTGCTAAATCACTTTTGCGTGAAAAAGATTTGAGTTATGCACTTTCCCGCGGGCAGCAGGCGGTATGGCTGCTGCAACAGCAGGATAAGGATGCCGCTGCGTATAATGAAGGGGTGACACTCCGCATGCCTGCTGCGACTGATTTGAGCAGGCTGAAAAAAGCATTCAAATTGCTGACTGAAGCGAATAATACATTACGAACAGTATATCATGAAATAGATGGGGTGCCGCATGGAATTTTGAAGAAAAATTTGGGGAATACTTTTATTATTACCAATACCACAGGCTGGGACGAACACCGGCTTGCAGATGAAATGTCGGTGTTTTATAATACTCCTTTCAATCTCCGGGAAAGTGCCATGCGTGTTGCCGCTTATCAAACAAAAGAGGATATTGTGGTTTTAGTGGTGATTCATCACCTGGCTTGCGACGGTTGGTCGCTTAATATCCTGTTGCGGGAACTCGTTTATTTCTACGATAAGGCGTATGATATAGAAAATATCCCTGTTGCTAAGAAAAATTACCAGACTTTTATAAATGAGGAGAATCTTTTTATGGATTCTCCGGAAGCGGCCGAGGCAGAACAATATTTTACAACCATGCTGCAAAGTGATATTCCAGACGGCCTGCCTGTTCGGAAAAATATGCATAATGCCGGTACTGGCTTTGTTGCAAAAAAGATTGCTGTGTCATTGTCTGCTCACAAGGCGGGAGAGCTTTCACGGCAAATGGAAGTCAGTCCTTTTACGCTTATGCTTGGGGCTTTACAGGTTTTATTATTTCATTATTCAGATCAGCCGGATGTGGTGATTGCTACACCATTTGCTAACAGGAGCAGGGCTGCTTATAAAGATCTAGTCGGATTTTTTGCCAACACCATTGTTATACGACAGGAAATTGACGGAACAACTCCCTTTGATTCGCATCTTGCTCAGCTGCAGCAACGGGTAATTGCTTGCGCAAAACACGGCAGGCTTCCATTCAGCCATATTGTAAATAAAACAAGGGAATTATCCGGAAAAGGCAGGACTTTGCCATTCCAGGCTTTTTTTATTTACCGGCAGGCATATCGCTATGAAGAGATCGTTGACAGGGAAATACAGGATATATTGCAACATCCATTACTGTTTACAATTCATGAACCACCAACAAAAAAAATTGGTCAGTTCAACCTGCAGGTAGAAATTATTCAATACGAACAGGAGGCGCAAATTATTTTCAATTATAACCGGCAATCTTATAGTGGTACACTGATTAACCAGGTTGCTTCGCATTTTGCTGCCTTGATAAAACAATTATTTGAAAACCCCGGTGCAAAGATTAATGATACAGAATTGATGGATAAGCATGAACATAAATTCATGCTTCATCTTTCAAAAGGGAGAAAACGTGACTATGCAGTGGAACTGGGTTATATTCCTGAATTTAAAAAGCAGGTAACCCGTACACCGGGTAATGTGGCGGTAAGCGACAAAAAAAATGAATGGACATATAAATACCTGGATACATGGTCGGATGAGGTTGCTGCTATTTTGCTAAACGACCATCAGGTAAGTATAGGGCAGGTGATAGGTGTATATCTTGAAAGGAGTGTGTTGCTTACAGGTTCTGTACTGGCTATATGGAAAGCCGGCTGTATTTATCTTCCGCTTGATCCTGCATTTCCAAAAGAACGGATTAATTTTATGGTGCAGGATGCCGTTGTCTCTGTTATTCTTACAGAACAGACTGCAGCATCTTTACCCGGTAACATCCGCCATTTAGTTGTAAACGCTGATTTGCCGGAACGAAAAAATAAAACCAAATCAAACAACCCTTCAATAAAAGCTTCGGATGGGGCATATATGTTATATACCTCCGGGTCCACGGGGTTGCCCAAAGGTGTTATCATAGAGCAGGGTGGTATGCTTAACCACCTTTTTTCAAAACTGGAAGATATCAGTCTTGATACTGATACAAGACTGGCACAAACGGCCACACAAAATTTTGATGTATCTGTTTGGCAATTGATGGCGCCACTGCTGGCTGGTGGCCGCGTATTGATTGTTGAAAATGAAAGTGTGCTCGACATCAACCAGCTGATAAAATTGTTGACTTCAGAAAATATTACCATTGTGCAAATGGTGCCTTCTTATCTTTCGCAGGTACTGGAAATAATGGAAGAGAACGATATGCGTAATGCATTTCCCTCGTTGAAGTATCTCGTTACTGCCGGTGAAGAATTGGTTCCGGCATTGGCTTCCCGCTGGGCAAAGCTGGTTCCTTCCGCACAAATTTTTAACGGGTATGGCCCCACTGAAGCTGCTGATAATATTGCTGTGTATAAAGTTCAGCACCCCGAAAACCTGTATAGTGTGCCCATTGGCAGACCGGTGTCTAATTTATCTATCTATATTGTAAATGGTAAAGGAAAATTATGTCCGCCAGGAGCAATTGGTGAGATATGGGTGTCCGGTATAGCAGTGGGAAGGGGCTATAATAATGATTGGGAGAAATCTTCGCAACATTTTGGCATAGATACTTTTGCCGGTGATGGAAAGGATCGTTTATTCCGGACCGGAGATCTTGGAAGCTGGAATAGTGAGGGGTTGCTTGAATTTCATGGCAGAAAAGACCAGCAGATAAAAATCAGGGGACAACGGATTGAACCCGGTGAAATAGAAAATAGATTATTGAAGTATGCTCCAATCAGTAAGGCGGCAGTGAAATACTGGACGGATGGAAAGGACGGGTTCGTGGCTGCATATATAGTATTAAAACAAAAAGTAAATTTTCCTGATGCAATAAGGGAATACCTGAAGAGCTGGCTGCCAGCTTATATGATCCCCTCTGTTTTTATTGAACTGGAAAACATGCCGCTTACCCTCAGTGGTAAAATAGACCGCCTGCATTTAATCCGACCTGAAATATCTGTCATTCATGATACTTATTGTGCGCCCGTAACACCCACTCAAAAAATGCTCTGTGAAATATGGCAGAAATTATTGCAGCTTGAAAGGGTGGGTATCCGGGATGATTTTTTTACCGTTGGTGGACATTCGCTGTTGATGACCCGCTTGTCAAACCGCATAAAAACAATAATGGGTATCGAAATTTCATTGCAGACACTTTTCAGGCTTACCGATATAGAAAGTATTGCTGAATTTATAGATTTTCATTGCCTGCCTGAAAATAATATTGCAGAAGACTTTGAAGAGATTGAACTGTAATCCTGTATTGATCAACTCCTATACATGGAAAAGAACGAAATATTAACTACTACTGTTTTTTTGAAAAACCTTCTTGAAAAAGGGGTAATAGTTTCCGTGGAAAGCGAACAGTTAAAAGTGTTTGCCCGGAAAGGTATTGCCCTTTCGGATGAAGACAGGCAGGCTATACGGATGAAAAAACAAAATCTGCTGACTTACCTGAAACAGCATGAAGTTTTGCATTCCTCCAATGGAGACCATTATATTAGTATTACAGAAAGAGCCAATGCACAATTACTGCCTGCTTCGCCTTCGCAGGAACGTATGTGGTATATCCACCAGTCTAAAGGAAGTATTGCCTATCATCTTTCCGAAATTTTATTGCTGGAAGGGAACGTGGATGCTGATGCGCTTGAACTGGCTTTCCGAAAAATAATAAACCGTCACGAAGTACTGCGGACTGTCTTTATGGAAAAAGACCATCGGTTGTACCAGCAAGTGCAAACCGGAACCGATTGGAAATTAGAACGAACTGTTTCGACTGAAAGATGGAATGGAGAACCGGGTGATCAGTTTGATGAGTTTATTAACCGGCCTTTTGACTTAGCCGAAAATTGCATGCTGCGTGCCCGCCTGGTGAATACAGGAGAAGATAAGCATGTATTGATTGTTGTATTGCATCATATAGCCGGTGATGGTTGGTCTGTTTCCCTTCTCACCCAGGAATTATCAGCCATCTATAATTCAACCGTTAGTGGTAATACCATTTCGCTCCCGGCACTGCGGATTCAGTATGCAGATTATTCACAGTGGTACCTTCGCAACCTTGGTGGCAAAAGATTGCAGGACCAGCTCCTGTACTGGGAAAATAAATTGGCTGATGTAAAGCCTGTTAATCTCTATACCGATTATCAGCGGCCGGCAGTTGTGCAAGAATCCGGAAAGACTTTGCACTTTACAATTGAAAAAGAATTGTGTGCATCGCTGCGGGAGCTGTCAGCTGCGGAAAATGTATCATTATTTGTAACACTGCTTTCTTCTTTCCACATATTACTGCACCGGTACAGCGGACAAAATGACCTTTGCACCGGTATGCCTGTTGCCAACAGAAATAATAGCCAGGTAGAGTCATTGATCGGATATTTTTCAAATACAGTGGTAATAAGAACGAAGGTGGAAGAAACAGAATTGCGGTTCACTGAATTCCTGCAACAGGTAAAACAAACCACATTGGAGGCCATCGCCAACCAGGAAATACCATTTGAAAAAGTAGCAGAAAATACAGCCCGGCAAAAAGATGCAAACCGTACACCTTTATTCCAGTCTGTATTTGTGTGGCAAAATAAACAGGAATTAACAAAGCTTCAATTAAAAAATATCCGGGTTACACATTGCCCATATAATAATAAGACTTCCAAATTTGATTTAACGCTTGCAGTACTGGAGTCAGAAGGTGAGCTTTTATGCAGGGTGGAGTTTAATACTGAAATATATAATACTGAAACTATCCACCGTTTTATACAGCATTATACAGCATTGCTTGTATCAGCAGTTCTACACCCGGATGAATATACCGATCGCCTCAATGTACTTACAGCAGACGAGAAAAAGGATATCTTGTCGGCAGCACTTGCCCCTTCCGGCAAATATCCCCGTTCGCTGGCAATAACAGATATTATAGCGGAGCAGGTGCGCAAACGACCATCAGCCATTGCACTAAGTTATAACCATGAGCAGTTAAGTTATTATGAATTGGAATGCAGATCAAACCAGCTGGCTAATTATCTGGTGAAGAATGGCGTGTGCCCGGAAGATCTTGTGCCTGTTTGCATTGACAGAAGCATTGATCTTATCGTCGCCGTACTTGCAATTTTGAAAGCAGGGGCTGCTTATGTACCTATAGACCCTTCTTATCCAGACGAGAGAATCGCTTATATCATGGAAGATACAGGTGGCACACATATAATAACCAGCTCAGCGTATTCCCCTGTTTTCCTTTCTGCCGGCCATGCAACTATTATTTGTATAGACACAGCGTGGGGTGAATCAATTGCACCATGTTCTGTAACACCTCCCGGCATTATTATTCAACCCGGAAATCTTGCTTATATTATTTATACGTCCGGTTCTACCGGTAAGCCAAAAGGAGTAATGATTGAACACCGCAATGTAATCAGTTTGCTATTACCGGAGGAACGCTTATATGATTTCAATGAACGGGATGTATGGACGCTTTTTCATTCACTAAGTTTTGATTTTTCTGTCTGGGAGCTTTTCGGATCTCTCTTTTTTGGTGGGCGGCTGGTGATTATTTCCAAAAATGAAACAAGGGATTTTGAATTATTTGCACATAGAATTTTAGCAGAGGGTGTTACAGTCCTGAATCAAACCCCGGGTGCTTTTTATTTGCTGCAGTCTGTTTTATTACAGCAAAAAGAACCCCTGCAGCTTCGCTATGTAATTTTTGGAGGAGAAGCACTGAACCCGGCTTTACTGCGTACATGGAAAATCACTTATCCTTACTGCAAACTGATCAATATGTATGGCATCACTGAAACAACAGTGCATGTTTCCTATAAAGAGATTACATCTGCAGATATAGAAACAGGTATCAGTAATATTGGTATTACGCTTCCTTCATTAAGTTGCCTGGTAATGGACAAATACCGGCAAGTGGTTTCAACGGGTGTGCCGGGGGAGCTTTATATTCTTGGAGAAGGACTTGCCAGGGGATACCTGAACCGGGAAGAATTGACAAAAGAACGCTTTATAGAATACCAGTTTGATAATAATACCTGCCGCAGAATGTATCGTACAGGCGACATGGCAAGAAGACTTGCTGATGGTAACCTTGAATACCTGGGACGTATTGATGACCAAGTGAAAATAAGGGGATATCGAATTGAAACAGGGGAGATCGAACATTTTATTGCAGCATTTCCCGGAGTTGAACAAACTATCGTGCTTGTAAAAGAAAATGCGATTAACGAAAAACACCTCGTGGCATATATTGCAGGTAATGAAGAATTGAACCGTCAAGATATCTTGCATTTTCTTCAAAGTAATATTCCGGCACACATGATCCCCTCGTTTTTTGTATTGATGCCATCGTTGCCATTAACAGAAAACGGAAAGATTAATAAATCAAAATTGCCTGGCCCATGGGATAATCTCCCTGTTGCCAGTATTTATATAGCTCCTGCCAATGATATTGAACAGCAAATACATGATATATGGTGTGAAGTACTTGGCCTTAAGGATATCAGCATAACAGATAATTTTTTTGACAGGGGCGGAGATTCGATAAAGGCGATCCGGGTTGTATCCTCCCTGCGCAAATCATTTAACCGTACTGTGGCAGTGGCTGATCTTTACCGTTGTGCCACTATAGAAGAACTCGGCAAACTGCTCCGTACACAGGGTGAAGAGGCAGCTGATATATCCGGACATACTGCAGGGTTGCTGGCATACTGGGATGAACTTAAAGGCAATGTATTGGCAGACAATGCAGCCAATCCGGAGATTGAAGACGTCTATCCGATGTCAGATATTCAACGGGGAATGGTTTTTTCTTCCCTTGCAAATCCTGCTGAAGCGATTTACCACGACCAGTTTGCTTTTGATTGGCCCTCTAAAGAATTGAACGATGCATTGTTCAATAAAAGTTTTTGTTTGCTTGTACAGAAGCATGAAATATTGAGAACAGCATTTGACCTGCAGGGCTATGATGAAGAACTCCAGATCGTTTACCGGAACGTTGATATTGTAATACCCATTGAAGATATCAGCAGTTATAATAAGGATGAACAAGAGTTGCAAATCAGCGGCTATCTTTTGCAGCAGCGTGGAGAACCATTTGAATTTTCGGTGGCACCACTCTGGCGTTGGAAAATATTTGAACTGGCCGGTTCATCAAGGAAATATGTTTTTCAATGTCATCATGCCATCCTTGATGGATGGAGCATTGCTTCCCTTTTTGCTGAAATGAATTTTATATACGATTCTTTATTGCAAAACCGGGAATTTGTACCGCAACTATTACCTGCCAGCATCAAGCAGGCTGTATTATTCGATCAGCTTAATAAAAAAATTCAATCATCCGGCGACTATTGGAAACATGAAATGCATGAGTATAAGCGGACGGTTATATTTGGCGAACAGCCGGTTTATAAAACTCATATCAGCAGGTACAAACTATCCAGGCTGCAAAGCCTGAAAGATATTTGCAGCAGTAATGGGCATACCATCCGGGAACTTTTTTTTGCAGCCTATCTTTTTGCATTAAATATGCTGACGGATGAAGGGGAAGTAACAACAGGTATAGTGACCAATCGCAGGCCAGCTATAGATGGTGGGGATAAACTGCTGGGTTGTTTTTTAAATACACTCCCTGTCCGTTTTCGCTTTGGGTATTCATCTTACTCCGAATATGTGAAGGAGGTGACAGCAAAGCTGGCTGAGCTTAAACAAAAAGAAGGAAATACGCTGGTGGATATTGCCCTTCAGGCAGGACTCAGTTTTTACGGACAGAATCCGTTCTTTGATACACTTTTCAATTATATTAATTTCCACATACTGGAATCAGCTGATGGATCAGAAACGGCCGCAGCACGAATTAATGTGCACGCCGGAGAAAAGAATGGGTTGGATTCATTTGATGCTACCAACACTTTTCTGAATTTTACGGTGGATGCAGGCTATAATGAACTCCGGTTGAGGTATGTGTTGCGCAGGCCGTTTGCTGCAGGTATATCACTGGCAGCTTTTGATCAGTTTATCCAGGCCTTTGTGGAGCAATACACCGTTAACAGTACCAGGATACTATCCAAAGCAGACCTGCTGACATCGGATATGCTGTCAGTGCTGGCCAACTGGGGAAGTTCGAGTGTGAACTATCCGCAAAATGAAACCATTGTATCCCTGTTTGAAAAAACAGCAGCAAGAATACCCGATTCAACCGCATTGATTTTTGAAGATGAAGTATTGTCGTACCGGGAACTGGATGAACGGGCTAACCGGTTTGCCAATTATTTGTTGTCTTTACAAGTAAAAAAAGAAGAACTCATTGCCATATCTGTAAAACGTTCTGCTGAATGTATCATAGGCATACTGGGTATTTTAAAAGCCGGTGCCGCATTCGTGCCGTTAGACATGGGTTTCCCGCCACACCGTATTCAATACCTGCTGGAGAATACCAATACCCGTATATTTATTACAGACGAAGATATACAGTTGCCACCGGAACAGACCATTGCTATAACCGGTATTAAAAGGGAATGGCAAACGATCATGGCCTTTCCGTCAAAACCATGCGGAATAAATGTTTCACACGCCCAACTGGCTTATGTTATATATACCTCCGGCTCAACAGGAAAACCAAAGGGTGTGATGATCGAACATTGCTCATTAGTGGACCACGTTTATGGAATGATTGAAAAAAGCAGCCTTCAGGATTGTAAAAGTTTTGCCCTTATTGCTTCACTCACTGCTGATGCCGGTTATTCAATGTTATTTTCAGCATTTGTTTTGGGCAGCCGGGTACATGTAATGGCCGAAGAAAAATTAATGGATGGATTCCTGATGAGGGAGTATTTGCAAAATAACGCGGTTGACTGTTTAAAGATTGTTCCCTCGCTCTGGTTATCTTATGCAGATGATGGTGTGTTCTTATTGCCCGGTAAATGCATGGTGTTTGGTGGAGAGGCGTTCTCTGTAAAAATAATTGATTATTTACGCAAGGCCGGTTTCCCCGGCAGGGTTTATAATCATTATGGCCCTACTGAAGCCACTATTGGCAAACTTATCTATCGTGTTGATGTAAATGAAACATATACTATCATACCAATGGGCAGGCCTTTCTCCAATGCAAAAGTATATGTGGTGGATAATAAAGGTGAACTCTGTCCTCCGGGAGTAAGCGGTGAATTGTGGATTGGCGGAAGGGGTATTGCAAGGGGATACCTGGGAAGACCCGACCTTACAGCCGAAAGTTTTATAAAGAATCCGTTTGATCTGCGGGATGAATATTCACTGTACAGGACAGGAGATATTGGGCAATGGAATGCTGCCGGCTACCTTGAATTTAATGGCCGGCGTGATGACCAGGTAAAAATTAATGGTCAGCGTATTGAGACCGGTGAAGTTGAGAATATACTTGCGTTATGCCCGGTCATCAAACAATGTTTTGTTTGTACCATGCAAAAAGGTGAACAACGGTTTTTAACAGCCTATATTGTTCCGGTCAATGATTTTAACCGCGATGAAGTGGTCAGTTACCTGAAAACCCGCTTACCGGATTATATGATTCCAACGGCATGGGTACAGTTACAGTCACTGCCCCTGAATCAAATCGGCAAAATTGACAGAACCGCTTTGCCGGAACCTGGTACGCAGGAAGAAGTTTTTAATTATGAAGCTCCAAGAGATACAACAGATGAAATATTGGTGGAGATATGGGAGCAGTTATTAAAAGTAAAACCTATCGGTATTCAGGATAATTTTTTTGAAAGAGGCGGACATTCATTATTAATCATACGGGTGATATCCCATATACGCTTAAAAATGGGAGTCACCATTCCTGTCACTGCATTTTTTAAATTTCCAACGGTGGCTAAAATGTCTGATTATATTCAGGCAGTCTCGGTCAGCGAAAATGCATGGACGGAAAGCGAAACGAGTACCATTGAAATATAGTCTGAACAGTTGCCGGGCAATCACCCGGAATTTTCATTTTTAAATTTAGCAGCATGGAGTTGCAAGACAGCCACGAAATAGCAGTGGCCATTTTAGGGAAAGCCAAAAGGCAGGGTGTCTTTATAACGACAGACGGAAAGGCCCTGCAGGTTAAATCACCAAAGGGAAAAGTGGCAGACCCGCTATTGCTGGATGAGGTAAGGCATAACAAGGATGTGCTGCTTGACTTTCTTAAAAGTGAAGAAGGGAGCCTTGCTGTTAAAAACGGAAACAGTAATTCCATCAAACCCCGGGACAAGTCATTACAACAACTCCCTTTATCATTTGCACAGGAACGTCTTTGGTTCATTGATTCTATAGAAGGCAGCCGCCATTATCATATTCCCACCATCCTCCGGCTGCAGGGGTTTTTAAAGATTGATATACTTGAAAATGCTTTACAGCAGATCGTTAACCGGCATGAAATACTCCGCACCACTATTCATATTGATAATGGCGAACTCTTCCAGCAGGTTTCACCGGCCAATGAATGGATGATGGAGCGTGCCATTTTGCCGGAAGGGGAAGACTGGCTTTTGAATAAATGGATTGAACAATATGTTCAAACACCATTTGATCTTACAAAGGATACATTATTACGGGTAAAACTGGTACGGCTTTGTGATAATGAGCATCTGCTGATAGTGGTCATGCATCATATCGCTTCCGATGGATGGTCACGTTCTGTGATAATGGAAGAATTAAAAGAATTATACTCAGCCGGCATCGAAGGTAGGCCGCACAGGTTACCACCCATACCTATCCAATATGCAGATTATGCAATATGGCAGAAAGAATACCTGCAGCGCCAGGTGCTGGATAAACAGGAGCGGTATTGGGTGGAAAAAATGAGCGGACTGCAGCCATTGAATTTACCGGCAGATTTCAGCCGCCCGGTGAATATGAGTAATGAAGGCGGCACAATTGAATTCATCCTGGACAATTCAGTAACACAGGCATTAGTTTCTTTTTCTGCCCGGCAGGACTGCACCCTCTTTATGACGCTGATGACCATTAGCCAGGTATGGTTATATAAGCACACCGGGCAAACTGATATTTGTATCGGAACACCGGTGGCTAACCGTACCAGTCATGCAGTAGAATCATTGATAGGTTTTTTTGTAAACACATTACCAATAAAAACGCATATCCGGCCTGATGAAAAAGTGGAAGACCTGCTGCAACAGGTGCGGCAAACAATGCTCGAGGCTTATTCACACCAGGATATGCCCTACGAGAAAATTGTGGAGAAAGTAGTGAAAGAACGAGATGCTGTCTCTGCACAGCTTTTTCGGGTGATGCTGGCATTTCAGAATGTTCCGGATATTCCTTCATTGGAACTGGGCGGAGTGACTATGAAAGTGGAAAACTTTGAGCATGGTACTTCCAAATTTGATCTTACCCTGGATGTGCGGCAAACAGTTTCCGGTATTGTATTCCGGGCCGAGTATTCAAAGGATATTTTCAAAGAATCTACAGTGCTGCGGATGATTGATCATTTCAGGCAATTGACAGATGCAATCCTGAAAGACCCGGCATCGCTGGTGGGCAGTTTGAATATGCTGACAAACGTCGAGACCGAACAGGTGACAAAGCAATTCAACAATACAGCAAAAAGTTTTATTCGCCGGGGAGTGATAGATTTATTTGAACAGCAAGTGGCGCTTACACCGGATGCACCGGCTATTTCATTCAATGGACAAACCACTACTTATGAAGAACTGAATATAATGGCCAATCGTATTGCTGTTTGTCTGCAGCAACATGGGATCGGTGACAATTGCCCTGTACCTGTATGTATTGAAAGATCTGTAGAAATGGTCGCAGCCATTATCGGTATCCTCAAAGCCGGTTCAGCTTATGTACCGGTAGATCCATTTTATCCTGCCGAACGAATGGCCTTCATGCTTGAAGATGTAAACCCGGCAATCATTTTAACCAGTACCGGCAGCAAAAATAAACTAAGCGGTATTACCAGCGCCATTTTAATAAGTGCAGATAATATTTGTAAAGATGCCATTGACGGTGATGCATCTTTTTCAACTGGAAAATTTGATCCTGACCGCAACACCTATATTATTTATACATCTGGTTCTACCGGCAGGCCCAAGGGTATTGAAATGCCGGACAGCAGCCTGTATAATTTATTAGTATGGCAACAGTCGGTAATAAAAAGAAAGAAGGGTTACCGCATATTGCAGTTTGCCAGTTTAAACTTTGATGCAAGTTTCCAGGAAATATTCCTTGCTCTTTCATTTGGAGGAACTGTCTGCTTAGTGGAAGAAGACGCAAGGCTGGATATGCCCCGTCTTTTTTCGTTGCTGGAGGCCGTTACTGTTTCGCACCTTTTTATCCCGTATGTGGTATTAAAAAATATCAGTGAATATGCAAAAGAAGCCGGTCACTATCCATCCTGCGTCGAAGAAATTTTTACCGCCGGAGAACAGTTAAAACTAACGCCGGATATTGCCCTGTTCTTTGAAAAAACAGGTGCAGTGTTATATAATTATTATGGGCCTTCTGAAACGCATGTGGTTACTTCGTATGAAGTGATGACGGCTGATTATTCCCAACGGCTGCTTCCGCCTGTAGGTAAACCTGTCAGCAATACAGCTGTTTATATTTTGGATGCATTTCATAACCCATGTCCAATAGGTGTGTATGGAGAATTGTACATAAGCGGAGTGCAGGTTGCTAAAGGCTATCTGCACCGCGATGACCTCACTGCCGAACGTTTCCTTGCCAATCCTTTTTCAATAGATAAAAATGCGAGGATGTACAAGAGCGGTGATATCTGCAAATGGATGGAGGATGGTAATATTGAATTCCTGGGAAGGGTCGATGACCAGGTTAAGATCAGGGGGTATCGGGTGGAGCTTGCAGAAGTGGAATCAGCGTTGCTGAAAGTACCCGGAATAAAGCAGGGTGTTGTAATAGCAATGGATGAACCGGCAGGAGGTAAGCGGCTTATAGCATATATGGTGGGAGAAAAAGAGCTGGATGCAGAAAATGTACGCCAATGGTTAGGTGAACGCCTGCCAGAATATATGGTGCCTTCATTTTTCATAGCTATCCCTTCATTACCGCTTACGAATAATGGAAAGGTGGATAAAAAATCACTTCCTTCCATTGATGATACAGTACTTGCTGTAAACGAATTTATAGCGCCACGAAATAAAATAGAAGAAATTATTGCCGGTATCTGGAACGAATTTTTACCGGTGAAACAGGCAGGTGTATATGATAATTTTTTCAGGCTTGGCGGACACTCCCTGTTGGCTACAAGGGTTTTGTCCCGTATCAAAACATCACTGCATACACACGTACCGGTAAAATACTTTTTTACGCATCCCACAATTGACCGTATTGCTGCATTCATTCTTTCTGCAAAAGGTAAATCCAGCAGCACTGTAAAAATTGGTGAAAGACCTTCACAGTTGCCTTTATCTTTTGCACAGGAACGTTTATGGTTCATAGATCAGCTGGAAGGCAGCACGCATTATCATATACCGGCTGTATTGAAATTAAAAGGAAATGCAGACCGTGATTTACTGACAAATGCTTTTCAGAAAATTATAAACCGGCATGAAGTACTTCGCACGGTTATTAAAACGGATGATACAGGCAGGGCTTTCCAGGAAATAAAATCTCCGGATAACTGGGTGCCGCAATACAGGTTATGTAAAAATAACCAGCCTCATATAACGGATGCATTGATAAAGGAAGAAATCAGTAAGCCATTTGACCTTACCAGCGATTATCCCATGCGGGCTGCTTTTATAGAGTTGCCACATAAGGAAATGATACTGGTGGTGGTATTGCACCATATTGCTGCAGACGGGTGGTCTTTATCATTGCTTGTAAATGAATTGGTTGAATTATACCGGGCCGCATCAAGCTCCGGCATTGCTGAATTAGCGGAGCTTCCTGTTCAATATGCAGATTATGCCTGCTGGCAGCAAAGTGAGTCGCAGGGTGAAGTATTGCAGGAACATATATCCTATTGGGCAACGCAATTAAAAGATGTGGCCAGTCTTCAGCTTCCTGTTGATTTCCGTCGCCCGCCTTATCAAAGTAATAAAGGGGCACTGATAGAATGCAGCATAGATGCTGCAACAAGGGAGAAACTGGTGCAAATAAGCAACCGGGAGGATGTTACATTATTTACCACGTTGATGGCGGTATTCAATATACTTATACACCGGTACACCGGTCAGTCAGATATTTGTATCGGTACTTCGGTGGCCAACAGGGAGAATAAAGAGCTGGAAAATCTTGTTGGAATGTTTATAAATACTGTGGCAGTAAGGAATACAATAACAACATCACTGACATTCCCTGTTCTGCTGCGCAAAGTAAAAAATGTTTTACTCGAAGCATTATCACACCAGGAAGCGCCGTTTGAAAAAGTGGTGGAAGCCTGTGGCGTTGAAAGGGATGTGACACGAAGCCCTTTATTCCAGGTAATGTTTGAACAACAGCATGTACCGGTAATAGCTGCTCTTTCTTTTGATAATGTTGAAGTGGAAGTATATCCCATTCCCCATACCACTTCCAAGTTTGAACTGCTGTTCACTGTAAATGATACAGGAAATGGAATAGATATGGCTGTTGAATATTGTACGGATCTTTTTACTGCGGCCACTATTCAACGGATGATGGGACATTACCGGCAATTATTAACAGAAGTAATAAGCAATCCGGAACAGCCCCTGGTTTCTTTGGGGATGCTGCTGCCGGATGAGAAAACACAATTGCTGGTTGAATTCAACGATACGGTTGTTGAATTTCCTGCTGACCAAACAGTGGTTTCTCTCTTTGAAAAAAAGGCAGCAACCGTTCCTGATGCCATCGCCGTTACGGATCATTATAGGGCGCTTACTTATAAACAATTGAATGAAAGGGCCAATGATATTGCTGCTTACCTGCTGGCGAAAGGCAGTACACCGGGCAGCCTGGTAATATTAAGCATGAAGCGTTCAGTGGGCCTCGTTTCAGCGATATTGGGTGTGATGAAATGCAGGGCTGCATACGTGCCGGCTGATCCTGCATACCCACTTCAGCATATACTTAACCTGGTACATAAAACAGAAAGCAGTTTTGTAATTGCTGATGACAGCTTCACTTATACGGAAGAAGTAAATAAACTGGTAACTGTAATAGATATAAACGATCCGGCCTTTATTGGTTCGGGTAAAAATATAAATCCGGCTGATGCTGTCCAACCTGGTGATTTGGCTTATGTGCTATATACTTCCGGATCTACCGGCACACCCAAAGGAGCAATGATCGAACATGCAGGTATGCTCAACCACCTGTACTGCAAAATAAATGAACTGCATATTGATAGCAATACAAAATTGGCACAGACCGCTTCTTTTACTTTTGATATTTCTATCTGGCAAATGTTTGCAGCATTAATTTGCGGTGGAACAACAGTTGTCTATGGTGATGAGCAGATACTTAATCCTGCTGCTTTAATAAGTCGTATAGCAACCGACAGAATTAATATACTGGAACTGGTGCCATCTTACCTGGCCTTGTTGCTGGATGAAAACACCAACCCAGCTTTGCCCGAACTTTCCTGTTTACTGGTAACAGGTGAAGTGGTGAAACCTGTTGTTCTGCAAAAATGGTTTGCACAGTACCCCGAAATAAAAGTGGTAAATGCATACGGTCCCACAGAGGCTTCAGATGATATTTGCCATCATCATATCTACATTGCTCCGCAGGGAGACTCAGTGCCTATTGGTAAGCCGGTACAGAATATGCATATCTACATTGTGGATGCTGCGGCAGGCCTGTGCCCCATTGGTGTTATTGGAGAAATATGGGTGGCAGGGATAGGAGTGGGACGTGGTTATTGGAAAGATGAAGAAAGAACGGCTCAGAGTTTTGGTAAAGATCCTTTTTCAAAAGGTATAGAACGGCGCTTATACCGCACAGGTGATATTGGCAGGTGGCTGGCAGACGGCACTATTGAATATTATGGAAGAAAGGACGAACAGGTAAAGATTAACGGGCACCGGATAGAATTAGGAGAAATAGAAAACGTGTTGATGGGTTGCGATGCGGTTCACCAATGTGCAGTCATTGCCCGTGAAGAGGCAGGACATAAACGGCTTGTTGCATTTGTTGCCACTACTGGTACATTTAATGAAGACAGCTTTCGTTCTTTCCTTCAATCGCGGCTGCCAGGTTACATGGTGCCCTCTGTTTTTTGTGAAATAGATCAACTTCCATTATTATCAAACGGGAAAACAGATAAGAAAACATTACTGGAAAAAAATATAATACTGCCGGGCCGGAAATCTCTTGCAGTACCCCGCACCGTGGCAGAAAAGAAACTGATGCATATCTGGCAAACGGTGCTTAAGAGTAATGATATTGGTACAGAGGATAACTTTTTTGAATCAGGCGGCGATTCCATTCTGTCTCTTCAATTAGTAATGAAAGCAAGAAAAGAAGGATTAAATTTTCAACTGCGTGATATTTTTAATCATCAGACGATCGCTGCCTTAGCTCAATTCCTTGATGCTTCGCCAGCAGTAAATGCTAATCAGGGCCGGCAGTATGGTGAAGTTCCTTTATTGCCTGCGCAAGTTCATTTTTTTGAACAGGATCACAAAACATTCGCACATTATAACCAGGCTGTATTATTAAATACTAATAAATTGGTAAGCGAAGAGTGGCTTCAGGCGGCCATCCTTGCGGTAGTTGAAAAACACGATGGGTTGCGTTTCACTTATCACCGGGAAAAAGGTCAGTGGAAACAGGTATACAAAGATGATTGCCCCGTTTTGTTGCAGCTGCATGAAGTGATGGAAGATGACCAGGCCGCAATTAATAAACATGTAAATGCAATAAGCGATACATACCAGGCAAAGTTTGACCTCGCCGACGGGCCATTATTTTGTTTTGTATTGATAAAAACACCGGGAACTGCATCACATAATCATTTACTTATCATCCTGCATCACCTGATTATTGATGGTGTATCATGGCGAATATTGCTGCAGGACCTGGAACAGGCTGTCACATTAGTATCCACAAATGTACCGGTGAGCCTTGGGTCAAAGACCATCTCACCCGGTGAATGGTATAAAAATATGGCAGCATTAGCAGCCAGCCGAAGCTGGAAACAAGAAACAAACAGGCTGGCAGAACTTTTAGATGATATTCCTGCTTTTCCCAACAGCATTTCTGATACGGCCACTTATAAAGTCAAAGAGACGAATACCAGTTATTTTAACCTGGATGAGCAATCAACAAATCTATTATTAAAGGAAGCCAATAAAGCTTATAAAACAGAGATCAACGAACTGTTACTGGCTGCCCTTGTAAAAACCATTGGCGAATGGAACCAGGCTCCGAAATTGCTTTTCTTACTGGAAGGGCATGGAAGGGAAAGCCAGCACATAACGGCTGATATTTCAGCAACCACCGGTTGGTTTACGAGCTTGTATCCCGTGGCATTAACAACATCACATACCGGTATTAAGGACCTTGTAATATCTGTAAAAGAGCAACTCCGCAGCTTTCCGTTGAAAGGTATGCAGTATGGGATGCTTCGTTACCTGCATCCTGATAAAACGCTTCGTGAAAAAATAACCTTACGTCAACCCGCTGCTGTGCTTTTCAATTACCTGGGGCAAATTGATAAAGGCAGTGATGAAAGTAAATGGTTTTCCATTTCAAAAGAATATGCAGGTCATACCAATTCACCTGAAAATATACAACCGGCAACGCTGGTAATCAATTGTTCTGTGCTGGATGGAAAGCTTCGTCTCTCCTGGAATTATCCGGTGGAATTATTTGAGGAAGAATTAATTCAATTACTTGGTGCTGCTTATTGCCGGCACCTGGAATCGGTTGTCCGGCACTGTTATTCCATACAAGAATCTGTTCATACACCAGCTGATTTTGATCTTACCGGTAAGGTTAGCCTGGCAGAACTGGATGCTTTTTTACAGGAGAAACAGGAGGGTAAACCCCGTCAGCAGCTTATCAGTGATATGTATCCGCTGAGTCCTATGCAACACGGCATGTTATTCCATGGCCTGTATGATAAAACCTCTTTAGCCTATATACTTCAACTGACCTGTGATATAAAAAATCTGGATGGTCCGGCTTTCCGGGATAGCTGGAATATTTTATTGCAAAATCATTCTATCCTGCGAACTGCTTTTTATTACGACCGGCTTTCCATACCGGTCCAGGTGGTTTATAAAAAAGCAGAGATGCCGGTTGAATGGATTGACTTCTCACAGTTGAATGGTTTGCAACAGGATAAACTGCAGGAATTCCTGGATAATGACCGCAGAAAAATTTTCAATTTCACAGAAGCGCCATTGATGCGTTTATCACTTGTACGTTTATCTGCCGATACCCATAAAATGGTTTGGTCTTTTCATCACCTGCTGATTGATGGGTGGTCATTACCGGTACTGGTAAATGAATTGTTCCGTATCTATGGTGTGCTGCTGCAGGGCAACGGATGGACAGACCGTGAGCAGGATAACTACCACGATTATATCCGTTATATATCCAACCGGAATAAAGAGGAAGAAGAAGATTACTGGCGCAATTATATGAAGCCGGTTATTAAAGGCTGTCTTTTCCCTTTTGTAAAAGGAACGAAGGACCGCAATAAAGGGGCAGGGGTTTACCGTCAATCATTGCTGGTTATTGATGAACAACTGACGGAAAGGGTGCAGCAGTTTGCCCAATTGAACCACATTACTGTCAATACCGTAGTGCAGGGTGTTTGGTCTTATTTACTTTCACGCTATACCAATAGCAATGATGTTCTTTTTGGAGTTACCGTTTCCGGACGGCCTGTGGATTTGTACCGGGCAGAGGAAAGGGCCGGACTGTATATAAATACCCTTCCTTTTCGTACAGAACTGAACAATACTGAAAGCATATCAGCATTCCTGAAAAGGCTGCACGAAGAACATACTTCCGCAAGGGAATACCAGTACACACCTATCAGTTCCATACAATCCTGGCAGGGCATACGGGGAGACTTATTCGACAGTATCCTTGTATTCCAAAATTACCCGGTAGATGAAGCACTGGCAGGGCAACAGGTGTTGCAGATCAGTAATATTGATGTGGGGGAACAAAATAATTATGTCTTATCACTTATCGCATCGCTGGGTAAAAGACTACAGGTACGGTTCAAATATAATTCCAGTATGCTGCAACCGGCTTATGTGGATATGATGCACCGGCATTTTGAAAAAGTGCTGGAACAATTTATAAAGCCCGGCGATATAACCACAGCAACCATTGATCTGTTTTCAGCAGCAGAAAGAAACCGGCTGCTGTATGAATGGAATGATACCGCAGTGAAAGAAGATTCCGGCGCATCAGTAATCAGCCTTTTTGAAGAACAGGTGAAGAGAGTGCCTGGTCAAACAGCCGTTGTTTTTAAAGACGTACAGTTAAGTTTTGGGGAACTGAATGAAAAAGCTAACCAACTGGCACGTTATCTTATCAAAAGGGGAGTGGCGCCTGAAGTACCCGTTCCGCTTTTTATGGAGCGTTCAGCAGAGATGGTTATTTGTATCCTTGCCATATTAAAAGCCGGTGGCGCTTATGTGCCATTGGATACAGCCAGTCCGCTTGCCAGAATAAATGATCTGCTGGAAGATATAAATTATACCGTACTGCTCACGGATGCTAATTCATTCTTTGCATTGCCGGATGAGGCGCAAATGGTGAGTATTGACTATAACAGGCAATCTCAACTCTGGGAGGCCGAATCTACAGAAAACATGGCTGCTTTGCCTTCACCGGAACAGCTCGCTTATATTATTTATACTTCAGGCAGCACAGGACGCCCCAAGGGGGTAATGATTGAACACGGTCAACTGTATAATTATATCAGTTTTGCAAAAAACAATTATACAACTGATGAAAATAAATCTGGTACTTATCTGCATCTTTCCGTCACGTTTGATGCCTCCGTTACTTCCTTGTTTGTACCAATCGTAACAGGAAAAAAATTGGTCATCAGTTCCGCAACAGGTATTGATGTATTCAACGATCCGAACCTGCGGAAGCATGCGCCTTACGACTTTATCAAACTGACACCTGCCCATTTATTTTTATTGGATGCGGTACTAACCGAAACTGATCAGGAACTAACAAAATGTTTGGTAATTGGCGGCGAAGCATTGCATGAAAATCATTTTTCTTCATTGAAGAAAAAAATGCCGGATGTTGAACTGATTAACGAATACGGCCCTACTGAAACCACAGTGGGTTGTTCTGCCTGCCGTTTTAATCCATCGGGTACATATACAGTTGTGGAAGGGGCTTTGTCAATAGGCCGGCCCATTAACAACTGCAGTGTATATATACTGGATGCCAATCAGCAACTCTTACCCGCAGGTGTACCGGGAGAATTGTATATAGGAGGAAAGCAGGTGGCAAGAGGTTATTGGAATCAATCCACACTGAGTACAGAAAAATTTGTGACACTGCCATGGCTTGCACCCGGACAAAGAATGTACAGGACAGGAGATATCTGCTGCTGGCTTCCAGGTGGTGAACTGCTTTTTACCGGACGTGCAGACGGGCAACTGAAAATAAAAGGGCACCGGATAGAAACAGGTGAAGTAGAAAATGAATTGGCTAAAGCGCCGGGAGTCACACAATCTGTTATCCTGGTAAAAGAAGATAAGCATGCCACTAAACGAATGATCGCTTATATACAGGGAAACGAAACCTGTTCTTCAGAAAGTGTAAACCAATACCTGAGGTTGAAACTGCCGGAGTATATGATTCCTTCCCTGGTGGTATTGCTTGATAGTTTTCCGTTAACGGCACATGGAAAAATTGATATGGAAGCCTTATCATCCGGTAACCAGTCAGACCGGATAGGGCCTGCGCAAACAGATACCCCTGTTTCTGCTATGCAAAAAGAACTGATACAGTTTTTTGAAGAACTGCTTGAAATAAAAGGACTGGATGTTGCCGATAATCTTTTTAATGTGGGACTTGATTCTTTAAAAACGATTGAAGCACAAAGCCTGCTGAATAAAGTATACCCTGGCAAAATTGAAATACAAGATCTCTTCAGCCACCCGACAATAGCGCAAATAGCCCTGTTGGTAAACGGCAGTGACGGTGAAGTGGCAGAAGAAAAGCAGGTACTTATTGATTTTTGATAACCGGTACAGTATTCACAAAAAATATATGAAATGAGAATTTGCGGACTTAAACTCACCCACGACGGGTCAGTAGCATTGATTGATGGAAACCGTCTTGTGTTTTCTACAGAAATAGAAAAGATTGGTAATAACCCACGCTACACCAGTATAGAAGATACCCGTACCATACAGGATGTGCTGGCCGGCGAAGGTTATTCCCTGTCAGATATTGACTGCTTTGTAATTGATGGATGGGGGGGATATGACCAGGATGCATTGGCGATACAACCAAGGCTCGAGATTGGAAAACTATCGAACAAACTTTCGGTAATGGACAATGGCAACCAACTGCAGATCGGCATTGCCCAGTATCATGAACGAAATGAGAAACACGATATCCTGGAATTATTATCATTTGATGACCTGCAGATAAATGGCACAGCCTATTCATACAAATCCAGCCTTCATGTAACCGGGCATGTGATGAGTGCATACTGCAGCAGCCCCTTTGCGCAAAAAAATGAAGATGCATACCTGTTAGTTTGGGATGGAGGTATGTATCCGAGATTGTACTTTTTTGATGCCGGTAAAAAGCAGGCCTTTAACTATGGCCCCATTTTTCTGTTGATCGGTAATATGTATTCTATTTTCGCCCAGCACTTTGGTCCATTTGCGGTGAAGGGGGGATTTGCAAAAGACAGCCTGTCGGTAGCCGGTAAAGTGATGGCTTACATTGCACTTGGAAAAAAAAGAGAAGAATTATTTGAAATATTTGATGATCTCTATGTAAAATTTTACAACAGCCCTATGGGATTTGCCAATGTATTTGCCATGGAGTTTAAAAAAGAAATTGCCGGTACCGGTTATAGTGATGAAGACACCCTGTGTACATTCCATCATTACCTGTCCAAATTACTGGTGGAGAAGCTCAGTAAAAAAGTAAGACGCTTAGCACATCCCGTTCGCAATCTTTGTTTGGTGGGTGGATGTGCATTGAATATAAAATGGAACAGTGATGTAAGAAACAGCGGCGTTTTTGAAAATGTATATGTACCCCCTTTCCCCAATGATTCAGGCAGTGCAATAGGGGCTGCCTGTACGGCCATGCTTCATTTTACAGGAAATGCAGCGCTTGACTGGAATGTGTATGCCGGGCCTGCCATTACCGAAAACATTTCCCGTGGCGATTGGAAAAACCATCCGTTTACGGTTCAGCAACTGGCGAAACTGTTACATGATACACAGGAGCCTGTCGTATTTCTGAATGGAAGGGCAGAGCTGGGGCCGAGAGCATTGGGCAACCGAAGCATACTGGCTGCACCCACCAGCGGTGGTATGAAAGATATTTTGAACGACATTAAAAAAAGAGAATTATACCGGCCTGTATCACCCATTTGCCTGGAGCAGCATGCCGCCACTATTTTCAAACCGGGCTGTGCTGATCCTTATATGCTTTTTGATCATATAGTAAAAGATGATTGGGTGGAGAGAATACCGGCCATTTGCCACCTCGACGGATCTGCCCGGCTGCAGACTGTTACACACGAATCAAATCCGGTAGTGGCGGACTTACTGGAAGCCTATTATGAAATAACCGGCGTTCCTCTTTTATGTAACACCAGTGCAAATCTTAATGGAAAAGGTTTCTTTCCCGATGTATCATCTGCTATGGAATGGAATGAAGTAAATTATATATGGAGTGAAGGAAAGTTATACGAAAGGGTCAAAAAACATTCGTTCTCCCATATTCCCGCACAATTAGAAACGCTCATTGCTGGAAGCCTTTAATTTTTTTGCTGTCTGTCATTATTCAAACGAGTATTTATTATGAACCGTAAAATTGCTATCGTTGGTATGTCCGGCCGGTTTCCGGATGCCGCCACTACCGGCGATTTCTATGAAAACCTGTGTGCAGCCCGCAGCAGCATACGGGGTATCTCAGCCAGCCGGATAAAAGATACCACACTACCGGCCCATCGTGAATATCAGCTGCGTGGATTCATGGAAGACATTCACTACTTCGATCATAAATTATTCAATATACCAAAGGGCGAAGCAGTAAATATGGACCCTCATCAGCGGATGCTGCTGGAAGTAGTGTTTGAAGCTATTGAAAATGCAGGCTACAATCCTGATGAATTAAGGGGAAGCAACACTGCTGTTTTTGTAGCCGATAAAAATCTGCAGTATTTTGAACATGCTGATGAATTTGACCCCACACTGGTAACAGGTAATGCAAGTGAATTCATGGCCGCACACATCAACCGTTCCTTTCACTTTACTGGCAGCACTGCATTAATAGATACTTCCTGTTCCTCCTCATTAGTGGCATTGCATAATGCCTGCAACGAACTGTCCCTTGGAGATGCAGATATGGCCGTAGTATGCGGTGCCAACCTGGAATTATTCCCTTACAAGAATATTGGTTATCATATTGAGGTTGATTCTGCAGATGGAAAATCAATTCCGTTTTCAGATCAGTCCAATGGAATGGTGTATGGCGAAGCAGTCATTGCGTTCCTCTTAAAGCCATTCGATAAAGCCATGCATGATGGCGATCATATTCATGCAGTCATCACAGCCAGCGCCGTCAACAACAATGCTGCCCGCTCTGCCAGTCTTACGGCTCCCGATAGTTATGGCCAGGCAGAAGTAATACTCCGCACATGGGAAAAAGCAAGAATAGATCCTTCACATATCGGCTTTATAGAAGCACATGGTTCGGGCACACAGCTCGGTGATAAATTAGAAGTGGCTGGCCTCAATATCGCATTCGGTCAGTTTGGTTTATCTAAACAGGTATGCCCGGTGTCCACAGTAAAAGCAAATATTGGACATTGCAGGTCAGTAGCAGGCCTGGCAGGCCTGGTGAAAGCAGTATTGTCAATAAAAAATGGAGTTATTTTTCCATCTGTTTATACCGGCACTTCCAGCCCGCTTATCAATTTCGCTGATTCCGCAGTTTATATCAGTGAGCATTTATCGGAATGGAAAAAGGCAGATAACAGAAAAAGAATTGCCGGTGTAAGTTCCATTGGTTTCAGCGGAACCAATTGTCACCTTATACTGGAAGAAGCCCCCCGGAAAAATGATATTGCAGGTACATCCTCTGTGACCCAGGTGCCAATCTTACTGTCTTCCTGGTTTGAAGAAGGAGTTGTTACGTATGCACAGCGGCTGCTGCAATGGCTGGATAAAAACGAAACTGTTACTATTAATGATATTGCATTTACGCTGAACCTTGGCCGCCGGCATTACCAACACCGCAAAGCATTTATGGTTGATGATGTGAAAACACTGAAGGAAGGGCTTGCCAATTATATTGTTTCTTCACAAAAGAATACCCGGAAACAACCGGGAAAAAATAATAAACTTGTTTTTATTTTTTCCGACGGAGACCGAATTCCCAAAGAATTAACAGGCCGCTTATGTACCCTCTATCCAATTTTCAGCGAATGTTTTACCCTTTATACCCAACAACTGGAAGCCTGTACTGCGCAACGAAATGAATTTACAGATGCATTCATATTTCAACTGAGTTTGTATAGATTATTTGAAAGAGCGGGCATCGTCAGCAATCAGCTGATTGGTACCGGGATAGGCCGTATTATTACCCGCACCATCAACCAATCTCAAAGTTTTGAAGAGAGCATCCGTATATTGCTTGAATATAAAAAAGAAGCAATAGCTGATCCTTCAGAAAAAATGAAGCAGTATATCGTTGCTGAATCTGTGAATGGCCGATTACTGTTTATCGACATGTCAATTGGAAGCATTTTGTCAGATGTGTTGCAGCACAATGAACAAAAAAACAGGGCATTTGATATTTATACCGGCGATGAAACCGGAGAAAACTGTTTAATGGCTTCGTTGGGTATTTTTTTATATCAAAACGGTTATTCAGTACCGGTAATTTTTCTTTCATTATGGCAGGGTCAGCGGATTGAATTACCGCCGCATCCTTTTGCCAGGATAGCATGCTGGATACGTACCGAGGCAAGAAAAGAACAGGAAGTGAGTGCCGCTGGCAGCACAAACAGGGCTGTTGTGGAAGAAGATACGCATAGCTTCCGGTATCTGGTGAAAGGTTATTGGAAAGAAGCACTCCAGTTGGCTGCTGTACAGGATGGTGACCATTTCTTTGAAACAGGAGGTGATTCGTTGAAAGCATCAGCAGTGGTCCGCAATATACGGAAGAGCTTGCAAATTGAAATTGATTTTGAAGATATTTTCGACTACCCGGTATTCAGCGATTTTTATAACTACATCTATAACAAACTTTCCCTTGAAAAAAGGCTGCAGTACATCTGGAAAGAGGTACTGAAGGCCGACGAAATAAAACCGGAAGATAATTTTTTTGAATTGGGAGGCCACTCCTTACTGGCTAACCAGGTGCTCAACCGCATCAGTCAGCGCTTAGGCATTAAAGTGGATTTTGAAGACTTTTTCCTGTATCCAACCATACATGAATTCAGTACATATCTCGACAAAAAAAATAAAGG
Organism: Chitinophagaceae bacterium; assembly: GCA_031441485.1. GTDB lineage: Bacteria > Bacteroidota > Bacteroidia > Chitinophagales > Chitinophagaceae > JJ008. The sequence goes on from JANOEQ010000007.1 coordinate 39,597, forward strand.
CGAAACCGGACAGGTTTTTACAAAAGCTGTTATGCCGGTTGCACCTGCGGTTCATTATGCGCTGTCCCATTCACAGCGAAGGGTATGGATGGTGAGCCAGATGGAAAAAGAATCAATAGCCTATAATGAATTTAATATAGTTAAACTGGATGGCCCGGTGAATAAAGAAGCGCTGAGCAATGCACTGGATACATTGATTCATCGTCATGAAAGTTTCCGTACCTGTTTTCCACAATTAGCCGAAGGGCCGGTACAGATGATCCTTCCAGCATCAGCACATCCCGGCTTACAATATATTGATATCAGTGATATAGCTGATGCCCATGCTGAAACCCTCCGTTTGGCATCCGGGCTTCATCTGGACCCGTTTGATTTGGAGAAAGGGCCTTTGTTAAGGTGCCTGCTGGTTAAATTAAAAGAAGGGTCTTTTGTATTCATGATGGCCATCCATCATATCATATTTGATGAATGGTCTTTCCAGGTTTTCCAAAAAGAATTAAGCCTCTTGTATAATGCCAATTGCAACGCAACGCCGCTGCACCTCCCTGATTTATCCATACAGTATAAGGACTATGCCGCCTGGATAAATGAAGAAGTGGAAGCAAAGGCGGAAAACAAACCAGGCAATTACTGGCTGGAAAGATTTAAGGGTGAAGTACCCGAACTGGAATTGCCTTATGATTTTCCCAGGCCAGCAATAAAAACGTATAACGGGAAACTATTGCAATTACTTATCCCGGAAGATACCCGCAACTTTATGATCAGTGTGGCAAAGAAACAGGGCGCCAGTTCTTTTATGCTCATGCTGGCCACTGTAAACCTGTTGCTGCATAAGTATTCCGGCCAGCAGGAAATTATACTGGGTACTGCTGTTACCGGAAGGGAAAGGGAAGAACTGGAAAACCAGGTTGGTTTTTATGTAAATACCCTGGCACTAAAAACAGGTATCAATAAAGAATCGTCTTTCCTGCATTTACTGAAAGAAGTACGTCAAACAGTAATTGATGCGTATCAGCATCAATTATACCCTTTTGATTTGTTAGTGGAGAATTTACATATTCCTGCTAACAGGAGCCGTCTTCCGTTATTTGATGTAATGGTGCTTTACCGTAAAGTAAACAGTGAAATAGAAAGAGCAATTGGTATGCAGGGAATCACTGCCTCATCATTTGCCGATACCACCACGGTAAGCAAATTCGATATAGGCTTTGAATTCATTGAGCAGGAAGATAATTTTTTCCTGAACATCACTTATAATACTGATCTTTTCCTTCAATCATCCATTGAAAGGCTCGGAGAACACTATCTGGAATTACTTGCGAACCTGGAAAAAAATATTGACAGCCCCCTTCTTCATATTCATCTCGTATCACCAAAAAAGAGTGAATGGCTATCAGACACGCTGGGCAACGGCGGCGAACCTGTTGATCCGCCCGGTCATTTAAGTATAATGTTTGAAGAACAGGTAGCGGCAAATCCCGGAGCTGTTGCATTGAAAACAACTGACGGGATGCTTACTTACGGAGAGCTTTCGCAAAAGGTCAATCAACTGGCAGCGTATTTGCAATCCAATTGCGGCTTACAGGCTGGTGAGGCCGTTGGAATAATAGGCAGCCATACGTTTGAAATGATTATTGCTGTTTTCAGTGTTTTAAAAGCCGGTTGTATTTATGTGCCTTTGTCAGCGTCGCAGCCGGAAGGAATTATAGTAGAGACACTCCAAAATGCCGGTGTTCATATTATTCTTGCCGGAGATAAAGGCCTGATAAAACTACTGACAGATAAAAATTATAAAACTGTTGATTACAATAACTTTGATGGAAGCAATATTTTGCCGGTTTTAGTGCAGTATAATCCGGGGGCATTGGCCTGCATTCTTCACACTTCCGGATCAACCGGTGTCCCTAAAGGTGCCCGGTTGACACATGAAGGGCTGTCCAATATTATTAAGTTCGCCGGCAGGAGATTTGGTATTAATACTGGTTCCGTAATACTGCAGCGACTGCAATATATTTTTGATTTTTCTCTTTTGGAAATATTCGGAGCATTGTGCAATGGGGCATGTCTCTTTATCATAACGCCTTCCCAGGGCGACCTCGAAGGATTAAACCAGCTGATGGATGAACAAAAAATTACAGGTGTTTGCTTTACTCCGGCAGAATTAAAATCTCTGCTGAATTATGAAGAGAAGAAGAATAAATTGCTGGCGCCATCATTACAATGGGTTATCAGCGGTGGAGAGGAATTAAGAACAGCCCTTACTCAGCAGTATTATCGCTTAACAACTGTTCCGCTTATAAATATTTATGGCCCTACTGAAGCATCTGTTTTTGTATCATATTATGAAGTAAAAGCCACAGATAAAAAAATTACGATTGGAAAACCTGTACCGGGTATTCTGCTTAACATTCTGGACGGTGATATGAACCCGGTACCAGTCGGTGTCAAAGGGAAGTTATATTTAGAAGGTATTGGCCTTGCCAAAGATTATATTCCGTTGTCTAACCCCGGCAATGAAAGATTTGAATCATTTATGCATCCCCGTAAGGGCCCCTGCCGCCGTTATGATACAGGTGATATCTGCCGCTGGTTGGATGATGGTAATATTGAGTTTATTGGAAGGGCCGATAACCAGATCAAGTGCAAAGGCTTTCGCATAGAACCGGAAGAAATTGAAAACGCATTGCTTCTGCACCCCGCTATCAATGATGCAGTATTGGTATATAAGAAACATGATGCTGTAGAAGGGGAGTTGATTGCTTATGTCATAGCTGCGGCCGGTAACAGGGAAGAACCAGTATCATTGATTGATAATACCGTAGCGGAAATTAAAAATAAACCGGCTTCCGCAGAAGAGCTGGCATTGCTGGCTGCCTGGAATGATACTGATAAAATGTATCCTGAATCGCTGATAGATGAATGGCTGGAAAAATGGGCCGCGGAAATCCCCGGAAAAACAGCCGTGAGTTGCGGCGAACGGGTTATCAGCTACAGCATCCTCAATACGAAAGTGAATGTACTGGCCGGATACCTGCTGCAAAAAGGAGCAGTGAAAGGAACAGTGATACCTGTATTCTGTAAAAGATCGCCAGAACTGTTGATAGCCTTTCTCGCCATTTTAAAAATTGGGGCCGTTTATCTTCCGGTTGCCACCGATTCCCCTGCAGAACGTGTACTTACCATACTCAATGATTGTGAAGCAGATTATTTACTGATAGAAAACATTATAGCGGCTAATGAATTGCTCAATCTTGAAAAGATACATGAATCTGTAGCTGTATCAATACTTGAAATAACGGAGGGCGTGCATGCAGAGCCCCCCGAAAGGGAAATGATGCCTGCGCCGCTTGGAGAAGACCTGGCCTATATTATTTATACATCCGGTTCTACCGGAAAGCCCAAAGGCGCTATGGTGGAGCATAAAGGGATGCTGAATCATCTTTATTACAAAATAGAGTCGTTATCGTTGCATAACAACAGCAGCATTATTCAAAATGCCCCGCAGGCTTTTGATATTTCAATCTGGCAGTTACTCTCAATGATTGTAACGGGAGGCACCACCATCATCTATCCTGATGAAGTGGTAAAGGACCTGAACCTGTTTGCCCGCACAATAACTGCAGACCAGCCATCCATACTGGAACTTGTGCCTTCTTATCTTGCTGCTTTGCTTGACTTGCCTGAAACAGCTATTTCATCCTGGAAAATCGAACAATTGGTTGTCACAGGTGAAACACTGAAGCCACAGCTCACCCGCAAATGGTTTGAGCGGTTTAGTACCATACCAATGGTAAATGCGTATGGACCAACAGAAGCAGCAGATGATATTGCACAATTTACACTTACCGGGTACGACAGCTCTCTCGAAACTATTCCCATTGGTAAACCAATTGCCAATATGAAGATATACATACTGGACGGGGCAATGAATCACTGTGCGATTGGGGTGAAGGGTGATATTTATACATCAGGTATTGGTGTGGGCCGCGGGTATATCAATAATATAGAGAAAACAGAAGAACATTTTTTCCCTGATCCCTGGCATAAAAACCGCCGGATGTATAAGCTTGGTGATACCGGGCGGTATAAAGCAGATGGAAACATAGAGTTCTTTGGCCGCAAAGACAACCAGGTTAAGATAAACGGAAACAGGATTGAATTGGGTGAGATAGAACAAAGCTTTCTCCGGCAAAAAGAAATTACTGATGCAGTGGTGGTATGTTTAAAAGATCAGCAGGACCTTCCGGTGCTGGTGGCCTATATTACCGGCACACCAGTACCAGCTATTCCAGTTATTCGGGATGCTGTGGCACAATTGCTTCCTTTCTATATGTTGCCTTCGCATATAGTCGCATTGGATTATTTTCCGCTTACCCCCAATGGAAAAACAGACAGGGCAGCGCTTCCTTATCCGCCGCAACTGAAAAAACAAAATATATCGGAAACAGAAATGAAAATGTACCTGGCAGCTAAGGTGCCGGAGTATATGATACCCTCCCGGATAATTGAACTGAAAGTATTTCCACAAACAGCTTCCCGGAAAACAGACCGTAAAAAAATGGCCGAACTGGAAGTACAAAAAAAACGCACACATAGTTATGAAGCGCCTGTAAGTGCTGTTGAGAAAAAACTTTGCAGTATTTGGGGAAAAATATTGGACAAACACCCGGTGGGGGTTTTGGAAAACTTTTTTGATCTTGGGGGAAATTCATTAAAAGGTATGCGCCTTATTTCTGAAATAGAAAGAGAGATAGGAATAAGAATACCTTTCTGGAAAATATTTGTATTTGTAACGGTGGCACAGCAGGCTGAACTTTTTGAGAACGAAACAATACAATCTGAAGTTACAATTTCCCGGCAGCCCGATAAGTCTTTCTACCCGGTTTCTGATGCACAAAAACGACTTTGGGTTTTATCCCAGCTCAGTGATTCCGGTTCTGCTTATCATATTACCGGGGGAATAAAATTCAAGGGTAACCTGGATGTGGCCGCATGGCAAAAAGCATGGAATGCCTTATTCGAAAGGCACGAAATACTCCGTACCAGTTTTTTTGTACAGGAAGATGAAGTGGTACAGCGAATACATTCCGAAGGAGAACTGGAAATTCCATTTTCAATTATTGATGCCCGGTCTGCTGCTGACAAAATAGTCTCCGATACCTGGGATGAACACCAGCACACTATTTTTGATTTAGAAAAAGGTGTTTTGTCAAAAGCCAGCCTTGTACAAACTGGCGGAGATGATTATGTATTTATTTATACAGTACATCATATCCTGGTGGATGAATGGTCGTTTGAAGTACTGAGCCGGGAATTACTGCTGTTCTACTCCTCTCTTATTGGTGATAATCCGCTTACACTTCCGAAACTGCCGGTTCAATACCGTGATTTCGCCGTATGGCAGCAGGAACAGGCGCAATCGCCGGCAACAGCAGCAGGCAGAGAATACTGGTTGAACCGGTTGAGCGGCCCGTTACCGGTACTGGAATTGCCAAACGATTTTCCACGCCCGCCTGTAAAAACGTATAACGGAGCATATCAAAATATTGAGATAGATAATATTTTACCGGCATTAAAAAAAATCTGCCATACACAGGGCACCACTATTTTTATGAACCTGCTGGCGGGTATTAATGTCTTGCTTCATCAATATACCGGTCAGAAAGATATCATTATTGGCTACCCCGTTACCGGAAGGGATATGGATATTTTATCAGGCCAGGTGGGATTATACCAAAACACACTGGCATTGCGGACAAGGTTCTCTTCACGGGATAGTTTTTCAACGGTGCTTGACAATGTTAAAAAAGATGTTATTGGGGCATTTGCTCACCAGAATTATCCATTCAATAAGTTGCTGCAGGAGTTAGAAGTGAAACGGAATTTAAGCCGCTCGCCGCTTTTTGATGTAATGATGGTGATGCACGACGGAGACATGCGTTTGCCTGCAGATGCAATGCCGGGTGATTTGACAGTGAGTGAATTTCATCAACCCGGCGGCGCCAGTAAGTTTGATATTAGTTTTCATTTTTTAGAAAAAGGAGATACGCTCCGTTTAACCATCAATTATAATACAGACCTGTTCAGCAATGACCATATCAGGTATATGCTCCTGCATTTCCAGGTGCTGCTGAAGAATATAGTGGCTAATCCTGCCAGCGCGGTGGGTGAGTATGATTATATGGATGCGGAAGAAAATGAATTGCTGGCGGGTAATTTTAATAGCAGCCTGGCGCCTGTTCAGCAGGTAACCCTTACCGGTATGCTTGAACAGCTTGCCGCAGCTGAACCGGCAACCATTGCGGTTGTATGTGGCGAAGAAAAGATATCCCGCCTTGAACTGCACCAGCGTTCCGCTCAAATGGCCAATTACCTTCAGCATACTTATGGAGCAGGAAAAGGAAATGTGGTGGCTGTAAAGATGAAGCCTTCTATAAGTATGGTAGTGGCAATATTGGGAATAATAAAAACTGGTGCTGCTTACATGCCAGTTGATGCTGTATTTCCCCGTGCAAAGACTGACTACATGATGAAAGACAGTGAAGCAGCATTGATTATATCAGATGAATCATTCGGGGTGGAAGGAACGCTCTTATTGTGGGATGCTTCTTTTGATCATCAGTTGAACCAGGAAGATGTTTTATTTGTTTCACCGGCTGTAATCAGTGATACGGCTTATATTATTTACACATCCGGGTCAACAGGTCAGCCCAAGGGCGTTCCGGTAAGTCATTTCTCACTGGTCAATTATGTACATGGTTTTGGAACAGCGCATTTACAGCATAAAGAGTATCGTGGTTTACTCGTATCATCTGTTGCATTCGATCTGGGTTATACCTGCTTCTGGACCATGCTGCTTGGTTATGGCACATTATACTTATGGAAAGATGAGGGGCATTGGGACCCACGCAGCCTCTTTAAATTGATTGATAAAGAGCATATTAGTTTCATTAAACTCACTCCCTCACATCTGAAGCTGCTGGTACAGGAATTTGACCATCACTCTTATACACATGCACCTTCATTAATGGTTACCGGCGGCGAAAAAATTCAACCCGATGATATTAAGAAGTGGCTTGCCCGTTATCCTTTTACCCGTTTTGTGAATCACTATGGTCCCACTGAAACTACTATTGGTGTACTAACCCAGGGCATTGTGGCCTCCGGCGCCATTGGGCCAGATATGACAGTGAATGAATTTTCACAACAGGTGGTATTGGGAAGACCATTGGGTAATCACCACATTTATATACTTGATGAAAACAGGAAATTAAAGGGCATTGGTATCACTGGCGAAATTTGTATTGGCGGCCCCGGGGTAATGACAGGTTACCTGCGTAAGGAACAACTGAGCGCAGAAAAATTAATTCCAGATCCATATCATGCCGGGCAGTTTATATACCGCAGCGGTGATAAGGGTCGCTGGACAGCAGGAGGACGTATAGAATTTTTCGGCAGGTTGGATACACAACTGAAAATTGCAGGCTACCGGGTAGAAGCCGGGGAAATAGAATATGCTTTCAGGTTGCTGGATGGCATTCATGCAGCAGCAGTCACCATCCGGGAAGAAAGCGGGCAACAACAATTAATCGCCTTTGTGGTAGAAATGGCGCCTCAAAACCCAAAAGAAATCAGAAAGCAGCTCCGGCAGTATCTTCCGGATTATATGATTCCTGCCTTCATCATTAGTGTAAGCGCTATTCCTCTTACTCCCAATGGCAAAGTGGATTATGCACAGCTGCCTGCAGTTAAAGGACATACCACCACAGATGGAAGAGAGCCTTTCACCAAAGAAGAAAAACTATTGGCGGAAGCTTATCAGTCAGTATTAGGTGTAAAAGCCGTTGGAATGGAGGATGATTTTTTCAGCAGGGGTGGCGATTCTATTAAAGCCATACAAATAGTATCCTACCTCTATCGGAGGAACTATAAGCTGATGGTAAAAGATATTTTCAATTACCCGGTATTGGGAGACCTGGCACCACTGCTTGGCACCATTAAGCAAACAGTAAGCCAGGAGGCGGTGGAAGGATATATGGCATTATCACCCATCCAGGAAAGTTTTTTTGAACGGAACATGCTGGTGCCGCAACATTATAATCAATCGGTCATCGTTTATTCTGATGAACGGCTGGAGAAAATATTATTAGCAGCAGTAATAGAAAAAATACAACAACACCATGATGCATTACGTATCATATTCCCTGAAGGAGAAAAAAGACAACAGTATAACCGGGATATTTCTTTTATCAATCCTTTGCTCGTAAAAGACCTGCGGAATGACAGCTCTTCATTTGAAGAATTGCTGCAGCAAACTGAACGAAATTTTTCGCTGAGCAACGGGCCGCTTTTCCAGGCTACTTTATACCAGTTGCCGGATAAAGATTGCCTGGTGTTGAGTGTGCATCACCTGTTGGTGGATGGAATATCCTGGAGAATAATAATGGAAGACCTGGCAGAATTGTATAAACAGGCAGCGCAGGGACAAGATTTTGAATTATCACCCAAAACCGATAGTTATAAAACCTGGGTGGAAGAACTGTGCAACTATGTACAAAGCGGCACATTCAATACCGATCAGGCGTATTGGATACAACGGGAGTACAGGGCAACAGATGCATTAGTAACAGCCCCGGTTGAAAACAGGAAAGCAGGAACAGCGCATCTTGACTTTCAATTGGAGAATGACACCACACAATCATTACTTGGAAATGCACATACAGCTTTTAATACAGAGATCAATGACCTGCTTATTGCAGCCCTCAGTTTTGCTGTTGGTGAAGTGTTTGATAAAAAGAACGTCTGGATAATGATGGAATCACATGGCAGGGAAGAGATAATACCACAGGTTACGATCAACCGGACAGTCGGATGGTTTACATCCACCTATCCTGTAAGTATGGAAACAGGCGCCGGTGATCATTTGTCCGTTCATATAAAGAAAGTGAAGCATTCCCTGCACGAAATACCTTTCAGGGGTATTGGTTACAGCCTGCTGAAATATAAACGTAAACTGGAAGGGACACCATGCCCGGATCAGTTACCACAAATATTATTCAATTACCTGGGACAGTTTGATAATACAAATGGCAGCAGCCAGTTTCGCTTTGCCCCGGCCCCGGCAGATATGCACGACAGCAATGAAAAAATAAATTTTGGAATAACTATTTCCGGAATTATTGCGGAGGGGAAATTGGGCATACAGATACATTACGACCGTTCTTTATTCAGCAGCAACAGTATGATTGACCTGAAAAATAAATTCCGGCAAGCGTTGTATGATATTATTCAGGTTTGTATCAATAGAACAGGAACAGAACTTACGCCAACAGATATGGGATATGACGGACTAAGCATGCAGGAATTTGAAAGCATTTTTGACTGATGCTTTATCCTGTAAAATTCTTTTTTCTTCCTTATTAAAATAATGACTGTGCTTCAAAAAGAACTTCAAAGCAGTAATATCAAAGATATTTACCGGCTGTCGCCGCTGCAACTGGGTATTTTTTTCCATGCCCTCGCTGATTCAGCTTCATCTGCGTACAGCAGCCAGTTGTGTTACCGGGTGTTTTCGGATATGAAGCCTTTGCTTATTGAACAAAGCATGGGGATATTATTGCAGCGGCATGATGTTTTGCGAACTGTTTTCCGTCATCAGAAGAGCGATGAAATATTGCAGATCGTCTTGAAAAACCGAAAGCCCGACTTTCAGTATCATGATATTAGTGAAAGAGATGACCAGGCACAGCTGCTTGCTGCATTCAGAAAGAAGGACAGGGAGATGACATATAATCTGGGTGGGGATTTACTGATGCGGCTTGCAGTTTTCAAATTGAATGAAACAACCTTTGAGTTTATATGGAGCCATCATCATATCATCATGGATGGATGGTGTACACCTGTTCTCTTACAGGAATTCAATGAAATATATAACAGCCTGCTGCATGATAAAACCATTCAGCTTGGAGAGGCCCTTCAGTATGGTACATTCATTAAATGGCTTGAAAAACAAGATGCAAATGCTGCCATACACTTCTGGCAAAATTATCTTCAGGGGTATGAACAGAAAACTTCAGTACCGCGTATGCATGCGCCCCAACACCCACAATACATAAACCGTGAAGTGGTATTGGAAATTCCAACCGCTTTAAGCAAAGAAATACACCAGGTGGCTATGTCAAATCGTACTACACTCAATACTATTTTCCAGGGAGTATGGGCTATACTGCTGTCCAGGTTTACAGACAGGCCTGATATTGTTTTTGGTACCGTGGTTTCTCTCAGGCCGGCTGAAATTCATGGTATAGAATCAGTGATTGGTTTGCTGATCAATACCATACCGGTTCGAATAAGGGTAAATGAAAATGAATCCTTTATTCAGCTCTTGCTTAAAAATCAACAGGAGGCATTACAAACTGAGCCTTTCCGTTATCATCCGCTGGCAGCTATCCAATCACTTACACCGTTGAAACATCAATTGATTGACCATTTGTTTATCACCGAGAATTTTCCCATCAGTGATCTCGTAAGTCAGCTGGGTGAAAAAACAGCGGGTGATATGATCAAGGCGGCTGTTACAGATGATTTTTCGCAAACCAATTATGATTTCAATATTATCCTGCTTCCCGGTGAAACAATCCGGGTACGCTTTAATTATAATGCAGCTGTGTATGATGAATTATATATCCGGCAGCTATCCGGCTCTTTCCTTTATTTACTGGAACAGGTGGCGGCATATCCCAACAGGCCGATAGGTTCGTTGGAAATTATGCGTGAAGAACAACAACAGGAAATTGTTGCCCAGGGTATGGGACGGGAAGGTAATTATACCGGCACCATTCACTCAGTTTTCCGCGAAAAAGTAATGCAGTATCCATCCGCCATTGCAATAGTGGATGAAGAAGGACAAATTTCATACACTGAATTGGAAAAAAAGAGTAATGAGAAATGTGCGGAATTGCTGGCAGCAGGCTTAAAACCGGGAGATTGTATTGGTGTGATGACGGGCCGTTGCTGTGATATGGTGGTAAGTTTATTAGCCATATCGAAAGCCGGCGCTATTTACCTTCCGCTTGACCCGGTTATTGCTCAAAACCGTTTGCAGTATATGCTAACGGAGAGCAACGTGCAATTTGTTATTGCAAGGCCTGCCTGTAAAGACCGGTTTCAATTCTATAATGGAAACATTATTTGTTCTTCACCGGCAGTATTGCAGAATGCGACAGATACGATTGACATACAGGTAAATCCTGCAGATACCGCGTATATTATTTATACGTCAGGCACTACCGGCTTGCCTAAAGCAGTACCTATCCGTCAGGAAAGTATTGTAAGCCGGGTGCTTTATCATAATGAATACCTGGAGCTATGCCCGGCAGATCGTTTTCAGCAATTCGCTTCTGTCAATTTTGATGCATCAATTATCGAAATGCTGATGCCGTTATTGTCGGGGGGCCAATTGATAATACTTCCGGAAGCGTTGAAACAAAACACAGAAGAGATGATTACCTGGATGGAAGAAAAAGGAGTGACAGGGATCATTATGCCACCGGCTTATATAAAAATACTGGACCATCATCCATTACCGGCTGTCAGACATATAATATCAACAGGCGAAGCAGCTATCCGGGATGATGTGGCCTTGTATGCACAAACAAAGAACGTGTATAATGGTTACGGACCTACTGAAGTTTGTATAGGCGCCACTTTTCATAAAGTATCTTCATCGCTGCAGGAAGAAAATGCCATTACAACAGCTATACCGATTGGTAAGCCTTTTGCCGATACCGGTATTTATGTAATGGATCAGCACCAGCGACTGATGCCACCCGGCCTATCCGGTGAAATATGTATTTCCGGAATTGGCCTTTCCAGCGGTTACCCGGGTTATGAAGAACAAACACAGCAAAAATTTGTCAATGCCTTTTTCGGCACCACCCGTGTTTACCGTACCGGCGATCTCGGCAGATGGAATGAAAAAGGAGAGCTTGAATACCTGGGCCGGTTAGACGACCAGGTGCAGATCAACGGTATTCGGGTAGAAACAGCAGAGATCGCATATACGCTGCGCCAACATGTAATGATTAAAGATGCAGTGGTAAGATGTGTGCAGTCAGAAACAGCGCCTGTACTTATCGCTTATATTATTACAAAGGAAGAGCTGGACAGTACCGGAGTAAAAAATTTCCTGCGGGAATACCTTCCGGCATACATGATACCGGGGCATATTTTTACCGTAGCAAATTGGCCGCTTACCTCCAATGGGAAAATTGACTTTCAAAATTTACCATTACCAGAAAGCAAAATCGCTGCTGATGATATGGGTAACGGGTTGACCGCACTACAGCAATTGCTGCTAGGTGCAGTCAGCGGGGTGTTGGGATGCCAGGTAAATCTTTCATCAGATTTCTTCTGGTCCGGAGGGGATTCAATCAAAGCCATACAGGTGGCTTCCCGTATGCACCGGAAGGGTTACCGGCTGGAAGTAAACGATATTTTTAAATATCCTGTATTGCTTGATATGGTACAGCAAGTACAGCCATTAGTGTCAGTGATTGATCAGGGGGTGGTTACAGGAATGGTAGAAAGCACGCCGGTTTTATATGAGTTTGACAAACTGGGATTGAAAAACCCGGAGCATTTTATTCAAAGCCTGTTATTGCGCTCTGCCGAACGGCTTGATGTTCAGTCGCTGAAAACATCATTACAATTATTACAGTCCCATCATGATGCTTTGCGGATTACTTTTATCCATAAAGATGGTGTATGGCAGGGTATGAACCACGGGCTTGACTTGCCGGTAAGTACAAACGTAGTGGACCTGCGCCATCATTTGGATGCTGCAGGTGAATTAACAAAACAGGTCAAGCAACTGCAACAGGGTATTGATATGGCCAATGGCCCGCTGATGAAATCCTGCCTGTATCAATTACCAGACGGGGACAGGCTCCAGCTTGTTATTCATCATACAGTGGTTGATGGTGTATCCTGGCGCTTCATTCTCGAAGACCTTCAGCATTTATACCGGGCCGCACTTGATGGCGAAGCGTTATCACTGCCTTCTAAAACGAACAGTTATAAACAATGGGCGGCAGCATTAAAAGCCTATTCAAACAGTGATGCATTCGTCCGTCAGCAGGGGTATTGGCTCAATATTTCGAAAAAAGCTGAATCACTTCCATTGAGCAGCAGCGGGGCTTCAGGTTCGCAGGGATACGTAACATTTTCATTAAATGAAGAAGAAACAGAATCCCTGTTGCGAAAAGTGAACCAGGCATTTGGTACCGAAATAAATGAAGTGTTGCTGGCGGCCATCAGTCTTGCAATGAATGAATTGTTTGGTATGAAAAGTATCAGTGTAATGATGGAAGGCCATGGAAGGGAGAATATCTTACCCAACATCAATATCTCCCGCACTGCAGGATGGTTTACCTGTTTGTATCCTGTATTGGTTGAAACGGGGGATACCACTGATCTTTCCCTGCATATCCGCCAAATAAAAGAATTACTCAGGGCCATACCGGATAAAGGGATAGGATATGGTTTATGGAAATACCTGCGTGAAAATAAAGATTCGCAATTACCGGTATCTGCAGATGAAACAGAAAGTCGTATTCTGTTGAATTACCTGGGCCAGTTTGATGAAGATGCACCGAAAGGGCAGTTCTCTGTGGCTGCTGAGCAAACAGATGATGTGGAAGAACCAGGTATGCAACCCGCATTTGCCATTAGTTTTTCTGCAATGGTTTCCCAACATATTTTTAAAGCTACTATGCGCTACGATCAATCACTGATCAATGAAGAACTGGCCATACAGCTGCATGAAAGTTTTAAATCCAGCCTCCGGCATATCATTCTGTTTTGCAGCAATCAACCGGAGCGTGTGCTTACACCCTGCGATCTTACTTTCAGGGGGTTAAGCATTTCCCAGGTGGAAAATATGCAAATGAATTACCGGCAGCAATATGGCACCGGTATGCGTGACGTGTACAGGCTTACGCCCATGCAGGAGGGGATGCTGTACCACTGGCTTACAGAAAAGAACAGCCCGGCCTATATTTACCAGGTAAGCTACCGGCTGTGCGGCGATATTTCTATTGGGATTGTACGGGAGACAGTTGATAACCTGATTGACCGGCACGATGTTCTCCGGACTTTATTTGAATACAGGGGCTATCAGGAAATGCTGCAGGTGGTGTTGGAAAAAAGGAAAGCAGAAGTGGTTTATTATGATCTCACCACGATAGATAGTTCCGGCTGGAAAGAACAGTTTGCAGAATTTACAGCAAATGACCGGCAAAGGGGATTTGATCTTAACAGTGATATACTGATACGGCTTGGAGTTTTCCGCCATTCATTAAATGAGGTTACTTTTTTATGGACGAGTCATCATATTATCCTGGATGGTTGGTGTATGGGCACACTCGTAAAAGAGTTCAACGAAATTTATACCGCCAATGCAAATTACAGGAAGAATAGCCTGGCGCCGGCTTCATCTTTTGGAAATTATATAAAATGGCTTTCTGAGAAAGACCCACAGCAAAGCCTCGATTACTGGAATAATTACCTGTCCGGTTATACATCCGCCCTGAATATTCCTGGGGCGGCTGTGAAAAATAAAACAGGCAATACTGATATAGTAAAACATACCCTGCAATTTACCACCGCACAAACAGAAGGGTTGCTGAATATAGCACAGGAAAGCAAAGTAACACTGAATACATTGCTGCAAACAGGCTGGGGTCTTTTGCTTGCAAAATATAATAACACCCGTGATGTGGTTTTTGGTTGTGTGGTATCAGGAAGGCCTGCCGCTGTTAATGGTATAGAATCCATGATTGGACTTTTTATCAATACCATACCGGTTCGGGTAATGTATGAACCATCCGATACGGTTGTTTATACCGCACAGCAAACACAAAAAGATGCACTTGCTGCAGAACCATATCATTATTCTTCATTGGCGCAGATACAATCACAAACCAGCGTAAAGCAAAACCTGGTAAGTGTGGTGCTGGATTTTAATAACTATCCCGTAAATGATGCAGAAGGTAAAAAATCAGGTGCCGGCCATACAGATGAAAATAATTGGGAGATAACAGATGTACAGAACAGGGAACAGACCAGTTATGATCTTTTTATCAGTGTGGTAAGTGATAAGCAGCTTCAGTTTCAATTTTATTATAACCCCGAAATTTATACAAAGGAGATAATCGCACAACTCGCTTCCCGTTTCCAGTGTATTATGCAGCAGGTGCTGGAGAATAAATGGATAAGTGCTGATGCCATAACCCTCTCTGATAAAAGTGAAGAAAAGGTACTGCTTGGTTTTTCAAAAGGTGATAAAAAAGAATATCCCGTACATACCGGTTATGCAGCACAATTTATGGAACAGGCCGCACGTAGCCCCGGATTGATTTGTGTAAATGATGATAGAGAAGAATGGTCGTATAAAAAAACAGATGACTGGTCATCCTCACTTGCTTATTCGCTACGAACCGTCTATAATTTAAAATCCGGTGATGTGGTGGCAGTCTATGCGGACAGGTCTGTTTATCTGCCGGCATCTATAATTGGTATCTGGAAAGCAGGAGGTGTTTATCTGCCGTTGAACAAAGACCTGCCTGCAGAAAGAATTGAAAAAATGCTGCATGAATCAGGGGCCACTATTATTTTGGCTGACAATGATGAACAGGTTCCTGGAAAACAGTATAGTGTTGTAATCAGGGTGCATGATATTCAACTGCGGGATGCCACAGATGTATCTGGCTGGATGAGTAAGGGAAATGAAGTGGCTTATTTACTCTATACATCAGGATCTACTGGAAGCCCTAAAGGCGTAATGGTGGAACAATGCGGCATGCTGAACCATCTGCATTCCCGTATAGAACGTTATGGATTGAACAGGGAAAGTAAAGTAGCCCAGACAGCTGTACAAAGTTTTGATATTTCTATCTGGCAATTATTCGCAGCACTGCTGGCAGGAGGAAGGGTGTGCATTTACAGTAAGGATGTTCAATTGCAAATTTCAATATTTACAGATCGCCTGGTAAAGGACAGGATAACGGTATTGCAATTGGTGCCTGCTTACCTGGTGCAGCTACTGGAGCATATTGAACGGCTGAAAAAAACATATACCTTACCATCGTTGCAGAAAATGATAGCAGTGGGAGAGGAATTAAAACCATCTCTTGTAAATCTCTGGTACAGGCATTTTCCCGGAAAGCCACTCATCAATACCTATGGCCCTACAGAAGCAGCGGATATTATCGCCGATTATGATGTGGTTGAAACAACATCCTATGATACGGTGCCGGTTGGTAAACCAATATCAAACATGTCGGTATATGTGCTGGATAACGGCCTGCAGCTTTGCCCGGTGGGTATCATTGGGGATATATGCGTGGCAGGAATAGGAGTGGGCAGAGGATACCTCGGTATGCCGGATAAAACAGCGGCTGTTTTTTTAGAAGATCCATTTCAAAAAAATATAAGCATGTATAAAACCGGCGATGTTGGATGCTGGTCGCAGGACGGGGTATTACTTTTTTATGGAAGAAAAGATTACCAGGTTAAGATAAACGGTCACCGGGTGGAACTGGGCGAGATAGAAAATGTGTTGTTGAAATATGCCGGTATCACTCAGGCAATTGCGGTATACCGGAACAACATGCTGGTTGCCTTTATCAATAAAAATAAGCATACTGATATTGCAGGGATCAGAGAATGGTTAGTATTACAGCTTCCTGCATATATGGTACCTTCTTCTATTATTCCCCTCAGTGTTTTTCCGGTTACAGCAAGCGGCAAAGTGGATCGGGCCAGGTTGCCAATGCCGGCAGATCGGGAGTATATTGAACCTTCAGCAGCAATACCATTAACCGCTGAAGAAAGTTTGCTGGTAGATATATGGGAAAAAGTATTGCTCCGGATGTCAATATCCCCGGATGAAAATTTTATAGAACTCGGCGGTGATTCAATAAAGGCTATGCAAGTGTCTTCCCGTTGCTATGCGGCAGGGTATAAACTTGATATAAAAGATATTTTTCAATACCCTGTTATCAAACAACTGGCGGCCCGGCTTCAGCCATTACAACGATTTATTGATCAGTCGCCGGTAACAGGTGTGGTGCCGCTTACTCCTGTTCAGCATCGTTTCTTTTCAATCGGAATGCATCAACCTCATCATTATAACCAGGCCTTTATTTTTTCATTGCCATCAAGGGTGCAGCCTGCCATAGTACAGCGAATACTAACTGCTGTCATTCACCACCATGATGCATTACGGGCAAAATTTGAACTGGCTGATGCTTCTGTTATTCAGACAATAACAGGGCCCGGTGAAATTGATTATTCCTGTTTTGATATGAAAACGGATACGCAGGCAGAACAGTCCATGGTAGCTGAAATAAATAAAATGCACACGGGGTTTTCATTAGAAAAAGGTCAATTGGTGAAAACCGCCCTGTTTTCATTGCCGGATGCCGATTATCTTTTTGTAGTGGCGCATCATCTTGTAATAGACGGTGTATCATGGAGAATTGTAATGGAAGACCTTGCCATATTACTTGATCAGGCCGCAAACGAATTGCCTTTTTCACTGCCTCCCAAAACAGATTCTTACCGTACCTGGGCAAACTGCCTTGCAGCATACACCCGGCGTAAATCATTTGCAAATGAGTTGCGGTATTGGAACAGGGTATTGCAACAGCCCGTGTCTCCATTCCCATTTGAAAAAAAAGATTTTATTCCCAGTGATTATTATACAGAAAGATTTTATCTCAGCAAATCACTAACCGGCGATCTTACAAGCCAGGTGCCGGCCAGATCAGGTATGCAGTTGCCAGAAATTTTACTTAGTGCTTTAGGCCTTGCATTGAACCAGGCATTCGGAATGGAAAGTATGATGGTGGATATGGAAGGACATGGACGGGAAGAAATCTTTGGGGATTTCAATTTTACAAGAACAGCAGGATGGTTTACAAGTATATACCCGGTTCATCTGAATATGGCTTTCGCTGATGATCTTTCGCTTCAGCTCCGGAAAATAAAAGAGATGCTGGATAAAATTCCCAATAAAGGAATCGGTTTTGGCATAGGCAAATACATGGGAGATGAAAAAGAATTTATTGCACATGACCCCATTATACTTCTTAATTACCTGGGCCAGTTTGATCAGCCAGCCGGTGAAAATAATATCGGGCTGTCGGCAAAATTTACCGGCAATGGCATGGCACCGGCAGAGCGAAAAGAACATTTGCTGAATATATCCGGTTTTGTGGCAGCAGGACAGTTGCAGGTGAATATAGAATATTGCACACAGTTTTTTACCCGTAATCATATCGAAAAATTTATTTGCGATTTCGAAAAGGCTATTGAAAATATTTGCATTCATTGTCTCAGGCAGGAATCACCTGTTACTCACCCGGGCAGTTACAGTTATAAAGAGCTTAGTATTGAAGACATTTCACAGATAAATAACATTTTTAACTGATACGCTATGCAGGCAAACAATAATATCCGTGATATTTATACACTCAGTCCCTTACAGGAAGGACTTTTTTACCACAGTCTTACTGATAAGTCTGGCGCTTACCTGGTACAGACATCGTACCAGCTCCAGGGAGATATTGATATTGAAAAGATTCAACAGACTATATCACTGCTGTTTGACCGGTATGATATTCTGCGTACCGCATTTGTATATAAGGGATTAAAAAAAATGGTGCAGGTAGTTCTGAATGAAAGAAAACCTGATACCTTTTTTGCAGACATTAGTGGGGAAACAGACAGGCAGGCGGCTATTGATGCCTTCCTTGAAAAAGACCGGTTGCAATTGTTTGACCTGTCAAAGGATGTGCTGATGCGCTTCGCCCTTTTGAAACTGGAAGATGGAATGTATGAGTTTATCTGGACCTATCATCATATCCTTATGGACGGGTGGTGTACCAGTATCCTCATAAGCGATTTCAGCGAAATATATACCAGTTTGGTGAATGGGAAAAAACCTGAACTGGGACCGGTTACTCAGTTCAAAGAATTTATTGTATGGCTGGAAAGCCGGGATAAAGAGACCTCTTTGCAATTCTGGAAAGATTACCTGCACGGTTATGAAGAGCCGGCGCATATTCCCGGTGGCACCCCATTTTCCGGAAAAATATATGATCACCGGGAAGTGGTGGAGTTTTGCCCTGCATCACTGCTGGAAAACCTGGAGAAATTAGCCGTCACGCAAAAAGTAACACTCAGTACAGTATTGAATACCGCATGGGGCCTCCTGCTTGCATTTTACAATGATAAAAATGATGTGGTATATGGTACGGTAACCACCATCCGGCCCCCGGCTGTAAAAGGAATAGACGCAATGGTGGGGCTTTTTATCAATACAATTCCAATCAGGATGACGTATAATTCAACGGATAGCTTTGCTGATCTTTTGCATGCACAGCAACAGGCAGCATTACAAACCAGGGAATTCGACTATTGTTCATTAGCAGATATACAGGCGCTTAGTTACCTCCGTAACCGGTTATTTGATCATGTTTTTGTAATCAGTAATGCATCCGCAGCCAACAGCGGTACCACCCTGCAAACAGATGAACAAACTGCCGGGGAGAAAAGAATACGGGTAGCTGACACTAAAAGCAGGGAACAGGTAAATTATGATTTCAGTGTCAATGTAAGTATTGCAGGTGAAATGATATTACGGTTTACCTATAATTCAGCTGTGTATAATGAATCTTTTATCCGGCGTATGGCCACCCATTATTTAAAGATACTGTCACTTGCCTGCCAAATGCCCGGCAGCTCGCTTTCAGCGTGGCAACTTATTGATGATAGTGAAAAATCACAACAGCTCCAACTGGGCACAGGGCCTGTAAGACAATACCCCGGTATAATAGATGAACTATTTAATAAAAGCGTTCTGCTAAGGCCGGATAAACCTGCACTGATAGATACCGGTAAAGTACTGACCTATCAGCAGCTTAGTGATAAGAGTATGGTATTGGCAATAGAACTATGTGGAAACGGTTTGAAACCCGGAGACAATGTGTGTGTATTATGTAAAAGATCGGCAGACTGGATCATCGCATTGCTGGCGGTATGGAAAGCAGGCGCCGTTTATATTCCGCTGGATCCGGCGCACCCGGATACCCGTCTCCATCACATTATTGATGATACAGGGGCTCAATTTTTATTAACTGATGAAGAGAATTTTCAACGTTTGCCCGGAACAACGGTAACCAGGTTTAATTTCAATAAATCCGGTGGGAAAATATATCCGTTTGGCACTACCTGTACCGGTGCTTCAAAAAACAGTACAGCGTATATTATCTATACTTCCGGAACAAGCGGTAAACCGAAAGGAGTACCCGTAAAACAGGAAAGTATTACAGACAGGATTTGCTGGCACAATGAATACCTGGAAGTGGATGAAAATGAGATAGTGCTGCAATTTGCTTCTATCGGGTTTGATGCATCATTGGTGGAGATATTAATGGCATTTGCCACAGCTGGTACATTGGTGCTTGCCCCGGATGAAATTAAAAATAATGCAGCGTTATGTACGGGTTATATCGCCAAGAAAAAAATTACACTGGCCATTTTCCCTGCTTCTTATATGAAGCTGCTGAATAGTTCCGGCATGCCGGACTTGAAAAAAATTATTTCTACCGGTGAAGCTGCATTGCTGGAAGAAATGATAGGGTATGCAGCGGGCCGGTCTGTTTATAATGGCTATGGCCCCACAGAAACCTGTGTAGGCGCCACTTTTCATAAGTTAAAGGAAAATTTATTTGACAGCTACCGCTTGTCGGGCGGAATACCAATAGGCAGGCCTTTTTCAAATACAATCGTCCTTATTTTGAATGCAGAAAAAAAATTAATGCCTGCCGGAGCGGAGGGTGAAGTTTATATCGGTGGTATAGGATTAACCAATGGCTATATAGGGCAGCCGGCATTGAATGAAGAAAAATTTATTACAAATCCTTACAGCCTGGTGGCAGGAGAAAGATTATACCGCAGTGGTGATAAAGCCAGGTGGAATGAGGAAGGGGAACTGGAGTACAGGGGACGAATAGATTCACAGGTGCAAATTCATGGTATCCGGGTAGAAACAACAGAAATTGAAAAAACAATCAAACTCTTTCCGGGAGTGAGCGATGCATTCGTGATGCTTTGGAAAGATGATGCAGGTGTGCAGCTGGCTGCTTATATACAGGAGTCTTACCCGGTTGACATGGATGAATTGAAGAGCAGTTTGCAAAGCAGCCTGCCGTACTATATGGTGCCATCCTGGCTGCAAATAGTTGATATATTCCCGATTACCTCCAGCGGAAAAATCGATAAACAGGCTTTCACCAAACCGGTATTTAATAGTAATCAGCAGCAATTTACACTTCCGGTAACAGCAACACAAAAAAAACTTTGCCAGGTTTGGGAGGATATCCTGGAAACAGGCCCTGTTGGTATCCACGATAATTTTTTTACCAGCGGCGGCCATTCTATCAGGGGTATAAAAATGATTACCCTTATTGAAAAAGAACTGCAGGTAGTACTCACACTGGAAAAATTATTTCGATATCCGACCGTGGAAGCCCTTGCCAGGCTTATTGATGCCACCCGATGGGTGAATACGCCGGTTAGTGAACCGGAAAATGCCAATGAAATAGAATCAATGATTATTTAATCTAAAATCAAGTATATGTATAACAAATTAAGGGCGCTGATAGGTGCCTGCGGAGCTTTGTTTGCCTTATGTACAGCAATGCCTGCCATAGCAGGAAATGAATTGCCCGTTATCAACCAGGTAAAATTGGTGGTGGATAAGAACAATAAAAAAGTGACTGTCAGTTATCTTTTGTCTGATAAAGAAGATGAGAAAATAAAAGTAGAATTCAGGATATCAGCAGATGGAGGTGCCACTTACACACCTGTAAAAAATAACATAACAGGCGATATTGGTGAAGGGATAGCGCCGGGAAAAAAATCTTTTGAATGGTCTTACAGCAGTTATAATTTTCAGGGAGCTGGTGTGCTCTATAAACTGGTGGCGGATGATGGATACCAGGTGGATATTGCAGAGTTGGTAAACAAGGTGGACACAAACCGCCTGCGGAGGAATACAGAGCGCATTGCCATTATCCGGGATCCGGAAACGGATTCAGGAAGATATAACCTTAACCGGGTACGGAATACTATTTCCAATTTATTTGAACAGGATAATTATGAACTGGAGAAGCAGCCTTTTCGTTTTGGGGCAGTACAGGGATTGAATATCATTGGTAAAAAGCAAGGTACAGGCAAGGAGGAAAATATCTATGTGGTATGTGCTTCGTATGATGGCATACAGGGTTGCCCTGCTGCTAATAATAATGCTTCCGGTGTAGCAGCTATGATGGAGATCGCTGAAATAATTTCAGGATATAATTTTACGAGTACTATTGTAGTACTGGCAACTGATTATACCGGTGAAGAATTTATCGGAAGCAACTGGTATGTTTTTCGTGGTGGTATAAAAGATCATGAACAATTGCAGGGCGCCATTGACCTGGACAGAATAGGCACTTACAGCGAGCGCCCCAACACACATCTTATCGGGGAAAGCAAGCCGGTATTATTCCCTGAAAACTGTAAAGCCATTGAAGCAGACAGCTTGCGGGCCAACTTCTTAAAAGTGATAAGTAATACATGGTCGGCACCACTGGCAGATGAGTTTGTGAAAAATTCAAAAAAATATGCACCGGGCCTTACAACCTATGTGGAAGAATTTCCCGGATACGGTGAATTTAGTGTCGGTACTGAAGACTTTCTTCAGTTCAGCGATCATATTTCGTTTTGGTACCACCGCTATAAAGCCATTTGGATAACAGATGCCAAAGAAGGTATCCGAAGGGACAACACACCTGATGATACTATAGACAAACTGAATTTTAATTTCCTGGGTAATACAGTACGTATTGCTTTGGGAACACTGGCCGGCCTGGCCGGTGCAGAGCATTCTACCATAGTAAAAGGCTCATTCGATCTTTAATAAATAATTACCTGGCCCATTCAACCCCCCTCACATGTACCTGCAAAAAGTAATAAAAAAGAACCTGTCCTTTTTAGTGCTGGTAACAGTATTAAGTATTGTGAACAGTATTCTGTTCGCACTTATCCCTTTACTCATTAATAATACCATCCGTCAGGATTCTTTTCTTTTCATTCCCTACCGGTATAACTGGGTATTATTCATCATTCTGCTGGCAGGGTCTTTTGCCTGCAAAAAAATTTTCCAGGGATACATGATACGGTTTACCAATACAGTGCTCTATGATCTTGAACTGAATATGCTGCAGCAGGTAAATGAATCGGACTATGCCGGTTTTAACCGTCTCGATAAAAGCCAGGTATATACCGTTATAACAGACATCAGGGTTGTTTCACAATCGCCCCGTTTCTTTATTGATACCATCAATAACATGGTGGTTATACTTATCAGCTTTATTTATCTCAGTTATATTTCTTTGGTGGCTGCTTCTGCACTCATCATCTGTGCCGCTTTGCTGGCATTGTATTATTATATAAAGAACAGGTCGGTGGCTTCCATGCTCAAGCAATCAAGAAACCTCGAAAATCATTTTTACCGTTACCTGCAGGATATGCTGACGGGCTTCAAAGGGTTGAAATTAAATAAATCTAAAAGGGAAAAACTGTTTAATAATTATATTAAAAAAAACCGGGTAGAGGCCAGGGACCTGGAGATCAAAGCATCGGTAGTTTATATGAACAATGAATTGCTGGGCAATTACAGCTGGTTCATTATTCTTGGCGCAATTGTTTTCGGGCTTCCTTTTTGGGGATACCTGAAACCCACAGATATTATATCCTTCATAGTGATAATCCTGTACCTGGTAGCGCCGGTCAGCATTATGATCAATGCCGTGCCCTTTTACACACGCATATCAATAGCCATGAAAAGGATTGGCCTTTTTATACAGAGCAACAGGAATACGGCGACTGTAAAAGTGGCGACGGTAACAGGGCAGGAGAATGGTAAGCTGGCAGATATTGATGCTATTCAATTCAGCGGGGTTAGTTATTCTTATGTCAATCTTAAAGATAGCCGCCAGTTCTCCATCAATCAATTGGACCTGCAGATTAATAAGGGTGATGTATTGTTTGTTACCGGGGCAAACGGAAGTGGCAAAAGTACTTTCCTGTTGCTGCTTACCGGGTTATTAAAACCGGATTCAGGCATAATACTGGTTAATGGAAAGCCGCTTGCCGGTGATCACGCATACGAATTATTCCGGAATAAGTTCTCCGCCATTTATTCAGACAGCATATTGTATAGTGAAAACTATGATGGGTTTGACCTTGACCCCGGAAACGAAGAACTGAAAAAACTGTTCGGCTTCATGCAATTGAAAGAAGATATAATAACAGAACAGAATGGCATCAGTACAGACCTTTCAAAAGGACAACAAAAAAGACTGGCACTGATTTATGCCCTGCTGGAGGGAAGAGAGTATGTGGTATTTGATGAGTGGGCGGCTGAGCAAGACCCGCAATTCCGTTATTATTTCTACAATACTATCCTGCCCGAATTAAAAGTAATGGGCAAAACAGTAATCGCTGTTACACATGACGATAAATATTTTAACCTGGCATCAGAAATTATTGAGTTTAACAACGGCTCAATCCGGCATTTAAAAACAAAAGGCGCACATGAATTTTCAGACAAGCACAAACGGTTATGGTTTTAATCTTTTCCTTTTTCCGTTTGCGGGAGGCAGTAGTAATTCTTACACAGCATTTCAACAGTTTCTTTCACCACGTATCAATGCGGTGGCGTTTGATCTTCCGGGCAGGGGCAAAAGGATGAGTGAACCTTTGCTCGGAAA
Source organism: Chitinophagaceae bacterium (assembly GCA_031441485.1). Taxonomy (GTDB): domain Bacteria; phylum Bacteroidota; class Bacteroidia; order Chitinophagales; family Chitinophagaceae; genus JJ008. The sequence continues at coordinate 64,484 of JANOEQ010000007.1, forward strand.
TATTGACCGGGTGATTGATGATATGCTGAACCAGGTTCGATCCCGCTTAGCAGCACCCTATGCATTTTATGGTCATAGTATGGGGTCGCTAATCGGTTACCTGCTTATTAAGCGCATTATAGCAGAAGGGCTTTCGCAACCGGTATATCTTTTTTTTAGCGGCCGGGGCGGTCCATCATCCCCTGCCATCAAAGAAAAATATCATGCCCTTCCCCGCAAAGATTTTTTAGACCGCTTAAGACTGCTTGGAGGATGTCCCGATGAGATGCTGGATAACAGGGAGGCGCTGGAGTTCTTTGAACCGATACTGCGGGCTGATTTTAAAGTGGTGGAAACATACCAGTACACCCAATCAGCACCTTTTCACATACCCATCCATGTTATGTATGGTGATGAAGAAGACCTGTCGGCAGAATCAGTGGACCTGTGGAAAAAGGAAACAAAAGTGCCGGTAATAACAAGCTGCTTTAGCGGCAATCATTTTTTCATATACCGGCATGCCCGTGAAATAGCTGCAATAATTAATAAACAACTTACTAATTTTTTAAAATGAACCAAGAATTCTGTTATCTCCGCCCCAATGTGGTCATTGAACCTCTTGTAGATTGCTGGTATGCCTGGTCACACCTGATTTCTCCGGCCACTAATGCCATGAATATCGAGAACCGCCATCTGAAAATTATGAATTCATTTATCAAGTCGCCCGCAGGACACCAGTCGGCCGTAAAGAACCCGATGCTTAAAGGAGGCCCGTTTATGGATATTGATCCGGAACTCGTAGAAGACATCAGTTCATTGCGTGACGAGACGATTGAAAAAAGAAAAGATATCATCGCATTTGCAAAAGCGATAAAAGAACTGGATCAGCTGCTGAAGAGTGAAGCAAAAGGCTATTCGTTGCAGCCGTTGTATGAAAAAGTACCTGCAATACTCAAAGGATATGTGGAACTCGTGTATGACCTGAACAATAATCCCTCATTTCGTTTTTTTGAAAAATTATTGTATCGCAGCAAATATTATGATCCGGCTTCACAAAGTATCGCCCTTTGGATTACCAATAATGATGAACGGCCCTTCATACTTACCACGCCAAAACTGGACGCACCGGATGTGCTGCAGCTGAGAATGTCATTTGATGATCCTGTTATAGACGAGCTGAGTAAAATGAAGCGAATACCCCGGCCTTATAATATGATAAAGGAAATGGTAATTCTCCAGGGTGACCGGGAAGAAGAACTGTTTAAATCTTTATTTACCACGGAGGCACCTCCCCCTTATAATAAGTATAACGGCAACAAAGCAAGGATGCGGTATTTTGGTCATGCATGTATTCTGATTGAAGTTAACGGCGTTGCGATACTGGTGGATCCGCTGGTGAGTTATTATGGCTATGAATCCAAAATTGAGCATTTCTCCGATTTCGATTTACCTGAAAAGATTGATTATGTACTCATCACGCATAATCACCAGGATCATATTCTCTTCGAAACCCTTTTGCCGTTGCGGCACCGTATTGAAACAGTAGTAGTGCCCCGCACATCGGGCGGGTTCCTCCAGGATCCCAATCTGAAACTGATGTTTGAAGCCATCGGTTTTGAGAATGTGATGGAGCTGGGAGAATTGGAAGAATTAAAATTCGGGGATTGCACCATTACAGGAGTGCCTTTTCTTGGAGAGCACAGTGACCTGAATATACAGGCAAAAATTTGTCACCATATCCGGATGGAGCAGTTTTCCATGTTGTTCGTGGCCGACTCCTGTAATATTGAACCTAAGTTATATGAACATATTCATGCAGAATTAGGTGATACGGATGTAATCTTCCTTGGTATGGAATGTGATGGTGCCCCGCTGTCATGGTTGTACGGGCCGTTACTTACTGAAGATATACCCCGTGACAAAGACCAAACCCGCCGCCTGGCCGGTTCTAATTATGAGCAGGGTGCCGCACTTGTTAATGTTTTCAACCCAAAGGAACTGTATGTGTATGCCATGGGACAGGAACCCTGGCTCGAATTTATCAGCAGCATTAAATATACCGATCAATCCAACCCCATCATTGCTTCCAATAAACTGATTGAGGAGTGTAAAGAAAAAGGGCTGATCTCCGAACGCCTGTATGGTGAGAAAGAAATTCTATATCATATATCCTGACAATATCTATTTTTTTCATCCATTAATCAACTGATTATGTTATCAATTCAAAAGCGATACATTATCGTACCACTTCTATTGGTGTTTGCGCTGCATGTTTCACCGCAAGTGCCGTCTGATAATCCTTATAAAACAAAGTATGTCACAAAAAACCACTGGACCGAAAAAATAAAGTGGAAAAAAGTAAAAGTGGCAAATGATGTGCCCGGGCTGGTAGATGGAGACAATGCAGTTGACTCGGCATTGCTGGCCGGTACCATGCAATCAATATCGCAGGAAGGGGGCGGAGTGCTTTATTTCAATATGGGCATCTACTACTTTAATTACGATCTCCAGTTATTTGATGGTGTGATACTAAGAGGTGTGCCAACTGCCGGGCAAGCAACGATTTCACCCTCCACTAAATTTATTTTCCCATTACTTATACTGGATAATGGCTGGGAGCAGGGCAATGAAAAATTTGTAACCACCACGCCGAAGATTATCTATAACTCATCTGCTTCACCGGCACTGATAGGTATGGTTGATATTGATATAAGCAGGGCTGTTATCTGGCTCAATAACAAACGAATTGTTTTACCGGGGGGTGGCACCGGCAGAGAAGCCGCAGCGGAAGGAACAATAAAGGATTTGCTGTTATTAAATATCCGCAGCAATAATTCAGTACTGCTTGATCCGGCCATCCCCACTTCCACCCAGGCAGCATTCGGACAGGAATGGCAGATATGGCCACAAAAAAAAGCTGCGAATATTGATGTGGCTGTTTCGGGCAACTATACAATTGCCGGTTGCCGTATCAATGACCATGTTACTGATAGTATTCTGCAGCATGATTTTGTTACAGACGATGGAATGAAATATGATGGAACAGAAGCGCAATTTCTTTTTGCCGATCATCCCGGCATACAAGTGCGGCTGATTGAAAAACCGGGGCAGCCTGCACGAACTATGGGTGAAATAAAAGATAATTTCATTTTTACCGGTAAAGGAAATACACCTTTGCTGGTAAACGATGCACCCTTTACCGGTGCCCGTAATACAACAGGGTTCATCAATCAACAGCAAAACCTGGTAACAGACGGGCATGTATCCCAATCTGCAAAATTTGATTTGCTGTATAAAAATCAGTACCCTTCAGAATTAAAGCATTATTACAGCACGCATGGAGATACATTGCCATACAGGTTAATTAAGCCGGATAATTACGACCCTTCAAAGAAATATCCGGTGGTTATTTATCTGCATGATTTCTGGGGCAAGGGCAATGATGGTATTATACACCTGCGCCAGTACATCTGGCAATTATTGAGTGATGAGAACAGGAAAAAGTATCCCTGTTTTATCATTGCACCGCAGCTTCCGGTTACTGAACCAAAATGGAAACCGGATGGCGGATTGGGCAGCGAGACCTGGCCATTGCAGGCTACAGCCAATATCCTTAAAAATGAAATAAAAAACTTCAGTATAGATCCTGCAAGGGTATATGCAATCGGACATTCAATGGGAGGGGCAGGGGTCATTCATTTTGCCACTCACTATCCGGAGATATTGGCTGCTGCAGTGCCTGTATCAGCGTTTTATAAGTTCACTCCCAATGCTGCACTGCAACTGGCAAGGGTTCCCAGCTGGTTTATTTATGGCGGGCTTGATAATAAGATAAGCGCTGTTATCAGGCAAACTATCCGGCTTGATCTTCGTGATGCCGGTGCCAATTTTAAATTCACAGAAATCCCGGGTAAGGCACACCGTTGCTGGAATACAATCACGGAAACAATGCCCGACCTGCTGCCATGGATATTCAGCCAGCGGCAGAAATAAAAATTACCTCAGGCCCTGCACAATAATTGTTTATCGGTAAAACGAATAGTATGATACAAACAATGGATATTGATGAAAAGTCAGCCCGGTTAATAGAAATGCTGAAAGATAAATTTGAACCGGCCGGACAAAACCTGTCCTGCCATCTCGAAGGGTTATTTCATTCCCGATATACAACCTACTGGGATTATACACAGTTGACCATCCTTCTCAACCTGCAAAACCCGCGGACAAAAAATCCGGATGAAATGATTTTTATCGCTTATCACCAGATCACCGAATTATATTTCAAGCTGATACTGCTGGAAGCAGAGCAGGTGACCGGGCAGCCAGGCACCGATTGTGGTTTTTTTCTTGAACGTGTCCGGCGCATCAACCGCTATGTAAAAAACCTGATCTATTCTTTTGAGATCATGCTGGAGGGGTTGGACAAATCACAATTCCTTGAATTCAGGACAGCCCTTGCACCTGCCAGCGGATTTCAGTCTTTCCAGTACCGTTTGATCGAGATATGTTCCACTGACCTTTCCAACCTCCTCATTCATTCATTGCGTGATGATGCATCAGCACCGGTTAGTATCGAATCGCTGTATAAAAATATTTACTGGAAACGGGGCGCAATAGACAGTCAAACCGGACAGAAAGACCTGAGCCTTGTGAATTTTGAAAAAACGTATGATGATATTTTATTGCAAAAAATAAAAAAGGTATATGATAACAACCTGTATGCACGGTTTATGAATATATCTCTTTCAGATCCCCTGCTTCCGTTGCTTCGGGATGAACTTAGAGCGATGGATGAATTGGTGAATGTTGAATGGCGGCTGTCACATTTCCGTTCAGCAGCCAAACACCTGCGTGTGCAGCAGGGCGATGTAAAGGCCACCGGCGGTACAAACTGGAGAACATACCTGCCTCCCCGTTTTCAGAAAGTAATGTTTTTTCCATCCCTGTGGTCGGCCGAAGAGCAGGAAGAATGGGGTAAAACCTATGTAGAGCAATTGCTTCAATAAGTATAATAAATAATTGCAGTAAGAGTATGCATTGCACCGTCTGTTTATATTTTTCCAGGGCCCTTCCGTTTCAAAGTGAATTGAACCTGCATAAGTACACTTCCTTAATGCCTGCACCGGTTAATAATACCATGTCACGTTACCGAAGGTGGCAAGACAGGCAGTTACATTTATTCGGCCGGCTGTTGCTGATGGAAGGAATGAAAAATCTCGGTTATACCGGACCGGTATTGGAAGATATAGAATTTACTGAATTTAAAAAGCCTTATTTCCGGAGCTTACCGGTAAGCTTCAGTATCTCTCATTCCGGAGGGATGGTGCTGTGTGCCTTAAGCCCCGATGCAAGGGTGGGGGCTGATATTGAAAAAATAGAAAAGCTGGATATCCATGATTTCCGGGATATGTTCTCCACATCCGAATGGCATACCATTCAGTCGGCGCCAGATTCTATGGTAGTTTTTTATCAGTACTGGACGGAAAAAGAAGCTGCCATCAAAGCCAATGGAAAAGGCTGGCACATTTCACCCACGGCTGTTCGGCTATCACCGGGTGAAGCAGTAGTAGAAGAAAAGAAATGGATCACACACCCGGTTACCTTTTTTAACGGTTTTAGCGGTTGTATTGCTTCCGATAAAGAAATAAACGGCCCGTTAATGCCACAACAAATTTTTTACTAGGTCTCAAATCATAGTTCTGCCTAAAGTAAAGTATTTGAAATCAATTTTTTATGATTTGATACCTATTAGTATTGTCTCAAAACATCTTTTGCGCCTTTTATGGCTATTGAACAAATTAGCTTCACATCATCAGTTAAAACTTATAGTATGAAATATTTAAAATGCATATTCGTGATGATTTTCACACCTGTTTTCATTTTTGCACAGCGGGGTGATGTCACATCAAATTTTACCGCCGGCCAGGTAAGTGGTACAGTTGTTGATTCGGCCGGTCGTCCGCAGCCAGGTGCAGTGGTAATACTGTGTTTGCAGGCTACGTCGGCCGCTGTGCGTACAAAACTAAGCGATGAAAAAGGCGCCTTTGTTTTTACTGACACAAAAGACGGCAACTATTTTATCCGTGTATCAATGGTGGGATATAAAAAATTAGCCGGTGCACCCTTTGATGTAATCGGGGGTACGGGTACTATACAAAATCTGGTGCTTGAAGAAGATAAAAAGGAACTTGATGGTATCGTTATTATTTCCAAAAGGCCCGTGGTGCAGCAAAAGATTGATATGACGGTGATAAATGTGGATGAGTCGGTGCGAAAAGTAGCCAGCAATGCCCTGGAAATTTTAAAACTGGCTCCGGGGGTTACTATCTCAGACAATGAAGACGATGTATCACTGGTTGGGAAGAGTGGTGTACAGGTAATGCTGAACGGAAAACTGGTGCGGATATCCCTGAGAGATTTACTGAAATTATTGAAATCAATGCCAGCCACTTCTGTGTCGCAGGTGGAAGTAATTACCAACCCTTCTTCCAAATACGATGTAAAAGGCAATACAGGTATCCTCAATATCAAAACAAAAAAGAATACCAATGCAGGACTCAATGGAAATACGAGTATCGGCAGTTCACAGAGCAAATACAATATGGGCGATGCATCTACAAACCTTAATTATGGTATAAATAAGCTGAATTTAAGCAGCTATGTTGCTTATCATTGGGGCAAATACAGAACAAAAGCTGATGAAACCCGGCCGTTGAATGATGGCGTTTCGGGTTCGCAACAATTTAAAATTAACAGCGATATCCAGAAATGGAGTGATCCCATTTTCAGGCTGCAGGCCGATTATTATATCAACGCAAAGCATACTATCGGGGCTTTGGTGGAAATGGAAAAAAGCAGCAATAATGAATTCAATAACAGCGATAGCCGCATCACTAAAAATGGGAACAGCGATACCGTTTACATTACCAGGAATGCCTATCCCAATGTACGTAAGTGGAATACTTATAACCTCAATTACCGGTATTCCGACACACTGGGCAATGATTTCAATTTCGATATTGACAGGTCGTTTTACGGTGAAGTTGAAAACAGGACCATTCTCAATTCAATTTCGGCACCTGGTAATTATAATTATCCTTTTCCTGATTCCTACATTGATGTTAACACCACGGTAGATATCAGCACAGCACGGGGTGATTATTCCAGAAACTTCAGCAAAGGCAATATAAAACTTGAAACAGGATTTAAAATATCCCACGTCTTAACCAAAAATAATTACCTGGCACAATACGATGAAAATGGGTCTATGAAGACTGACACTAACCTCACCAATAACTTTCGTTATACGGAAAATGTACAGGCTGTTTATGCCAACCTGGGCAAAAATTATTCTAAATGGGGAATACAGGCAGGGCTGCGGCTGGAGCACTCTGACATAAATGGAAAATCGAACGATTTAAAAGGATACAATGTAAATAAGCCGGATTCTGCTTATTTTAATTTACTGCCTTCCGCCTTCATCAATTTTGTACCCAAACCTTCACATGCATTCCGGTTATCATTTACTCAGCAAATAACAAGGCCGGAATATGAATCCCTGAGGCCTTTCAATTACCAGCTCGATCAGTTTTTTGTGTATGTGGGAAACCCTGGCTTGAAAGTGCAGTTAAATTCCAATACAGAATTTTCGTACACTTATAAGAATAGTACCACATTCTCGGCCTCCTATAATTATACAAGCAACTACTTTACCCAGGTAAACTATTTGGTAGGACAGGTATTATACGAAACCAAGGAAAATACCGGTATTTCAAAGGACTGGACCTTTTGGGTAAACAGGCCACAGAAAATAACAGAGTGGTGGACGAGTACTAACAGGGTCAATGTTTTTTATAATTCATTCAGAGGCAGGATTTATGATAGTTTCCTCGATGCCGGCAAATGGGGATATGGCATAACAACCAGTCAGCGTTTTGTTTTACCCGGAAAATATATACTCAACCTGAGCGGACGTTATACCTCAGGTTCCAGGCAGCTCATTTACAACCTCAGGGATAATGGCAGTGTAAACATTTCCATTGGTAAACGGTATTTTAAGGAAAAAGGGGTGGTGCGCATCGGCATGACAGATATTTTCCGAATGCAGAAAAAAGTTCTTACAGTTGATTTTTCTAATGTCAAATATGTGCAGAACAGTAACTGGGAAAGCAGAAGGGTGTATTTTGAATTCAGTTACAAATTCGGCTCCAGTAAAATTAAAGGTACAAGAGACAGGGAAACCGGTAATTCTGACGAGAAGCAAAGGGCCGGTAAATAATCACTTTCTAAAATCGCTTACGTCACTATGTTCGATTGGTTCACGGAACCTTTCGGACATCTGGCATTTTCAACATTCATCTATAATTTTTTTTATGAAAAAATTGCTTCACCTCGTGGGGTTATGCCTGCTTGTAATACTGGCAATCAACCTTATTTCTTTTTATAACGATGTAAACAAAGATATTACGGCAGTACAAACCGCTGCGGATATCGGCAAAAAACTGTTTAGTGATGTAATTCTGTCCAGGAATAAAACCGTGAGCTGTGCTTCCTGTCATAATCCCAACCTCGCTTTTTCAGACACGGTAGCTTTCAGCCTCGGAGTTGATCATCATCTTACGGGCCGTAACACACCCACTGCCATGTACCTGCAGAAAAGCACTATTTTTTTCTGGGATGGCAGGGCAAAGTCTTATGAGCAGCAAGCATCCGGGCCCATCACCAATAAAAGAGAAATGGACCTCTCCATTTCAGACGCTGTAAAACGGTTGAAAAAAAATGAGTTTTACAAAGGCGCTTTTTTGAAAATATACGGCAAAGTCCCCGATTCCATTTTGTTATTGAATGCAATTGCTTCCTTTGAACGGACACTGGCATACCATGATTCGCCTTATGATCGTTTTTTAAAAGGAAATGATACAGCGATGAGTCCCTCCGCCATCCGCGGCTTCCGGTTGTTTTTCAGAGAAAAAGCATGTGGCAATTCGCCCTGCCACAAAGGTGATGATTTCAATTCCGATTCATTGGTAAACATTGGCGTGCACACTAAAGAAGACCAGGGATTGTATAGCCTTAGTGGTAATGCAGATGATATCGGAAGATTCAAAAGCCCCACACTTCGCAACATAGCAGTCACCTATCCTTATATGCACAATGGTAAACATAAGACACTGAGAGAAGTTATTGATTATTACAACGACCCCAAAAATTTCCCGGTGGCGGGAACCACCCATCCTGATGTAAAAGACCCAAGGGGAAAAATGAATGAACAGCAAATAAATGATATGATTGCCTTCCTCCGTGCATTAACTGATTACCGGTACATGCGAAATATAAAATAGACAACACGTACTGCCGGCCCCGGCATTTTTTTGATTACACAAACACATTCTTTATATGGACGTACTTGATATAATTGTACAGTTAAAGGAAAGCCAGATAAGTGTGGAACTGAATGGTAATGATCTGAAAATATCAGCGCCCAAAGATGCACTCACATCATCAATCCTTCAGCAGATCAAAGCCAACAAACAGGGATTCATCACCTTCCTGCAGAAAAATACAGGTTATAGCAGGGGTACTATCCCGGCTTTAACCAAACAACCATCCTATCCTGTTTCTTACGGGCAGAAAAGCCTGTGGATACTCAACAGCCTGGAGCAGGAAACTGCAGGATATAATATGTTTGGCATTTATGAATGGAACGAAGAGATAAACAGGCAAACACTGGATGAGGCAATCCGGCTTATGGTGCAGCGCCATGAAATACTCCGAACCGTTTTTATGGCAAAGGAAGATGAGGTTTTTCAATTAATAAATGAATACGAAAAAGCAAAATGGCAGCTGCCATTTACAGATATTTCTGCTTATGGAATGATGGAGATGGAAAAAATGGTGGGGGAATTAGCCGCTGCTGACCGGTCCACTCTCTTTGATCTGGAGAAGGGGCCGCTGTTAAAAGGACACCTGGTTAAAAAGGACAAAGGCCGTTACCTGATACTGTTAACCATGCATCATATAATATCTGATGCATGGTCAATGGAAATTTTCATTCGTGAACTGACATTATTTTACAAGGCCCTTTTGAAGCAGGAGATGCCCTCTCTGCAGAATCTTCACATCCAGTATAAGGATTATGCAGCCTGGCATAATGCAGTACTGTCTGAAAAAACAGGAATGGCCGGCAGGGATTATTGGATGCAGCAGTTTAGCGGCGAACTACCCGTGCTGGCATTGGCCGCTGATTTTGTGCGTCCAAAAGTAAAGACCTATTCAGGCAGCACAGCAGGGATGGCGCTGGATAAAAATCTTTGTACACAATTAGATAAGCTTTGCCGGAAGGCAGGCTGCAGCCGTTTCAGTGCATTATTGGCACTGTCTTCTGTATTATTATACCGTTACTCAGGACAAAATGATTTTATAGTTGGTATTCCTGTGGCCGGAAGAAATCATCCGGAACTGGAAAACCTGCTCGGTTATTTTGTAAACACCATCGGGTTAAGGATACAGCCAAAAGATGATCTGCCATTCTTACATTATCTTACTCAAATCAATGAATCATTGCTGCAGGCCTATACACACCAGGATTATCCATTGGGAAAACTGGTGGAAGACCTTGCATTACTGCACGATACTTCCAGGTCACCGCTTTTTGATGTGATGATAAGCCATCAGAAAATAGACAGACCCGCAGCTGATTTACAGGATAACAGCATTACCAGCCGGGAAGAAGCGGGTAAATTTGATCTCACAATTGATTTTCCCGATTATACGGATGGTGTATTCATCAATATCAATTATAATACAGATATTTTTAAGCAGGAACGCATTCACAGGATGATTACCCATTTCTGTGAATTATGTAAAGCAGTGGTCAGAAATAGCCTCGAAGAAATCGGAAAGTTAAATTATATCAGCGAAGCTGAAAAAGATACACTCTGTTATGGGTTTAACAGCAGCAAACGGTATTATCCTGCCGGGCATACAATACATGGTTTATTTGAAAAGCAGGTGAGCCAAACACCGGCAGCAACCGCAATAGTCTGCAGGAACACTGCATTATCCTATTGCGAATTCAATGAAAAAGTAAACCGGGTAGCACATTATTTAAGAGCAGTGCATGGAGTACAGCCGAATGAAAGAGTGGGCATCCGTATGGGACGATCAGAGCGGCTGATGATTGTGCTGATGGGAATAATAAAATCGGGTGCAGCGTATGTACCCATTGATCCGGCTTATCCCAAAGACCGCCAGCAATATATGATGGATGATAGTGATGTGCGGTTAGTGATATCTGAGCAGCAGTATCGCCAGGATAAACTGGACAAACTATTGTATTGGGAAGATATTAACTGGAATGAATTTCCATCAACCAATCCCCCGGTTATCAATACCCCGGAGGATATGATGTATCTGCTTTATACATCCGGCTCTACCGGAAACCCCAAAGGCGCTATCATCCGCCATTCATCTGTGGTCAACCATACGCAATGGCTGACAGACCTTATTTATGCCCCGGCAAACCGGCCATTGAAGGCATTGCTTACCGGTACTGTCAGTTTTGACTCCTCGGTAGAAGTATTATTTCCTCCGTTAGTAAATGGTTCTTCACTCGAGCTCGTTGGTGAAGAAATTAGTAATAACCTCGTGGCATATACTAATCTGCTCCAATCCAATCAAATTGAAGTAATCAACCTGATACCCTCTCACCTGCATTTGGTATTGCAAACCGCAAGAGATCAAAACATCAGCCTGCAACAGCTTAAATTTATTCTCACTGGTGGAGAAGTGCTTCAGCCCGGTACCAGTGAACTGTTCCTCTCTTTATTATCAGCAGATAGCCGGCTTATCAATGGATACGGTCCCACAGAAGCTACAGTGAATGCCACTTTTGAAATCATTGCACAGGGAAAGGATTTGGTGCCTCATTCTATAGGGCAGCCTGTTAATAATACACTGATATATGTACTCGATAAAAAAGGACAGCATACGGGTATCGGTATAAAAGGCGAAATATGTATTGCCGGGATTGGGTTGGCAAAAGGCTACTGGAAAAGGCCGGCACTTACGGAAGAAAAATTTATTGAACATCCTGAACTGGGCCGTTTATACCGCACCGGCGATATGGGCAGTTGGTCCTCCGGAGGTGAATTGCTTTTTGATGGAAGGCTCGACCACCAGGTAAAAATCCGCGGGTACCGTATCGAACTTTCTGAGATAGAAAAAGTAATACTGCGGCATCAGTCCGTGCTGGAAGCCATTGTAGTGGTTCAGGAAAACAGGCAGGAGTTGGAGATAATAGCATTTTTGGTTTGGAAAGAAAATGCTGAAAACGAATTACTCACCAGTTACCTGGCTGAGGTATTGCCAAATTATATGATACCGGTACAAATGGTATCACTATCTGCAATACCAAGAATGCCCAACGGTAAACTGGACCGTAAAAACCTTCCGGTGGTGAAACAGGATGATGAAGTCATTGAAGACAGTACAACTTTCCGTGAAACAGAATTGCTGTTGCTCAGTTTATGGAAAGAAGTGCTGGGAAAAGAACGTATCAGTATCCGGGACAATTTTTTCCGGTTGGGTGGACATTCGCTAAAAGCGATGCGCTTATCCTCAGCTATCTTTCAGCAAACCGGAGTAAAAGTCCAGTTGCATGATATTTTTAAATCGCCTACGATACAGGAACTGGCAGTGGTACTCGATCATTCGGCACGTACTGCATTTCGCGACATAGAAAAAGCAGCAGAGAAGCCACTGTATGAATTGTCGCATGCTCAAAAACGCCTGTGGGTACAGCACCAGTTAAAAGAAAGTGAAACGGCGTATAATATGTTCAGCCGGTATGATTGGAAAGAAGACCTGGATATTCCCCTCCTCGAAAAAGCATTCGCATCATTGACGGAGCGGCATGAAAGCCTGCGCACCCGTTTTGTATTGCAGGAAGGAAATGTATTTCAGCAAATAGCTTCCCGGGAAAATATTACCTGGATAAACAGGTATGTAAGTTTGAATACCAATACAGCCCAGGCAATGGAGCAATCGGAAGAATTATGCCTGGAAGATATTAATACTGTATTTGACCTGGAGAATGGGCCACTGTGGAAATATACGATTGTTAAGCTTGGCGAAAAGCAGCATGTAATATTATTAACGGTACATCATATCATTGCAGATGCCTGGTCAATGGAGGTATTTGTGCAGGAGCTGATATCAATCTATACTGCTTTTATAACGCAACAGGCCAGTACATTGCAACCTTTGCGTCTTCAATATAAGGATTATACAGAATGGCACAACCGGTTATTGCAGAATGAGAGTATTAAGTCTCATCAGAATTACTGGCTGAATAAATTGCAGGGAGAATTACCCGTCATTGATTTACAGACTGATTTCCCCCGCCCTAAAATCAAACAGTACACAGGTAAAATAACTTCTGTTATAATACCGGCAGATATAAAAAAGGCATGCGATGATATACGGGCCGCATCGGGTTGCAGTATGTTCACCCTGCTTGCTGCTACTGTCAATACATTACTGTACCGGTACACCGGCCAGGAAGATATCATTACCGGTATACCTGCAGCGGGCCGGGAGCACAAAGACCTCGAAGACCAGATTGGTTTTTATGTAAATACCATTCCTTTTCGTACCAGGGTAAATGGCGGTGACAATTTTCTGCAGTTCCTGCAAAACAGCAGCAAAGATTTGCTCGAAGCATTTGCACACCAGGTATATCCGTTTGATAAACTCGTGGAAGATATTGCAGTGCAAATGGACAGAAGCCGTTCCCCTCTTTTTGATGTAATGATCAATCATGAAAGAAGGGAAGGTTATTTTGAAATCAACGCACACGCTGCAAACACGGCACATTTGAATGGTATGAGCAAATTCGACATGCAGTTCCATTTTGCAGAATACGATAATTGTATAGAACTCATATTGACCTATAATGACAAACTTTACCTGCCTGAAAGAATAGACAGGTTGAAGGATCATTACCTCCAACTGGTACAATCAATTACCGCTGATGCCGGCAGTCCGCTTGGCAGGCTGGTATATGTAAATGAAAAAGAAAAAGCGGCTGTAACAGGAATATTCAACAGGTCTTTTACAATAGTGGATGAAAAGTCTGTCATTACACAATTTGAGCAGCAGGTGAAAAACACTCCCGCTGAAAACGCTGTATTATGCGGGGGGCGTTCACTTACTTACGGTGAGCTTAATCAAAAAGCGAATACACTCGCTGACTATTTACAGCAATCGGGTATAAATAAAGGAGACAGGGTTGGCATTATGCTTGAACGGTCCGAACGGTTGATCATTGCCATATTTGCAATACTGAAAGCAGGCGGCGTATATGTTCCGCTCGACCCCGCCTACCCGGATGACCGGATCGCATATCTTATTAAAGATAGCGGGGCCGTGTTGGTATTAACGGAAAATAATGGTAGCAGTCACTTCAATGTACCCCAGCTGGAATGGGATGAAAATAAATGGAAGCAGTGCAGTAGTGATGACAAACCATCTCTTTCCTCTGCCGATGATACAATATATATTATATACACGTCCGGGTCAACGGGCCACCCAAAAGGAGTAAGCATGTCCCACCGGGCTGTTGGCAATTTAGCTGCCTGCGTTCAGGAAATAATCAGTGGTGGCAAGATGGTACAACGGTTATTATTAACCGCTTCTGTAAATTTTGACGTGTCGGTGGGGCAGATATTCGGTGCGCTGCTGGGTGGATACAGCCTGGTGGTGATAAGCAGTGAAATACGAAATGATCCCAGCGCTTATATTCAGGCCATTAAACAGTATGAAATAAATGTACTGGATATTACTCCATCCTATCTGCACGTAGTGCTGCAGGTATTGAGAGAAAATAATATAAGGCCTGCTGGTCTTCAGTATATTATTGCCGCAGGTGAAATTTTAACTCCGGCCACCTGCTCCTTATTTACGGAATTGTTTTCTTCCTCCGGCACCCGGTTAATCAATGCGTACGGGCCCACAGAAGCATGTGTGTATGCAACATACAAAGAGTTGGATAATACTATGCAGGGAACCTCCGTAAGTATTGGCCGCCCGCTTTCCAATTATCATATTTATATAACAGATCAGCATCAGCAGTCATGTGGAATTGGAATACCCGGTGAAATATGTATTGCAGGAACAGGATTGGCAAAAGGCTACTGGAACCTTGATAAAGAAACAACCGAACGGTTTATCATTCATCCGGAATTTGGCCGTGTGTACCGAAGTGGTGATTATGGATATTGGACAGGGGATGGTGAGATTAAGTTCTCAGGCAGAAAGGACAATCAAATAAAAATACGTGGATACAGGATAGAACTCGGCGAAGTGGAAGAACAGGTAAAAAACTTTGTGGCTGTACAGGATGCAATAGTATTGGCACAGGGTGAAATGGCAGAAAAGGATTTAGTGGCTTTCGTTATCTGGAAGGAAAATGAAACGGTCGAAAATCTCCTGTCATACCTTACGGAGGTTTTACCTGATTATATGATTCCGCACCGCATCATAGTATTGGAGAGCTGGCCAAGAACAGCGAGTGGAAAGATAGACCGTAAAAGTTTATTGCTGCCGGTATCTTCTTACGGTAACTACATTGCGCCCGTTACACATACGGAAGAAGAACTATGTGCAATATGGCAGGAAATATTAAAAAGGGAAAGAATTGGTATTGAGGACAATTTCTTTGAATCGGGTGGCCACTCGCTTAGAGCCATGCAGATTGTTTCTGCAGTTTACCAGCATTTCGGAGTAAAGATTACTATACGGGATGTATTTCACACACTCACCGTTAGCAAAATGGCCCTTTGTATTGACCTGTCAAAAAAAGAAAAATACGATCGGATAGTGCCGGTATCAAATCAGGCTTTTTATCCCTTATCCCATTCACAGAAACGTATATGGTTGCAATGCCAGCATGAAGTAAGCAGTACAGCGTATAATATTGTCAGCCTGATTAAAACTGCGGCACCCGTTCAGCCTTTCATGCTGAAGGAGGCACTTGGCTATATGATTGACCGGCATGAAATAATGCGGACCATATTCAGGGTGGAGCAGGGCGAAGCAGTACAGCAGGTTCTTTCTCCGGCTGAAATAGACGCATGGATTTTCACGCATGATGTGTCCGGGTTAGCATTGTCCGAAAAACAAGATAGTATAGACAGCCTGTGGCAGGTAGCCCGGCTCACTTCATTTGATCTTGAAAAAGGACCGTTGTTCCGGTGCATATTGATTGAGGATACCGATGAACATATATTATTGTTTGCTATCCATCATATTATATCCGATGCATGGTCTATGAAAATATTTGGAGAAGAACTGCAGGCCATATATGCAGCGTTGGAAAAAGGAAACGTTCCCGGTCTGCTGCCACTCCGTATCCAGTATAAAGATTATACCAACTGGCAGCAAACCACTATTGCACGGGATCATTCAGTGTATCAAACATATTGGCTCAATCAGTTTCAGGGCGAATTACCGGTACTGGAACTGCCGGCCGACTGTTTGCGGCCGCCACAAAGAAGTTTAGCGGGCAACAGTGTTTCTTTAATTATCCCCGCAGCGCTTACCGGCATTTTAAAAGGAATGCAGGCCAGATATGGAATTACTATGTTTGGTCTGCTGGTTTCCACGGTTAATGCATTGCTGTATCATTATACCGGGCAAACAGATATTATTACTGGTGTGCCTTCTTCCGGAAGGCAACATAAAGACCTGGAAAATCAATTGGGATGCTATATAAATACTCTCGCAGTGCGGGTGGCCATTTCTCCATCATCATCATTCAGCAGATTGTTACAGGAGGTTCATCACCAATTAATGGAAGCCTATGAGCACCAGTTCTATCCATTTGATATGCTGGTACATGATTTGAATATCCGCTACGATGCCAGCCGTTCACCACTCTTTGATGTATTGGTGAATTATGAAAAGGTGGATGATACATATAGTGGTCAGTCAGATAAAATCAGCAACCACCGGCCCGGCAGTTCCAACTTCGACTGGACATTGCATTTTGCCGAATTTGATAATTGTATCAGGATGACAGTGGATTACTCCACGGATTTATTTTTGCCCGAACGTATTGACCGGATGCTTTCTCACTATTACCAGTTAACAGAATTTATTTGCAGAAATCCTGACACCCTGCTGCATGATCAGCAATATATAGCCCCGGATGAATTGACTGCCTTAGATGAATTTAACCAAACAAGTACTTTTTATCCTTCTTTTGTTACCATTCAGGAAGTTTTTGAAGCACAGGTGAATAAAACACCAGGGGCAGCAGCAATATTGTGCGATGACAGGGCCATTACATATAATGAACTCAATCAGCGGGCCAATCAACTGGCCCATCACCTGCGCAATAAATTTTTTATACAACCCAACGACAGGATCGGCCTGATGATGGACCGTACAGAAAACATGGTGGTTGCAATAATGGGAATTTTAAAATCCGGGGCGGCTTATGTGCCTATTGATCCAAATTACCCTGCACAACGATGTCTTTACCTGGCCACTGACAGCGGAGTAAAGTTGCTGGTAACGGATGGAAATTATTTGCCCGGTTCCGGAATACCTGCAGTAAGGTTGCAGGAAACCAATGAATGCGACGGTACCAATCCGATAATCATAAATTCGGCTTATGATCACTGTTATATAATTTACACATCAGGCTCCACCGGTAAACCAAAGGGAGTAGCCATACGCCATCATTCAGTGATGAATCTTTCCGATTGGCTTTCATCATTACTTTATACTGATAAAGAACACCAAAAGGTGTTGCTCACGGCCTCTGTTAGTTTTGATGCCTCTGTGCAGCAATTATTCTCCCCGCTTTTCTATGGGCAAACGCTTATTATTATCAGTGAGAAAATAAGGACTGACCCGGAACTTTATATTGAAGTACTGTTGCGCAACAGGGTTAATGTATTCGATATAACACCTTCCTATCTTCATATTGTGCTGCAGGAGATGCAGGAAAAAGGGCAGCAATTTTCCGATTTGAAATATGTGTTGGTGGGTGGTGAAACACTGCAGCAGGAAACAGCAGATGCTTTCTTCCACACCTGCCAGGGTCCCGCCTTGCTGATTAATGTCTATGGGCCCACAGAAACCTGTGTGGATGCAACTGCTAAGATCATACGCAGAAATGATGGCCCGGTAATGGGATCCATTGGGGTACCCGTAAATAACCTGCAGGTGCATGTGCTGAATGAAGCGATGCAGCAAACAGGGATTGGTATTCCGGGTGAGCTCTTTATTGCGGGTGCAGGACTGGCATCAGGATATTTCAACAGGCCAGACCTTACCGCTGAAAAATTTATTGCGCATCCATCACATGGACGCTTATACAGGACGGGCGACAGGGGTTATTGGTCTGAAGCAGGAGAAATAATTTTTGGAGGAAGGGCCGATAACCAGGTTAAATTACGTGGTTACAGAATTGAATTACCTGAAATTGAAAAAGCAGCGCATGAGTTTCCATCTGTTGCAGAAGCAGTAGTGTTGATGACAAAAATTCACGGCCAAAATGAATTGGTCATTTACGTGGTGTGGAAAAACGAAGTATGTGTAGAAGAATTAAAAAGTTTTATTGCTGCAGTATTACCGGGATATATGGTACCGGGCTATTGGGTAAGTCTTACTTCAATTCCCCGCACACCGGGTGGTAAGACAGACCGGCTTGGACTTCCCTCACCTGTACAGGAAATCAATCCGGATGAAATAATATTGCAGGCAGAAACCCCCACGGAAAAAATAGTTTGCAAAATATGGGAAGAGCTGCTCGATCGCCGGGCCATCGGTGTAAATGAAAAATTTGTTTCACTTGGCGGACATTCCCTGAAAGCTATCCGGATGATATCCAAAGTGTATAAGGAAACAGGCGCCCGTATTTCCATCCGGGATATTTTCAGCCATAATACTGTTCGTGACCTGGCAACAAAAATTGACAGCATGGAGAAAGCCGGGTTCACTTCTATTAAGCAGTTACCTGGCAGGCCGGATTATGAATTATCACATGCACAATTGCAGTTATGGATGGTGCACCAGATGGAAAGCGGAAAAACAGCCTATAATATTTTTAATATTTATCCCTGGAACCGGCCACTGGATAAAGATATTTTTGAAGCAGCACTCCACCAGTTAATAAGCAGGCATGAAAACCTGCGTACCATCTTTACAAACAGCAGGGAGGGGGTACGGTTTACGATTATTGAAGCTTCTGCAATAAAAGCGCCACTGGCTTTCTGCGATCTTTCAACAATGAATCCTTCTGTTATTGATGGAGCAATTACAGAACTGGGAATAAAGGAAAAGGAATATGAATTTTCACTGGATGAAGCCCCCTTATTCCGTTTATCAATTATTAAGAAAAGTGAAAATGAATTTTTGATACTGCTTACCATTCATCATATCATTTCAGATGCATGGTCGGTGGAAATTATGCTTACCGAACTGATCAGTTTTTATGATGGATCAATGAATGGCGCTGTTGTGCAACCAGCGCCACTTCCTTTCCAGTTCAGGGATTTTTCACAATGGCATAATAAACTGCTGCAATCTGATCATGCGGAACCTTTTAGGAAATACTGGCTCAATCAGCTCAACGGTGTATTACCAGTGCTGGACCTGCCGGCCGATTTTCCCAGGCCCAGGATAAAAACTTACCAGGGAGCTTCAGTCCGTGCTTTCCTGGGTCAATCTGCAGTACAACAATTATCTGCAATATGCAGCGAAGCAGATTGCAGTATGTTCACTGCATTGTTGGCCTGCACCTCTTTATTGCTGCACCGCTACACAGCACAGGATGATATCATTACCGGTGTGCCGGTGGCCGGACGTGACCAGGCCGGGCTTGAACAGCAGTTGGGTTATTTTGTAAATACCATTCCGCTGCGGAGCCGGTTTACACAATCAACCACCTTCCTGCAATTTATTGGAGGCCTAAAAGAGTCATTGCTGCAGGCTTATGCACATCAATGGTACCCGTCTGACCTGCTGCTGGATGAACTGGATATAGTAACAGATCCGGGGCGATCACCATTATTTGATGTAATGATCAATTATGACAAAAGCCGCCCGTTGATAAGGGAAGAACTAAGCGGGGATACAGAAAGGATACATGAACCGGCTTCCAGTAAGTTTGACTTGCTGTTTCATTTTACAGATTATGGAAGCACACAATCTGTAACAATCAATTACAATACAGCTATATTTTCACCAGAGCGTATTGACAGGATGATTGCACACCTCGAAGTATTATTCGGTAATATATCCGGATATAAAAATCAATTGATTTCTTCTATTGAATATGTGCCTGACAGCGAATACAAGCTGCTGGATAAGTATCAGGGCAGCTGCGAATCAAAAGTGGAAAGCAAATGCTTTCAGGAATTATTTGAGGAGCAGGTTCGGCAAAGCCCCCTGCATACAGCTTTGCACTTCAACGGCAGGGTTACAAGTTATAACCAGTTCAATGAACAGATAAACAGATTGGCCCATTGCCTGCGAAATGAATTTGGAATTTTGCCTGGAGACAGGGTGGGCATTATGATGGACCGCAGTGATAATATGGTCATTGCGATTTATGCAGTTATTAAATCAGGGGCTGCTTATGTTCCGCTCGATCCTTCTTATCCAGCCGGACGCCTGGGTTTTATTATTGAAGACAGCGAAATAAAAGTGCTGTTGTCCGAAATAAAATACAAAGCCCTCCATCATCAGGCTGTTCCCGTTTTTTACCCGGAAGAAATGGTGGCGGATATGTACCCGGTAATGAACCCTTCGCTGGTAAATAATAGCAATGATCTTGTTTATATAATATATACTTCCGGATCTACAGGACAACCGAAAGGCGTTCGTATCACACACGCGGCGCTAACCAACCTTGCAGAAGCCATGTCGCAATTGTTTTACCGGGATAGTAACAGGCCCGAACGGGTATTGTTGACGGCATCCGTGAATTTTGATGTTTCTGCCGGCCAGTTATTTGTACCATTGCTCCAGGGAATATCACTTGTCATAATTACTGAACAGGAGCGGATGAACCCTGATCTGTATATTGCAGCACTTTCCCGATGCAATGTAGAGGCGCTGGATATTACCCCTTCTTACCTGCATCTTATTTTGCAAACTATGGAAGCCATGGGAACGGTACCAGTTTCCCTGAAACAACTTTGGGTGGCCGGGGAAGCATTTCAGCCTGAAACCTATTCATTATTTAAAAAGTTATTTCCGGCTAATACTATTTGTTACAACCTCTACGGGCCTACGGAAGCTTGTGTATATGCCACCTGTTATCGCTTACCGAATACCGGTAATAACACCATTCCCATTGGTAGGCCGATTGCTAATTACAGGTTATTTATACTTGATGAACAAATGGCAATTTGCGGACTGGGTATTCAGGGAGAAATATTTATTGGCGGTGCAGGTCTTGCAGCTGGTTATTGGAACCGTGATGAACTGACCACTGAAAAATTCATTCATCATAATATACTGGGCCGTATTTACCGCACCGGCGATATGGGTCGCTGGGATAAACAGGGAAATATTGAATACTTCGGAAGGAAAGACAATCAGGTAAAATTAAATGGTGTCAGGATAGAACTTGGTGAGATAGAAGCTGCGCTGAGCAGTCATCCCCTGGTGCGTGAAGCAGCAGTAACTGTTGATCATACAAATAATGAAAGCCTGTTGGCGGCATATATCGTTTGGAAAAATGAGGCTGATATAAAAGCGGTTCAGCAATTTTTATCCCTTCAGCTACCGGTGTATATGGTTCCGGGCATAGTTATTAAAATGGAGGAATTGCCACGCACATCCAGTGGCAAGTTGAACAGGCTGGCATTGCCGAAACCGGATGCACCCGCATTAACAACCACAATGCATGCGGCGCCAGTACTTCCGGCAGAGCAGCAGTTATGCATTATTTGGCAGGAGGTGCTGGGTAAAGAATCTGTTGGTATAAATGATAACTTTTTTCATATCGGCGGTCATTCTCTCAAAGCCATGCGTATCCTTACCCGTATTTATCAGCAAATAGGTAAGCGACTGGAGCTCAGGAATATTTTTGAAGCGCCAACCATCCGTGAATTAGCCGCATTACTGGATGATACAGAAAAAAATAGTTTTGCCGGCATTCAACCGGTAAAAAAACAATCGTACTATCCGCTTTCTCATGCGCAAAAACGCCTTTGGATCATAGCGCAAATGGGCGGAGCCGATACGGCCTATAATATTTTCCATAATCACACCTGGAATGATGCTTTATCACCGGAGAATATGGAAGCGGCCTTATTCCATGTAATAAAAAGGCATGAGATACTGCGGACCACCTTCCTGACAATTGAGGGAGAAGTTTGTCAAAAAGTACATAAGCCTGTAAAAGGGAATATCCCTTTCCGGTTTATTGATTACAGCCACCTTGGTGAATATGAGCAGCAAACAGCACTTTCGGAATTGTCGGAAGAAGAACCGAATTATGTTTTTGAATTAGATAAAGGCCCGTTATTGCAGATGAAATTGGTGCGGCTAAAGGAAACCCATCATGTTATATTATTAACCATGCACCATATTATCTCCGACGCATGGTCTGTGACGGTGCTGGTAAAAGACTTATTGCATGCTTACAGATCTTTCAACTCAGGTACTGAACCTGACCAGGCACCATTACGCATCCAGTACAAAGATTTTGCACATTGGCAAAATGTACTGCTTGACAACAAACAGGAAAATGAACATAAATCTTTCTGGTATGCACAGCTAAGTGGCACACTGCCTGTGCTGGAGTTGCCTGCTGATTTTTTACGCCCCCGGGTAAAAACGTATAACGGCGCAGGAGCTGCTTTCTGGATCGGGGCAGTTGAAATGGAAAATTTGCGCAGCAAAAGTTTTCAGGAGGGATGCAGTTTATTCACGGTGCTTTTGGCTGCTGTAAAATTATTACTATACCGCTATACCGGGCAACAGGATATTATAGTGGGGGTACCGGTAGCAGGCAGAGACCATGCAGACCTGGAGCAACAGGTAGGCTATTATGTAAATGCAGTAGCATTACGTACAAATTTTCAGGACGGGGCTGTTTCTTTTACAAACTATCTGCAACAAATAAAAGACCGTTTATTGCAGTGCTATGCGCACCAGGTATATCCGTTGGACCAGCTGGTGGAAGACCTCGATATCCAAACTGAACGGAGCCGCTCCCCGGTATTTGATGTAATGATTAACTATGAAAAACCCGACTACGAAGCTGCAGTGCATAAAGAAACGGGATTCGGTGATCACATACCCGCCGTCAGCAAATTTGATATTGTTTTTCAGTTTTCAGAATATAAAAATGGGATTGGTGTTTATGTTAATTATAACACTGACATTTATGCTCCTGCACGTATAAAACGCCTCCTTGCACATTTGCATGAATTGATGGCCACAATACCATCAATAAACAATGAGGCAATATGCAGTATCAATTATATCCCGGCAGAGGAAATAATGGAATTGCAACGCTTTAATGATACGGAACGAAATCATTTCCCACTGGAAAAAACCGTGCATCAGTTACTGGAGAAGGTGGCGGAACATTATCCCGAAAACCCTGCTATTTACGGAGCTGATGGTGTAGTGACATATAATGAGCTGAACAGCCATGCTAACAGGCTGGCACATTACCTTTGGAACGAATTTGACATACAACCTGATGACTGCATAGGCGTAATGATGGACAGGTCGGAAAAAATGGTCATTACCCTGTTGGCTATTTTAAAAGCAGGAGCTGCTTATGTACCCCTCGATCCGGCTTTACCATCAAACCGGTTGGAGTACATAGTAGCGGATTGTTCACTGAAAGTAATTATAACAGAGCAGGGATATTATAGTGGTGCATCACCCGTCATTCATTGGGAACAACTTGAAATCCGGGATTACCCGGCTGTTAATCCGGTTACTAATACCACTTCGTCGAACCTTTGTTATGTAATTTATACATCCGGTTCCACCGGTCAGCCCAAAGGCGTAATGATAGAACACCGGTCGCTGATTAATCTTTGCTGCTGGCATGCTGAAAATTTTTCTGTGAATACCAACAGCAGGGGTTCTTTATATGCAGGTATAAGTTTCGATGCTTCTGTATGGGAAACATGGCCATACCTTCTCAATGGTGCCTGCATTTATCCGGTACCGGAAGACAACCGGCACCAGTTACAGGAACTGATGAATTATGTCAGTCATCATCAGCTCACTCATTCCTTTCTTCCCACTCCTGTCTTTGAGGAGCTGTCGGATACAGTGGCAGAATGGCCCAAAAAATGGAAGCTGCTTACAGGTGGTGACCAATTGAAAAAAATAAGTAACAGTTTACCAGTATATAATAATTATGGTCCTACAGAATGTACGGTTGTCAGTACTTCATGGAATGCAGCAAAAGGCGATGCGGCAGGCGTGATACCAATCGGCAAACCAATAGCCAATACACAAATTTATATTCTGGACAAGCAAGGCTGCCAGGTGCCCATCGGTGTGTATGGAGAAATTTTTATTGCAGGCGAAGGGGTCGGAAGGGGATATCTTAACAACGAAGAGCTGACTTCGCAGAAATTTATACTGAACCCGGTAACCGGTGTTGGAATGGTATTTAAATCAGGTGATAATGGCCGCTGGCTCGAAGATGGGAACATACAGTTTTCAGGGAGAAAAGATGGACAGGTGAAATTGAGAGGCTACCGGATTGAAACAAAGGAAATAGAAAATGCATTGCACCAGTATGCAGGTATCCCCAATGCAAGAGTATTGATGGTTCAAAATAACGGGCAGGGAGCTTACCTCAGTTGCTTTTACACCGGAGAAATGAAAAGCGGGCAACAGATCAGGGCTACTATTGAAAAATGGTTGCCTGGATATATGGTCCCTTCCTGGTTTGTACATATAGAAAGATTCCCGCTAACACTGAATGGTAAAATAGATGACGCTCCATTACTGGCAATGGCCCCGAAAGCGGATACTGCAGCTATTTCAGAAAATGTTCCCAAAACAGCATCAGAAAAATTGCTGCACAGCTCCTGGACAGATATACTCGGAATAGAACAGGCAGGTATTACAGATGATTTTTTTGAACTCGGTGGCCATTCATTGAAAGCGATTAAACTGATAGCAGCTATTGAAAAAGCATTTGGTCAGCAGGTAAGCCTGAAAGATATTTTCAATTATTCCACCATTAGCTCTATGGCGGCACTGCTGGATGGAAAACGGGCTGCGAATGATTCTTTATTGGTAAAACTGAATAAAGAAAAGAGCGGGTTGCCCTTATTATACCTCGTACCGCCGTTAATTGGTTCAGCCACTATTTATAAAAACCTTGCAATGCAGGTGGAAGGCAGCTACAATTGTTACGGACTGCAGTTCCCGGGATTTGATAACGAAGAACCATTCTGTGATTCCGTCGAATCACTGGCAGGTGTATTGGCAGCACAAATCAATACACACCATAGTTCCGGTACTGTTTACCTGCTCGGTTATTCATTTGGAGCAATGGTGGCATTTGAAATTGCAAAATGTATTGAGAAGACGAACTCTACTGTAAAACTATTTATTATTGATAAGGAACCTAATGCTGCAAGCCTGCTGAGCCGGCGAAAAGACAAATCAGCACAGTCGAAAAATAATCAGGACCGGGTTATTGAAGAAGAACTGTCGAAATGGACGGGTTTACTTTCATTCCCGGATTATAAACGGGTAAGGTTATTGGCGGCTGCCAACTATGCCAATCTTCAGCAATACCGGCAAAAGGGAGTCCTGCAGGCTGCCATCATTACTATTGGCGCTGCAAAAAACCCTGTACAGCAGGATATGAGCAAATGGAAGAAATATACTAACAACGTTCATCATCAGTACAATTTAAAAGCAGATCATTATAATGTGATTATGCATGCAGCTATTTCACAGCTGCTTCTTCGGGAAAGGGCACTATTCATTTCTCAACCTTAATTTATTTGAACATGAAAATTATTTTAGCAGTACTGTCATTGCTGATCACTATTGCATTTTATTGGCTGCTCAGCACCCGTTTAGGAAATGTTCCGGCTATTGGTAAACTGGTAAACCCGGTAAGCGGATTCTGGAAGAATGAGGAATCATCAAAAAGCAGGCAGCGGGAATCTATAAAAACGGAAGGATTAAAACAGGAGGTGATTATTAAATACGACAGTAACCGGGTGCCGCATGTATTTGCGTTAAACGATCACGACCTGTATTTTGCACAAGGATACATTACAGCCAGGGACAGGCTATGGCAAATGGATTTGCAAATCCGAAAAGCAGCAGGACGATTATCAGAAGTATTTGGTGAGCGAACAGTAAATCAGGACAGGTATTACCGTGATATTGGATTAAAGTATGCCGCAGAAAAATCATTGCGTCTGCTGGAACAAAATCCTGAAGCAAAAACAACTATTGATGCCTACACGGCGGGTGTTAATGCCTATATCAATCAACTAAAGCCTTCGCAATACCCGGTTGAATTCAAACTGCTTGATTATGCGCCAGAAAAATGGGAGCCGGTCAATTGTGTGTTGCTGATCAAACTGATGGCAGAAACGCTCAGTGGCGGATCAGATGATTTTGGTATGACCAATAACCTGAACGTGTTTGGTCCGGATACCACAATGGATCTTTTTCCGGATCGTTCTTTCCGGGAAGAACCGATTATTCCTGCGGGTACGAAGCTTGGGTTTCAACCATTGCCGGTTGCTAAAAAAAAGGTGCATACACCACAAGGGGCAGAAAGGGATAAAATAACAGCGCCACGTCCGGAAGGGATCGGAAGTAATAACTGGGCTGTATCCGCAGCTAAATCAAAAACCGGTTTTCCTGTTTTGGCAAATGATCCGCATCTTTCACTTACTTATCCTTCTATATGGTACCAGGTGCAATTAGCATCACCTTCCGTAAATGTATATGGTGTTTCTATTCCCGGATCGCCCTGTATTATTATTGGTTTCAATAAATCAATCAGTTGGGGGGTTACCAATGCTGAAGCCGATATGCAGGACTGGTACCAGGTACGGTTCAGCGATTCATCAAAAAAAGAATACTGGTATAACAATCATTGGATACCTGCCCGTCAGCGGCAGGAAGAAATTAATATACGTGGCGGAAAGAGCCTAAGCTACACCGTTATATATACACATTATGGCCCGGTTGTATATTGGAAAAAAGATAAAGAAGCGGCAAACGGTTCCGTAACAGGATATGCCATGCGCTGGGTGGCGCTGGAAGAATCAGAAGAGATAAGGACCTTTTACCAGTTGAACAGGGCCTCTGACTATAACGATTACCGGAATGCATTACAGCATTATGCTTCACCAGCGCAAAACTTCATTTTTGCATCTGCCAATAATGATATAGCTATTACTTCCACAGGAAAATATCCGCTCCGTTATCAAGGCCAGGGAAAGTATATACTTGATGGCGGGGATTCGCAGGAAGAGTGGCAGGGATGGATTCCCTTTTCGCAAAATCCTAATGTACTCAATCCGGAGAGGGGGTTTGTCAGTTCAGCTAACCAGTCACCTGTTGACAGTACTTATCCTTATTATCTGAGTTACAAATTTGGCGCACCCGAAAGGGCCATGCGGATCAATAAAAAACTGTCAGCAATGAATAATATTACAGCAGACAGTTTCCGTGTACTGCAGACTGATAACTACAGTGTATTTGCAGATGAAGTGCTGGATACCATGGTGTCGCTGCTGAATGCGGCGTTATTGAATGCCAGTCAAAAGGAATGTGTAAAAATGATTAGTAAGTGGAACCGTCGTTTTGATGCAGGAGAAGCAGGTGCCACCTTATTCAGCGCCTGGTGGGTGACATTTTATAACAACATCTGGCTCGATGAATTTGAAAAAGTGGGACAGGAAGGAAGACTGCCAGGCCGTGACCGAACTGCTAAATTATTATTAAAAGAACGTAACGCCTCCTGGTTTGATAATATACACACCCCCAACAAAGAAACCTGTATTGATTTATTGAATGCATCTTTTATGGCAACGGTTGACAGCCTGTTAAAACGATACGGACCGCCCGGTAAAGATTGGGAATGGGGACAAACAAGAAGAATTGTGGTAAATCACCTTGCAAAAATTGATGCGTTAGGGTCTTCTCCCTTTATCAGCGGAGGCTCGGCCACTTCAGTCAATGCTTTGTCAAATAGTTTTGGTCCTTCCTGGAGAATGGTGGTTGAACTGGGCCCACAGGTAAAAGGCTATGGAATTTTAGCGGGAGGACAGTCGGGGAACCCCGGTAGCAAATATTATGACAATGAACTGGATACATGGACGAATGGACAATTAAAAGAACTGCTCTTTTTAACGGATGCCCGGCAGTTATCCGGTCAAATCATTTCAACACTTACACTAAAAAAATAGGTTATGCTGTACATTATCATTCTGCTGCTTTCCATTATATCATCCTTTTTCGCACCGTGGTGGATGGCAGGTCTAATAGCATTTGCTGCTTCCTTTTTTCTGTCACGTTCAGGTAAACAGGCGTTTTGGATTTCTTTTTCAGCCATATTTACCTGCTGGCTGCTGTTGATTGTTATTACACTTTTTACCTCTCAGAATCTTTTACTGGCCCGGATGGCAAACCTTTTTTCGCTTCCGCATCCGGCTTTGGTTGTTTTATTAAGTGCCGGTACAGGTGGCCTGTTTGCAGGGCTGGCGGGTTTATCGGGCCGGCTTGTGCATGCTATGTTCCAGGTATCTGCCCCGAAAGTAAAAGAGAAAGAGAAGCCGCTGTTTGTTTTACCGGAATTCGATCTTAATTAATTTGTAGATATTATTCATTCATAAAATCAAACGTATGGAACTCACAACACAACAAATAAAACAATACAGGGACAATGGTTACCTGCTCATCAGGAATTTGTTTAGCCCTGCTGAAGTAGCAGTGATGTTGAATGAGATGGGCAAAGTGATACAGGAAGATTGCCCGCGGCGCATCCTCGAAAAAAACGGGGCGGTCCGTTCTTTTTTTGCACCTGAATCGGGCAGTGAGATTTTTAACTCGGTAATCCGTTCAGGGCGGCTTGTCGCACCGGCTATGCAACTTATCGGTGAGGAAGTGTATCTTCATCAGAGTAAGATCAATTCAAAGTACGCAATGGTTGGGGATTGGTGGGAGTGGCACCAGGATTATACTTTCTGGAAACAGGATGATGGTATGCCGGAGCCGGATGTATTGACAGCGATGATCTTTTTAAATGATGTTAATGAATTTAACGGACCTATGTTAATGATACCGGGGTCGCATAAATCGGGGGTACTGGATGGGGGAGAAAGAAACCTTCAGGAAAGTGAGGAGAGCTGGTTTACTAAATACAGGAACAGCACTTCGTATATGTCTGCACTTACATCCGATCTGAAGTACACCCTTTCACAACAGGCAGTAATGCACTGGGCTGAACGGAACGGTATTGTTTCCGGTACTGGTCCGAAAGGAACGGTATTGTTTTTTCATGGCAACCTGTTTCATGCCTCTTCCAATAATTTATCACCATGGGACAGGCATACATTCCTGATTTCTTATAACAGCGTACGCAACACCCTGCCGGTGCTGGATAACCCCCGGCCTGAGTTTATAGCCAGCCGTAACTTTGAGCCGCTGCCGGTTGCAGTTGCGGAAACTGTTTTGTAATCGCTAAACCGGAGTGTGAAAAATTAAATGTATTTAAACAGAGATAGTATTAGTCTTCAGCAGATTAAATAATTAAAAATTATGAAAACGCTCATTTTTTTCTTAACAGCTTATGTTTTTTTCTGCGCTTTACCCGGTGCAGCTCAGTCTGCTATTAAGGGTAATAATATTCCGGCGACTATCCGTCCCGTGGTTTCTAAAATAGATGCCCTCTCCATCGATAATCAGTTTAATGGCAGGGTGGATATTGTTATTGGTGGTGATTCTGCATTTGTAGAAATAACCATTGACGAAAATTTAAAGAAGTATGTACGGACAGAACAGAAGGATGGGGAACTGAAAATATTTTGTGCTCCTGTTACAAAAGGTAAATTTTATATTGAAACCGGTAATGTGGCAAAGATTGTTGTTCACAGCCCTTCCTTATCTCAGTTACGGTATGGCTGCAACGGCACGGTGAATATTATTAATAAGAACAGAAATACGCTGGAACTGATCAATGAAAGTAACGGAAGCATCAGTTATAACGGGAGTAATGAAAAACTAGCCATCAGCAACCTGGTAAATGGAGAAATTAATCTTGCAGGAACTGTCACCCGGTATAGTATAAATTTTAAGGCTAATGGACGTGTTGACGCTGGAGCACTTGTTTCAGATATGGTAAGTATTATCGGCTCCGGGAATGCCACTATCGTTGTAAACAGCAGGGTGGTTAGTAATACGGCTTCCGGTAATTTCAAATTATCCAACAAATTCAGGTAAAAACTGTGACGGACAGGTGGCGCCTTTTCTTTTTTTGCACCCGCTATATCACCCCCTTTGATGGTGGATTTTGCCGGGTGGTATGATAATCAGCCTTACCGTGATTTTGTGTTTTATTTCCCCTTTCAGCATTTATTTTTCATCGGCCCTTGTATGTTTTTTTATGTGCAAAGCCAGCTAAACCCTTCTTTCCGGGTTGGTAAAAATGAATGAAGGCACCTGTTTCCCTGGTTTCTTTATTTATTATACAATGTAATCATTTGGGTAATTGATAAATTAGTATTAAGGAGCAATTATTTTTATGCCAATGGCACTGATAAGGACTTCGACACCTGGTACCAGGTGACAGGCTTCCTGTCCATGCTTTTCTATTTTATCATACCCCTGCGCTATTATGGCCTGTATAAAAAAATCATAGTACAGGTTATAAGTTATGCCGACCTGGTGATGTTCAGGTGGATACGTAATTTCCTGCTTGCTTTTCTGCTTATACTCATTGTCAGGCTTTGTTTTTATATTTCCGGTTTTTTTCAATCGTCCTTTACTATATCTCTATTGCCGGGTATTTCAATTCTGTTCAAACGAAAGTTGCGCTGCAACTGAACCTCTTCACTTACAAGCCCTAAAATGTGTTAGTGTGTCAGGAAAAGTTATTTTTTATTGATACCGTGTTTTATACAGTAGCAACAGTATCAACGACTGCCTAAAGAAATAAAATTGACACTGTATTAATGTATTATCATCTTTACTTCATGATCTCCCTTATCACCTCCGCAACAACTTTCAATAATTCCGCATTTGTTTTCCTACCCGCCGTTATCTCATCAAACGGTAGCACCACCCTCCAGTTTCTCTCTTAATCATGCTCAAATAAAATAGTATTCCCTTCTATATCTACCTCCAGCTTAATAGCGTAGCCCTAATTCAGCAGCCTGGCAGGGAAATTATAGTCGAGGCCTCCGAAGCTAACAGGGATATAGAACGCATCGTTCATAGGAAGTGTTTATAATTCACCACCCAACCCCCTCATCCCCAATCCCCTTACACCAACAACAATCCCCCACTTTGTAGATGCCAAAGCTGCATCTGGTGAAATTCCAAGTTTCAAGATTGGCAAAAGGCACAAGTTCAGTAGAAAGAAAGTTCTTGAATGGGTTGAAGAAAAATTTGATAAAACAGCTGACTTTGGTGAATTTGTCGATAGGTATCTTCAGAAAAATCTTTTGAGAGAATGAAAGCCGGTCAAAAAAATTATTATGACCATACCTCTTTCCAGCGTTTAAATTCTGATGGACTTATCCGATATCTGGCAAAGTTCCCATCATGAAGACTCATCAATTCCGTCTCCACCATTTCAACCAATCGCTTTGAATCCGTTGCTGGTACACGTAGCGAACGGGCCTGAATAACAATTGAAGCTTCACCAGGAGACATGCCTTGTGAAACAATTTCAGTAATCAATCCTTGCAATATTTCCCTGTATTTCATCCTGAAAGGATTTGGTTCTCCGATGGTCTGGCGTACTCGTGCATACCGGTCTGCAGATTGTATACAGGCCCAGATAAAAACATCTTTTAATAATTCAATTCTGTTTAATTTATATACACCCAATAACCCCTGTATATATTGATCATCCGGTACACCGATAAAAGAGACAGGTATCAGGTTATGTTTGTTTAGGGGTATATTGGCTGCTAACCTTGATACCCGTTTATTGACATCTTCGAATGGTTGTAAATATGGTAATTGAACCATCGCGAATAATGCTTGTTCATGCGGATTCTCGATTGCAGAAATTTTCTCTAATATTTTTCCAAACATCTCTTCAATCAGTTGCGGTATTGCAGTTGGCGTATAGGAGGATTTCTTAATATCCACAGCATAAGTTCTAAGTCGGCCAGGTGCTGCTGGATCAGGGAGAAGGTTATTGGAAAGAAGAGCGTGTAAGTTTAGTATTGAATAACGGTTGAAACCTATTTCGTCCGCCCCTGAGACCATGAATTCTATCGCATCCTTATGATTAAGGATCATCTGCGTTTCAGCTGCTGACTTTTCAGGGGCTGCTTCCCCTTGGGATAATAATCGTGCAGTGTCCAGTAGGGAATAAGTATTGCCCTCTAATCGGCTGGAGTTCCAGGAAAGATCAATTAACAATCTTTGAAGTATATGCCTGGCATAGGTACCTGCTGGTTGTTCTATACCACCCGGTGTTTCTGTGAGATTCGCAAGTTGCTCCCTTTCTGCATCATTCAGATAAAAATCCGTATTGGGGCGATAGCTATCTACAAAGTCTCTGTTATAACTAACGGGAACACGTTGATCGAAAGGCTTGGATAGTATGGCTAGAATTTCCCTGCTTGCTGGTGATAATGGAATGGATATTCCAGTATCCGTGATATTCTTTTCAACTACAACCGCTGATGTATTTTCTTTTTTATCCGGCAAATGATATTTGGCTAAACGCCTGACACCACTCCTTTTCACATGATCTTGTTCTATTAATGTTTCAAGCCTTCTTTGCAGGGTTCGCAGTTCTATGTCCAAACCTGATGATTCTATGATTTCTTCGGCACTTGCACCTTCAGGGAATTTTTGCAGTACTTTTTTAATGACTTCAAGTTCTTCTTCTATTTTCTTTTGATATTCTGTGGCCATCTTTGGCAGTTTGATTACGACAAAAATATAAAATATTTGTCGAAATTATATATAATTACGACAAATGTTAAATAATTGTTTTTAAAATATTGCTTTATAATATTTTACTTGCGTCAAAAAATTGTCGAAAATATAATTACGACAAATTTTTGTCGCAACTATATTTTTTATACAAATTTAATAACCCATAACAGGGCCTGGACCCCTGTATACTCAAAGCTAGTTTGGGCTTAACTTCTCAATCAAAATGCTGTTGGGGTGTCAAAATGGCGCTATTATTTCGTTTTTTAAAGGATCTTTATAATCACTCCTCCTTTATCAGCAAATTTGCATAAAACGTAAACTGTTTTTCCAGTTGGTAAAAGGCATCTTTGATGCAGGTATCCAGTTCAGAGAATCGGATAAGGTTGAATACGGCTTCGCCGGTAGCAATGAGTTCGTCCAGGGCGTAAAGTTGTTCGTTGTTTGGCAGCAGGGCCTGTTTGATTTGGGCCAGGTTGGGCTGGTTGTTTTCGGGGTAAAGCATGGCGGCAGCGGGGATAAGGTGGTAGGCAAAAAAAAATACGGTCCTGCCTGTCCCGTTGCTTTACACCTGATAGAGGCAGCAAGTCCATTACAAACCTGCACGGGGGTACAGGACCGCATATAGGTAAAAAATTGCAGGCATAAAAAAGCCTGCAACATAAACGAAGCAGGTCCTTCCTGCCTCTATCATAATGTAAAGCACTGTGAAATTATTAAAAAAATGAATACCAAAAGAAAACAATTAACTAATAACTATTCACTATTATCTAATAAATACCATGGTTTTGGTATTGCGGGGTAGTGAGGGATGGTGTAGGTTAGCTGGATAAGAAACACTTTTTAAACCTATTACCTTAGAAGTGATTCGCAGGAATTGCCGACACTGACAATATGGAAAAGCGAATACTAGTGCTGTGGTAATCAATGGCAGTTTTTTAGGATTACGGGATGAGGGTTGTATGTTTAATTGTTACCTGCAGGCCTATTGGCGACAGTACTAAAATTCGGCAGACACAACAACAACTCAACTTCGACAAAGACTCATCAACCTTGACACACCCTTTGCTTCGTGTTTTAATTTTTTCTGCCAGCGCACAAATAGACATCAAAGGCCTGCACACATTTGGCATATTTGCAAGGCACACAAAACCAGACACAGCCCCAACCCTGCAAAAGAGTCAAATCTCCCCAGCCACCTCGTTCAAATTTTCGGCAGCAAAAGCTTATTTGCTGCCAATTATTTGATTAGCTTTGCCCAAAATAAAACAGCAATCGACAGAAATTTACATATAGACAAGCTTAAAGAAGCCTTCCACCAAAGGGAAGTTTTGACTACTTCTGACATATTTCAATTTTATCAGCAATTTGAGCCGGGAATGTTGAAATCTACAGTAAACTGGAGAGTATACGAACTGGTAAACAGAGATGTGCTGGAAAGAATCGGAAAGGGAAAATTCCGTTTAGGTTCCGGTACCTTATTTACTCCCGGGCTGAATACAAAGCATTTTAAAATTAGTGCCGCAATCAAAGATAAATTTCCATTTACCAGCTTCTGTATTTGGGATTCCACTTTTATTAAAGAATTCAGTCAGCATATTTCAAAAAACAGCCTTACACTGGTAGATGTTGAAAGGGGTTCCGAAGAATCTGTATCTTATTTATTAAAAGAACAATTTACCCAGGTGTTTTTAATGCCGGCAAAAGATATGCTGAACAATTTTATTTATGATCTAAAAAAATCAATCGTTGTTAGGACACTTGTTTCAGAAGCACCATATCGGGAAGTAAGAAATATTCCTGTTGCAACGTTGGAAAAAATATTGGTTGACATTTTTACAGATGAAGAGTTTGCATATTTGAGAGGAAGTGAAATGACAATAATTTTTAAAACTGCATTTGAAAGATATACCATTAGTGAAAGCAAGTTGATCCGGTATGCGGACAGAAAGCGGAAGAAGGAACAAATTTTGGGTTTTTTAAAAGAAAATAAAATAACAATATGACATGATTGATTCGGGCGTATTACATATTAATTGGATAAATGAAGCTTCTGCTAAAAACAATAAGGCGGATAAAATATTAGTAGAAAAGGTTGTAAGAGCACTATTATTGCTGGAAGGATTATCTGCATCAAGGCTGAAATTTATTTTTAAAGGCGGTACTGCACTGATGTTAATGCAGGGAAGCACAAAAAGGCTTTCCATTGACATTGATATTATCATACCGGATAAAGTTGAATTAGATGATATTTTTGAAACAATAGTAAAGGATAAAGGATTTACAAGATTTGAATTGCAGGAAAGAAAAGCAATCTCAACCATTAAAAAAGTACATTATAAATTTCATTATATGCCGGCACATAAAACAGCACAGGCAGAAGAATATGTATTACTGGACATACTTTTTGAGAAACCGCAATACCAGCAGATAAATTCAATAGATATTGATTCGACATTTGTATTTCAGAAAGGCAGTCCGATGCAAGTCCGTGTGCCGGGCTTTGATGATATCTTAGGTGATAAATTAACCGCCTTTGCTCCAAATACAACCGGCATTCCTTATGAAAAAGGTGGACAGAGCAGGGCAATGGAAATAATAAAACAACTGTATGATATTGGAAATATTTTTGAAGATGCAAACAATCCGCTTGTAACATCAACAACTTTTCATGCATTTGCAAAAAAAGAATTGGGTTATCGGGATATTAGTGGCAATACAACGCTTGTTTTGGATGACATTATTGATACTTCGTTAACAATTAGCACAAGAGGACAAATAGGCGACGGAAAACTTGATGCTTTAATGCATGGCATTGCACAATTAAAGCAATATATCTTTTCTGAAAACTATCATATAGAAAAAGCAATTACCCACGCCGCAAGGGCAGCCTATATGGCGGCAATAATCCAAACAGGTGCAAAAACAATTAACCGTTTTGCCGACCCGATGGAAATTAAGGACTGGAATATTGCCAACCAGCAATGCAATAAATTAAATAAACTAAAAAAGAGTAATCCCGAAGCTTTTTACTGTTGGTTTCAAGCATTAACATTATTAAATTTAACTGAGGAAATAAAGTAAATGACAGCAGACCAACTTAAAGAATTAGAAGCCAACTTATGGCAAGCAGCAGACAAACTTCGTGTAGACAGTGGACTAGGCTGGCAATACCAGCCGCAGATGGTGGGGGTAGTTTACAACTACCGACTTCAGCAAAAAAACAAACAGCAATACAACGGCTCTAAAGAGCCGATGGTTCGTTGCAAATTGCAAATACCGGACTTGATACGGTACGAACCATAACCATTCATACTTTTTTTATTTATTCAGCCGCCTGCTTACGGGGTGCTTTACTTTCCTTTAAACCAGACAAACTAAGAAGAACGGGGTTAAATAAACATCATTGCTGGATAATAAATTACCCGGCGATCTGCTGGCGCTGGACATCCGCCGCTGCCTGCATTACCTGGGTGAAATAACCGGTGAGATAACGAATGAGGACCAGTTGGATTATATATTTTCCAAATTTTGTATTGGGAAATAAGCTTCGTAACATCCTCACATTTAAATAGTTTTGTTTTCTTAACCTCCTTATTTTAAAGAAGTTAGAAAAGTCAAGTCTTTGAAAATCAATGCAATATCAATTAAAAGGACCAGTTTTTAGGACGTTTTGTTGCCCAAGTCAGCGGGCAACAAGCCAGCAACAAGTTGGCGAGATCATGCTACATACCAATAAAAGTACTTTTCAAATATTTTTAGATTTTCTAAAAAATATTTACATTTGCATCAGGCAGGGGTATCTATTAAAAATTAGCCGATGGTGGTAATTTCAAAAGGAACCCTCAAAAGGTTCATTGATAAGTTTCCAGCTGCAGAAGAGGCTTTACTCAAATGGTATAGTCTCACGAAAGATGCTGACTGGAATGATTTATTGGCGCTGAAGAGAACGTTCTCGACAGCAGACTATGTTGGAAATGGGTTGATTGTCTTCAACATAGGAGGAAATAAGTTTCGGCTGATATGCCGGGTTATTTTCGAAGCAAGGACTGTGTTTATAAAATGGATTGGTCCCCATTCAAGTTACGACAAGGTTAAGCTTTCCGACCTCTGATATGAAAGTGGAAGGCTAGCCCTGGGAGCAGAGGGGCGAAATTAATTTCTGCGAAAAGAAATAAGATTATGTCAAACATGAAACGTCAAGCTACAGCCGGGAAAGGTTCTCCTGCTAAAGTCTATGGCGCGGGTAAAAAACAAAGTGTATTAACTGAAAAAAAAACAAAAAAGAAAATTAAAAATAAGGAGGTTTATGATTTAACAATGGCAGAGATCGATTTACTAATGAAAAAAGGTGAAGAAAATCTTACTGTTAAAGAGATGGATCGCCTGCGTAATTTATCTGAAGCGGCCGAAAACTATGAGGATGCTAATGATCCGCTTCCCCTTCCGAATAACCTCCCGGAAATGATACGCATGCGAATGTTCCAGTTACATCTCAATCAAAGCTACATAGCAAAATTGTTAGGCGTAAGTGATGCTAAGTTTTCGATGATCATGAGTGGTAAACAGAAACCTGACATTTATTTTATCAAAGCGATCCATAATAAACTGAAAGTGGACGCAAACCTGATACTCTCTGCCTTATAGAATGGCGCTTCGGCGCCATTCTTATTTTTTCCTTCTCATTTCACCTCCGGTGTCAGCGTACCGTTTGTACTTTTACCGCATGAGCAAGAATACAGGAAACAGTACCATTATAGGCATATCTTTGTTTACTTATGGGAAAACATGAAAAAACGGGAAGAGAATACCCTGCAGCCATAAGTAAATAATTCACTAACCTAA
>JANOEQ010000008.1:0-28647 GCA_031441485.1 Chitinophagaceae bacterium
CTTCAACAATAGCTCTTGCCCCAAATTCGAACGTAACATTTTGAAATCCTGCCAACATAGAGAATAGATGATAGATGATAGTGAATAATGAATAGGTAATAGTCAATGAGGCGCAAATTTAGCCAGAAAAAAGGATTAAACATTTGCAGAAATCCGCGAAATCTGTATTACAATCCTTAAATCCGCGATCCAATCCCTAAATCCGCGATCCAATCCTTAAATCCGCGATCCAATCCCTAAATCCGCGATCCAATCCTTAAATCCGCGATCCAATCCCTAAATCCGCGATCCAATCCCTAAATCCGCGATTAAATATTTGTTGAAATCCGCGATCCAATCCTTAAATCCGCGATCCAATCCTTAAATCCGCGATTAAATATTTGTTGAAATCCGCGAAATCCTTAAAATCCTTAAATCCACGATTATCTTTGCCAAAACTTCCACGCTTTTATGAAGAAAATAGTTGATATCCTCGGCATTGTACTACCTGCATTTATTATCATCCTGGGCATAATCAGGGTTTTTGTACAGAAAACTAAAGGGGTGAATGGCCTCACTATGCTTTTTGCCATTTTATTATTACTGGTGGGCCTGGTACGCTTCTTTATAGTAGGCGGAAGCGGCGGATCCAGTAATTCAGGCATAAAACCGCCGCCCTTAACAGTAAGTAAACACAGCCCGGTTTTCAATCAATCCCTGGAAGCTGTATTGACCGCCTATTTTATCATGACCGAAGGGTTTGTAAAAGGAGATGCTGCTGCTATCAATCAATCCGGCAATACATTGAAAATGGCATTGGACAGTTTCAAAATAGAGGAGCTGAATGCAGACACGCTTATTTACCAGACAGCCCTGCAACCATATAACAATGCAAAAGCTGAATTAGCCTCCATCATAGCCGATCCGTCAATGGAAGAAAAAAGAAGTTCTCTCAATATTTTTTCAAATGATTTATTTGCCCTGCTCAGTACGGCCCGGTACGACCTGGCCAAACTCTATTGGCTCGAATGTACCAAAGCCTTTGGAGAAGATAAGCCCGGTAACTGGCTCAGTAAAACAGAAGAAGCCACCAATCCATATATGCAGGAAAAATGCACGGAAGTAAAAGATAAGATCGACCATCTGCCTGCAGATACCACGCAGCAGGCGGGACCGGCGCAAACAAAAAAGTAAAAAGATTGTAATAGACATTATGCGAAAATTGATTGGCAGTACCCTTCTCGTATTGCTGGTGTACCTGGCACCGGCACAAAATGCAGTAGACAAATCAGACAGGGTCACCATTAATGGATATGTAAAAGACAGCCTTTCCGGGGAATCAATCATTGGCGCCACTGTAGCAGTAAGCCTTTCCGCAGAAAAAGCAGGCGGTGCATCAAAAGGGGTGATGACCAATCAATACGGTTTTTATTCCATCACCCTTGCCAGGGGTGAGTACAACGTAACCATTTCACATGTATCTTATTTTGGAAAATCGCAGACCCTTCTGCTTGATAGTAATCATTCGCAAAATTTTGATATGCTGTCCCGTTCTTCCGCCATTGGTGAAGTGGTGGTGTACAGCAAAAGGCGGGATGGAAATGTAAAAAATGCCCAGATGGGTAAAATAGATCTGTCTATGAACCAGATCCGCAATATCCCGGCCTTTATGGGTGAAGTGGACCTGTTAAAAGCTATTCAGTTGCTGCCCGGTGTTCGCAATGCAGGGGAAGGCAATGCCGGGTTTTATGTTCGTGGTGGCGGCCCCGATCAAAACCTGATCATGCTGGATGATGCGGTGGTATATAACTCCGGCCATCTGTTTGGTTTCTTTTCCATCTTTAATTCTGATGCTATTAAAAACGTATCACTCATAAAAGGAGGCATGCCTGCACAATACGGTGGCCGTTTGTCATCCGTGGTGGATGTAACGATGAAAGAAGGCAATATCAATAAAATGCAGATGGATGGCGGTATTGGATTAATAGCTTCCCGCTTTTCCATACAGGGGCCTATTAAAAAAGATAAGGCTTCCTTTATAGTATCTGCCAGGCGCACTTATATAGATGCATTGGTAAAACCTGCCATTAAAAAAACAAGCAGCTTTTACGGCTCCGGTTATTATTTCTATGATGTGAATGCCAAGATCAATTACCGCTTTTCGGATAAGGACCGCCTGTACCTGAGCGGCTATTTCGGCAGGGATGTATTTGATTTCAATAACAGCAAGCGTTCTTTTAAAACCAATATTCCCTGGGGCAATGCTACCGGCACTCTTCGCTGGAACCATGTATTCAACCGGCGCTTATTTGCCAATACCACCCTGGTGTTCAATGATTATAAATTCAAATTTTCGGCACAGCAGGAAAGTTTTGAAATAGGGCTATCCTCCGGCATCCGGGATTATACATTGAAATCAGACTTTGATTATTATCCACTGCCCAATCATAAATTAAAATTCGGCGGCCTTATCACTTATCACAAATTTGTACCGAATGTAGTGAGCGGCCGGCAGGACTCCATTATTTTTACGCCCAACAATGAAGGCAGCAAGTATGCGGCAGAAACAGCCATCTACCTGCAGGATGATTGGGAAATAGGAGCGAAGTGGAAAATAAATTACGGTCTCCGGTACAGCAGCTTTTCGCAGATAGGCCCGTACAATTTGTATACCCGTGATGCGGACGGTAATAAATTAGACAGTATCATCTATAAAAGTTTTAAGGCAGTAAAAACATACGGCGGTTTTGAACCCAGGGCCACTATCCGCTATGCAATAGATGATGAAACATCCATTAAAGCAGCAGTAACAAGGAATCTGCAATATATTCACCTGGTAAGTAATGCCGGTACTACGTTGCCTACTGACTTATGGGTGCCGAGCACCTATATTGTAAAACCGCAGATCAGTTGGTTATATGCGGCGGGTTTATTCAAAAACTTTAAAGACAATACCTACGAAACATCGCTGGAAGTGTATTACAAAGACCTGAAAAACCAGGTGGAATACAAAGAAGGCTACACACCTTCACTGGCCGATCCCGAAGAAGAATTTGTATTTGGAAAGGGGTGGAGCTATGGCACAGAATTACTGGTTAGTAAATTAAAAGGCCGGATGACAGGGTGGGTGGGCTATACCTTATCATGGACCTGGAGAAAATTCCCGCAATTGAATGATGGCGAACGATACCCGGTAAAGTATGATCGCAGGCATGATCTGTCCGTAGTAGCCAATTATGAAGCCACGAAAAAATGGAAAATGGGCGCTGTGTTTGTATATGGTACGGGTAATGCTATAACGCTGCCCGAACGCTTTTATGTGATCAACGGGGTGCTTACCCAGGAATACAGCCGTCTGAATCAATACCGGATGAAAGCCTATCACCGGCTTGATCTGTCAGCCACATTAACACCCACGCCAAAGAAAAAGAAGAAGCTGAGCAGCTACTGGGTATTCAGCATTTACAATGTGTACAGCCGTCTCAACCCTTATTTTATTTATTTCGACCAAACGGGCAGTCCGCTTACAGGTGATCTAAAAGTAGATGCGAGACAGGTGTCTTTGTTTCCGATACTTCCTGCTGTAACGTGGAACTTCAAATTTTAGCATTGCCCACCGTAGCCTTGGCGAAGGTGGGTCTTGCCCGCCGTAACCTGGGATTTTAAGTTTTGATATACCTGTAACTTGTTGCCTTATTAATCAGTAAGGATTAATTGATTGCGAGGTTATACGTTTGGCCCCAAGCCCCGTTTTATTGATAAAAGCGGATACAGGAGAAAAATTGAGTTTGGCTCTGTAGTAAGGAAATTTTTGTATTGCTTTAAATTAACAGATAAAAAAAGTAAATTTGTGAAAATAATAAATCATGAGTAATATAACTATAAAGGAAGTGCTTCATAATTATATTGACAGCGGGGACGATAAACTATTACAAATGATTTATGCAATAGTAAGGGAGTATAATAATCCTGTCTTTAGCGAAGCGGACATTACAGAGTTGGAAGCCAGAACAACCAGGCGCAAAAACGGGGAAAGTAAAACGTATGAATGGCCGGAAGCAAAAAGCATAATGACGGGTAAAACCGGAATAAAGGGATGAACTATTCTATATTGACACAGGACGAAGCGATTGCAGAAGGGCACCGGATTTTTACGAATTATGAAGAAATACAGGAAGGCCTTGGCTTTAGCTTTATTGAGTCGCTGGAAAGAGCTTCTGCCGAACTAGCCAAAGGAGCTTTGTATTATCGTTTTATAGATAATACTAAAAGATACCGTCGGATATTATTAGACAGGTTCCCCTGTATGGTGATTTATGAGATAGAAGAGGATAAGGTAATTATTTTGTCTATTCGTTATGAAAGAGAAGACCCGGAGAAAAGGATAAAGTATACGGTATAAAAAGATGTTACCCCCGATACTGCAATCATTATGTTGAATGAATCATAAAGCCTTCTCCTTCTTTATTAACAACTCCCTTTTCAATTATAAAACTGGAAACCCGCATAAATCAAAATAAACGCTATCAGTAACACATAAAAGGGCCAGATCGTTTTAGAAAAAGCCACTGGCCATATTCTATTCTCTTTTTTATCAAGGTTTGTAATAGTTCCTTCAGGGAATTCTCTTTCTATTGTTTTCAGGTCGTAGAGATATTTATCCGTTTTACTCCGGTGTGTTATTACCCAATGATATATCTCCCTGTATCTTTTCTCAGTGCTGAGAAAAAAGGCATCCAGGTACCAGAAGCAGGTAATCGGTACCAGCAATAGCCAGATAAGATGGCTTTGCCCGCCAAGCAACTCATCATTTTTAAAAACAACCAGTGCCGTAAGAATACCGATCAGCCATTTTTTTACTTCAAAAGAATTGGTGGCCATATTGGAGATCACCCCCTGGATCAGGTCAATCTCTTTGTGGATTTGTTCGGTGGATAGAGACATGTTATTTTAGTTTAAGGAATTTTTCTTTAATGATCTCCCTGGCAAAGTCGACAATAAATTTATCCCTGGCATGGCCCTTTGTCGGAATGCATTCATCTGCTGCCCGGAAAACAGGAAACTTACTAAGGCGATAATCATAGTTTACCGGAGATACTGTTATGCAATAGGTAAATGTTTTCCTTTCGTAAAACTTTTTCTCAATTATAGGGATTTCCTTTTCCCAGATATATTCCTTTTTATTTTTTTTCTGATAGTATTTGCTAACCAGGATAATGAACCCATCAGCATTTTGAAACATTTCTT
Organism: Chitinophagaceae bacterium; assembly: GCA_031441485.1. GTDB lineage: Bacteria > Bacteroidota > Bacteroidia > Chitinophagales > Chitinophagaceae > JJ008. Next base: position 5,227 of record JANOEQ010000008.1, read on the forward strand.
TGATTACTTGATCCCACTCTATTGTTCCGTCAATTTCTTTAAAATCATAGAGAAGCTGTATTCCCCCTTTATAATCATCAAGGTGATCTGAAAGCAGCGTAACCACCTCCCGGTCTTCGGAGGCATAAGAAACCACAACCCGCTTAGGTCTTTGGGGAGGTATATCGGATGGTGCATCGTTTTGTAATACACTTTCCTCCCTAGTTTCACCTTCATATTCAGTTCTGCTTGCCTGTTTATTAGTTATAACGGTTTCCCTTTTTTTACTAACATGCAAGTTCTGTATCGTCTCAACATTAAGCGTTTCCTTGCCCAACGGATCATTCCCAACTATCCACTTCTTTTCAGATCCGGTATCAAACCTGAATGTTGAAATAACCCATTTCAAATACTCAAGTGCTGATTTTTCAATACTTATTACAATTCCAACGTTTTCAAGGTCAGCCTCCACCCGGATAAGACCCTTGTCTGTTGGAACAAGTATTCCATACTTCCATATATATTCCAGCGGGGCCTTGTTTCCCGCAGCTACAATAAATTGCTGTATATCGGACTTATGGGAATAGTTCAGGTTATACCGGTAGTGAACTACATCATTGGCCTTGTTCCATAATTGCCGGGTTACTGTGGTTTCTTTTTCAGGCAAAAACTCCGGGAAAATATAATACTTTTCTTCTGCCGGGATATTTTGCTCTTTTAAAGAAAAACAGATACCGCAGCTCTGCATAAATTGCAGGAACAACCATTTCTCCGATACAGCGTATTTATTGCCGAAAGCGTTTAATACTTCCTTTGCTCTTACTATACCTTTATAAACATTCCGCATCTGGTCATAAAAGCGGCTGTATCTGTCTAATGGTTTGTAAATGGCATCCAATGCCCAGCGCTGGTCGGCAATGATCTTATCTTTCAGCAGGTCTTTGTTGTAATAGATAAGCCCGGTATGGTGCAAGAATTTCTTAAGAGAGGGGATAGCTTTTTCCAGTACTTTATTATCCCTGCATAATACTTCAAATTCATCCTGGGTGATTATTTTTTTTCTTTTTTTGGCAGTCAACCTGAGATTATTAATGAAAAATTGCCGGACACTTATCCAGGATTTTGGCATCGGCATACCATATTGTAATAATTTCTTTGCATGGTTTGCAAGCTTTAGCCTTAATTCATCAATACCATATCCATTTTCGGCGCTTACCTGCAAAAAATCCAGTTCTTTTTTGGCTGCTTCAAGGTATATACCTGCATCCCGCTTACCATCATCTGCCTTATTTTGTATTATTATTATCGGGCTTTGAGGGCTTTGATTTTTGCATATATCAACAAAGCGCTCCAACGGTTGCAACTGGATCAATTCCTTTTTATTTACCCTGTCGGGTACCCATTTGTCAGAGCAGGCATCTTGTTCTGAAATTGTATCGGTTACAATAATCTGTACTGACTCAGCTGCAATAAACAGCCGGTGAGTACTGTGATAGATTTCCTGGCCGCCAAAATCCCAGGCCTGAAATTGTATTTTTCCCCCTGCGGTATCAAATTCCAGCGGTTCAATAAGCACACCGTGGGTGGATTTTATTTTTCTGTGACAGGTTCCTTTTTTTAATGCTTCTATGAGGGAACTTTTTCCCACATCTCCATTACCTGTAACCTGAAGTTTTGTAAGTGTATTCAGTACTGTGTTTGTGCTGCTATCCATTTCATTCCACCAATTTTGAATATCTGGAAGGCAATTTGAATCATAGCTTTCTCCCAATAATTCTTGTGGAACATCTTTTAAGGGGTTATTAAACAAATTCAATTCTGTGATAGAAGATAATGTTTTGAGGCGGGCAATAAAACTAAATCCATTATCGGATAATCTTAACTCCTGGAGTCCGGTTAATTGGTCCAGCCCTTTTATTTCGGTGAGTTGGTTAGAACTAAGGTCAAGACTGTTGAGCCCGGTTAATTGGTCCAGCCCTTTTATTTCGGTGAGTTGGTTAGAACGAAGGTCAAGACTGTTGAGCCCGGTTAATTGGTCCAGCCCTTTTATTTCGGTGAGTTGGTTAGAACGAAGGTCAAGACTGTTGAGCCCGGTTAATTGGTCCAGCCCTTTTATTTCGGTGAGTTGGTTATATGACAGATAAAGCTCAAAAAGACTTTCCGGTAAATATTTTTCTGGAATAATATGGATGCCCCAATAATTTTCAAATGTATTATCTATACCGCTTGCACGAAGAATTTTTAATTTTTTCAGCTTACTAAGGTTTGGTATAGTTGTCAAATAATTTAAAGGGCCGGTATTTTTACTTTTTACAAGTTCATCTTTATCAGTATGCCAGTAATAATTGCTAATACTCAGCTCCTCCAGCCAATCCATAGCCAGTACTTCTTCCGGTATTTCGGTAAGGCCACAACATCCCAGGTCCAGGGAGGTGGCTTTATCAGCTATTGCCTTTTCAATCAGTTGCAGTGCAAGGGGTGGAGTGGTGGAAGTGCTCATTGCATAAAAATAATTTATTTTATTACTTGTTAATGAGTTGGCAAAAAAAAAGAGCTGTCCAAAGACAGCCCTTTATAATTCTATAATAATGGTATCCCCTTACTGCACCACCACCTTATTCGTCACATTCACCCTGTTCATTTCACTGGTTACCCTTACCAGGTAATTGCCTTTCACCGATAACTCAGGAAAACGGAATTCTTCTATCTGTGATTCGCTGTTGATATTTATTTCTTTTGAATTGATCAACCGGCCAGACATATCTAATAACTGCACCTGGTAGCGGCCTGCTGGCTGCTCAGAAAATGATAATCTTACCACGCCATTGGTAACCGGGTTGGGATAAACAGCAATACCGCTTTTCACACCCCCTTCATCTTGCTGTGGTTGTCCTTTTGCAGTCGCATTATCAGCAACAACAGGTTTAGTTTCTGCAACCGGTTCATCTGTTTTATCTTTTTTCTTCTTCTCAAAAGCAAGGATACCATTGGCCAGGTCGGAAGCATTGAATACATCATTGCTGGTGGATACTTTTTCCGCCTGCAATGTGTTCAGATCAAACCGATAGTAACCCGCTACTGATTCTGAACTGGCAATGATCACTTTACTGCCTTCCTCCACCATAGCGCCATTGGTAGAAAAACCTTCAGGCAATCCCTTAATAGTACCAAGGAAGCTGGATGATCTGTTTTCAATACTTATTTTATATACAGCCCTTCCGGCAGTAATAAGATACAAGTTGTTGCTACCGTCAGCAATCATATCGCCGCCAAAAGCTCTTTGGGTATGTATATTGCGCATTTCATTTTGTCCATCATCCGTAATAGCACCTAAATCTGTAATCTCCGGTTTTTTGCCGGTTGTAAAACGAATAAGATGATTGGCATCATTGGTAAGGGCATAGCCATTACCGTCAGCAGCAATTACCATACGGGTTATCTGGCTGTTCACATCTCCACGGCCTGCAGTGCCAAAAGGTTCGTCTTCAAAATAATAGATTTTGCCCGACTTCAAATCAATGTAGCGAAGCTGATTAATGCTCATAGGCGTGTAATACAGCCTTTCATGTTTTTTATCATAAGCCATCGCCGCTGAATTAGTGGAGAAGGGCTTGTCAACAGAAGGAGATTGCCTGATCATCACCACACGGGTGTATGTTCTTACATTATTATTGCTGTTTTTATCCAGCACCTCATCCAGGTTCACCACTTTTCTTTGCTGAACAGGGGGAGTAGTGGTAATGGTGGCGGTAACAGGTTTGCTGTTGTTGCCATCCTTTTTTACAACGGGCTTTCCGGTTCGGGCATTCAGCGCTTCAGTTTCATTTTTACTGTCGTAAATAGTTTTTACCACTTCACCAGTGGTAATATCCACCAGGCGAACTTCCTTCCAGCTCCGGCCACCTTTATCGGCAGCGGTAATGGCATAACCGGTTACTGCTTTTGTTTTTGAATTTTTTTGTGCCTGTAAGGCGGTAATGAGAGATGTCATTACAAAAATGAGTAGAATTCTTTGTTTCATGGCGATTGATTTTGTTTAAACCAATCTACGATTTATTTCGTTGACAGAAAAAAAATAGTGATGAAATGCGGATTTGGGATTATAAACGGGCATATCAGGCTCAAAAAATCCGGTTAAACAATACCCGGAATATTATTGGGCCTTTGCAGTTGAGGCCGGTTTTTCATAAATGAACCGCACCATCGCATTCTTCTGTTCATCAGAAGTAAGATAGAGCTGGTAACGCTTCTCCCCGGCATTTACAATCATAAGGGCCGTATTGGGAGGTATGGAGCCCTGGTTCTCACCCACCATGATCAGTTCCTGTTCCGGCCGCTTCAGGTCTATTTTTATGCTGATAGAAACCGGTTTAGCGGTCAGCATTTTCCTGGAAACCACAGGCATACCATTCGCATATACAGAAATAGTATCCCCGTCTATCTGACCATTATCATAAAAATCAATCTTGATCACTCCGGTATCCACTTTTATTTCCTTTACCAATACTGCATCTCTTTTAGTAAGGGAAGGGGGTAATTTAGGTTCCGGTTTAAATGTAGCTTTCTCAAAACGGTTCAATACAATAGTTCCCGGATCGCAGGCTGTTTTACCATCAGTGGCTTTGCCGCTCCAGGTGCCGCGTAGCTGTTCATCTGTAATTACATTGCCACCACCACGGTGAAAAGTGAGGTTATATTTTTTAATACAGGGTACACAATCTTCTTTTACACGGAACGTGATGATACCATTTTCCTGGATCACGATCATGCCGCTGTCTTTTTTGTAAATGCCTTCAAAATTCTCCCTTACAAAATTGTTGGAATCAGAAAAGTGATAGGCCGAACCGGTAATACGGCTGCCGGCCACCTGCAACTGCAGTTCAATATTATATACCGGGAAACAGGCACCGGGTGCCATCACCACTTTGCCTTTCCAGATACCATTGATGTCCTGTCCGTATGTAAACACAGAACAACACAGAAGGACAGGTATAATAATATAACGACACATTATAACGGAAAAATAAATTAAATTGAATTAGCCGGGAATAAAATTACAGAAACGGCAACCATTCCCCTCTCCACCTGTGGAGAGGGCAAGGGGTGAGTTTATTCCCCTCTCCACCTGTGGAGAGGGCAAGGGGTGAGGTACTACTTTGGTTTCTGGTATTTGAATCTTACCACCGCATTCTTTTGTGCTGTAGACGTAATGCGTACATCAAAACGTTGCCCGCCGGATTCTACAATCATCAATGAAGTATTTGGAGGAATGCGTCCAAGGTTTTCTGCCACCATTACCAGTTCATGATCGGTGTTTTCATCGTCCAGTTTCAGTTTTACCACCAGCGGGGAAGCAGTCAGTCCCTTGGAGGACAATACCAATTTATTATCAAAGTAAACAGAAATGGTATCACCATCTATCTCACCATTATCGAAAAGTTTTACTATTACTTCCTGATTGGACACTGTCAGCGCTTTTGCCAATTCGTTGGTCCTGTTTTTCAATACGGCCGGCTTCGGCACCAATACCGGAGGGTTTATTTTGGTAATGGGAATAACTGTCTTTATGGAATCTGATTTTGTTTTAGTAATGGGAATAGTGGGTTTTGTAACCGTCTTTGTAATTACAGGGGGCTTAGTGGTTACAGGAGGTTTTTTAATTACAACCGGCGGCTTCTTTGTTACCGGAGGTCTTGTAGTAACAACAGGAGGTTTCTCCGTTACCACTGGTTTTTTTACAACAGGTGTGGTGGGTTTCGTTTTGATGCTGTCTTTTCTTATTGGCGGCTGATTGATAATAACCGGCCTTGTATTGGTCTTAATTTTATTTCTTAAGAATGGCTCCACATAAAAATCAGATTGGGTTACTTTCCGGAGATACACTCTGCCACCACCGCAATCACCCCAGCGGCTGTCGGGCAGTGCATATTTACCCTCATATTTTCCGAGATAAGTGCCTTCCAGAAATTCTTCTTTTCCGGAACGGGAATACTGAAAATTATAATTCATGATACAGGTGCCGCCCCCAAGTGAACTTTTTACCTCCACCGTTTTTATTTCCCTGATACGGAAAGAAGAAGAGGTTTTAATAAAACTGCCTGTCATGGTGGCTTTACCATAAAACCGTACATCAAGATAGGAGTAAGACACCCCGCTCACTCCATAAGAACTGCCCTGCGCTACCTGGAATTCTAATTTGTAATATTCGCCGGCATCAGATATAAAATATCCTTTCCAGATACCGGTAAGGTCCTGTGCTGCTGAACGAAGTGGTGAAAAGGCGATCAGCAATGAAAAAATCAGCCAATTTTTAACAAGATTACTTTTCATCAGTAACAAAAATAACGAATGAATTCGTATTGATAAATTGGTTGCCCGGCAATAGTTTGTTAATTTTGCCCACCTGAAATTACGGGAATCAATTTTTATATGATCAACATTACATTACCGGATGGCGCAGTGAAGCAGTACGAGAAAGGTACCACTGCAATGGATATTGCCAAATCTATTTCCGAAGGACTAGCCAGGAAAGTACTGGCAGCCAGTATTGACGGTCAGGTATGGGATGCCGCCCGGCCCATTCAAGCCGATTCTTCTTTAAAATTGCTTACCTGGAACGACCCCGAAGGCAGGAACACTTTTTGGCATTCCTCCGCCCACCTGATGGCAGAAGCAGTGGAAGCTGTTTTTCCCGGCGTAAAATTTTGGGTGGGGCCTGCTTTAGAAAATCCACAGGGGTTCTATTATGATATGGACCTGGGCGACCGAAAAATAATAGAAGAGGACCTGGCGGGGCTTGAAAAAAAGATGAACGAGCTGGCCAAAAAAAATAGTGCATACATACGGAAAGAAATTTCAAAACCGGAAGCGCTGCAATATTTTACTGATAAAAAAGATGAGTATAAACTCGACCTGCTTGCCGGCCTCACTGATGGTGAGATAACTTTTTATACCCAGGGCAATTTTACCGATCTCTGCCGCGGGCCTCATATTCCGCATACCGGTCTTATCAAAGCTGTAAAGCTTACCAATATTGCCGGGGCTTACTGGAAAGGCGATGAAAAGAATAAACAACTGACCAGGATATACGGTGTTACATTCCCTTCCCAAAAAGAGCTGGATGAACACCTGGCTATGCTGGAAGAAGCAAAGAAAAGAGACCACCGCAAACTGGGCAAAGAATTGAGCATTTACACTATGGATGATGATGTGGGCCAGGGGCTTATTCTGTGGATGCCAAACGGCACCGTTATTATAGAAGAATTGGAAAAACTGGCCAAAGAAACAGAACAGGAAGCTGGGTATAAAAGAGTGGTTACTCCGCATATTGCCAAGGAAAGCATGTACCTGACCAGCGGGCACCTTCCTTATTATGCAGACAGTATGTTTCCGCCAATGGAACTGGATGGGGAGAAATATTACCTGAGATCCATGAATTGCCCTCATCACCATAAAATTTTTGCAGCAGAGCCTAAAAGTTACCGTGACCTTCCCTACAGGATTGCAGAATATGGAACCGTTTACCGGTACGAACAAAGTGGCGAGTTATTCGGACTGATGAGGGTTCGCTGTCTCCACATGAATGATGCGCATATCTATTGTACCAAAGAACAGTTTAATGATGAATTTCGTGCAGTAAATGATATGTACCTGAAGTATTTTAAAATATTCGGGATTGAAAAATATGTAATGCGCCTCTCCTTACATTCGCCGGAAAAACTGGGTATTAAATATGTGAACGAACCGGAGCTGTGGCAGGAAACAGAAACGATGGTAAGAAATGTGCTCACAGAATCAAACATTCCTTTTGTGGAAGTAAAAGACGAAGCCGCTTTTTACGGGCCCAAAATTGATGTGCAGATTTACAGCGCCATCGGGCGTGAATTTACACTGGCCACCAACCAGGTGGATTTTTCACAGGGAAGAAGTTTTAAGCTGGAATATACTGATCAGTCAAATAAGCCGGAGATACCCCTTATTATTCACAGGGCGCCTTTAGGAACGCATGAGCGTTTCATCGGTTTTTTACTGGAACAATATGCCGGAAAACTTCCTCTTTGGCTGTCGCCGGTACAGGTAAAAGTGCTGCCCATCAGCGATAAATTTATTGACTATGCAAAAACTGTTTCAGATAAACTGAAAAAAGCAGATATTCGTAGTGAAGTTGATGACCGCAATGAAAAGATCGGTAAAAAAATTCGTGACACTGAATTATTGAGAGTTCCATATATGCTGGTGGTGGGAGAGAAGGAGATGAATGAAAATAAAGTATCAGTAAGGATACAGGGCAAGGGTGATGATGGGGTTGCAGGGATTGATGATTTTATCAATAGAGCTGTAATGGAAATTAAAAGCCGGGGAATAGCAGATGTGGCGATTAGATAAGGGTGAAATTGAATAATCAGCAAACCCCGAAGGGGTTAAATGTTAATTGCCCCGGGTGAAACCCGGGGACGATAAACAGGAGAAAAATCAATATTGAATAATCAACAAACAATGTTCAATGCAAACAACCCCGAAGGGCAATGTCACTAAGTTAAGATTGTGTCACCAGCTATTAACTGAACGGCCTGCCTCGGCGGCATACACTGTGAGCTTGCCCCAGAGGGGCAAAATGTCGGTAACGGCGGGTGAAACCCGGCGAGGGAAAACGTAGAATATGCCGAACCCTGTAGGGGTTCAACAGCGCCAAAGAACGAATAAACTTAGTGAACCTTGTCGCTAGTAAGAAATATCAGTATTAGCTTAATGACATTACCCGAAGGGGTTTAATTTGAATAACATAAAACACAATTATTAACTAAAAAAAGTAAATGGCAGTACCACAAAAACCCGGAGGCGGGTTCAGCAGACCACCAGGAGGCGGGGGATTTAAGCCCGGCGGTGGCGGATTCAACAAAGGCGGTTTCAGGGGCAGGTTTGCTCCCCGCAAAGAGGCAGAACATCGTATCAATCATTTGATCAGAGTACCACAGGTTCGCCTGGTGGGAGAAAATGTAGAGGTCGGGATTTACGATATCCAGGCGGCCTTAAAAATGGCACAAGATCAGCAATTGGACCTGGTGGAAATTTCTCCCACTGTAGATCCACCCGTATGTAAGATTATTGACTACAACAAATTCCTGTACGATAAGAAGAAGAAAGAAAAAGAGATGAAAGCCAAAAGCAAAGTCTCTGAGGTAAAAGAAATACGGTTTACTCCCAATACAGACGATCATGATTTTGATTTTAAAGCAAAACATGCCGTTGAATTTTTAAAAGATGGAAACAAAGTAAAAGCCTATGTGCAATTTAAAGGCCGTGCGATACAATTCCAGGACAGGGGGCAGTTATTGCTGCTGAAATTTGCAGAAAGGCTGGCAGAAGTTGGCATACTGGAAAGCATGCCCAAAATGGAAGGCAGAAGAATGCTGGCCATGTTTGCACCGAAAGGGAAAAAGAAGGCATAGTATTCCTGCTAAATAAGCTGTTTGTCCAAAAACGACTGTCTCAAAAGTCAGTAAATCCCGCAAAGACGCTACGGTGCAAAGTATAAAAGAACTGAAAATTAAACGTTGCTGCTTTTCGTCTTTACCAGAAAAATAATTCTAAACGCTTTTGAGACAGCCTCTTTTTTTTTGGGCATCCCTCTTATTTCAAGGCCTCATTTTACCGCTAATACAAAATTAAATAAGAACGAAGGCTGAACCACTGCTTTCCGTATCTTGGAGCATTATAATAAAACCACAATTTATGCACCTAACTCTTCCAAAAACTTTACTGGTTGTTCTATTGGTAACTACATCCGCTGTTGCTAAGGCCCAACCAACTATTGGATCAAGACCAGACACCACCCGCCGGCCAAACGGGGGAACAGCAATTTTAAAACCCTATAAAGAAGTCATAACATCAAAAGCTGTTTCCGATGCCGGGCTTTTTTGGGTACATAAAATAGATGATAAATATTTCTTTGAAATACCTGATTCGTTATTCAACAGGGATATACTTGTTGTAAATCGGTTGTCAAAAGCTGGTGCGGGCATGCGGGTAGGTGGCTTTGCAGGATATGCCGGGGATGATATCAGCCGCAACGTTATCCAGTTTCAAAAAGGACCTAACAATAAAATCTTTCTGCGTAATATATCTTTTGCAGAGTATTCCAAAGATTCCACATCGTCAATGTATACGGCGGTAAAAAGATCAAATGTTCAACCCATTGCGGCCTCATTTGACATTAAATCATTAGGAAAGGATTCCAGCGGTGCTGTAATAGATATTACGGAGTATATCAATGGGGATAATGATATCCTCCATTTCAGCAGCGGGTCAAAATCACTCTACCGCCTCGGCTCCATTCAAAACGATAAATCCTATGTGGAAAATGTACGGTCATATCCCATCAATATAGAAATAAAGGCGATAAAGACTTACGGACGTACTGCTGCACCACCAACAGGCGGTATTTCGTTTGGCGCACCACCCACCGGCAACCAGACTGTTGAAATAAACAGCTCCCTGGTATTGCTTCCAAAAATCCCTATGCAGGCAAGATATTTTGATAAAAGAGTAGGGTACTTTACTACCGGGTATACAGACTATGATGCCAACCCACAGGGCGTGGAAAGTATTGTCATGGTTAAAAGATGGAAGCTTGAACCAAAAGCAGAAGATGTGGAAAAATATAAAAGAGGGGAGCTGGTGGTACCTGCAAAGCCTATCATCTTTTACATTGATCCTGCTACACCTAAGAAATGGATAGCCTACCTGATAATGGGGGTGAATGACTGGCAGGCTGCTTTTGAAAAAGCAGGTTTCAAAAATGCCATCATGGCTAAAATGCCGCCTTCCAAAGACGAAGACAGTACCTGGAGCCTGGATGATGCGAGAAATTCCGCTATCGTTTACAAACCTTCCGATATCGCCAATGCCAGTGGCCCAAGTATTTCTGATCCCCGCAGCGGTGAAATAATGGAAAGCCATATCAACTGGTATCACAATATAATGGAACTGCTCCGCGACTGGTATTTTATTCAATGTTCTCCATCAGATCCGGAGGCGAGGAAAATGGTTTTTGATGATGAACTGATGGGACAACTGATACGTTTTGTATCTTCTCACGAAGTGGGCCATACATTAGGCCTGCGTCATAATTTTGGATCAAGTTCTACCGTGCCGGTAGAAAACCTGCGCAACAAAACCTGGGTGGAAGCTAACGGTCACACCCCTTCAATAATGGACTATGCCCGTTTTAATTATGTGGCACAGCCCGAAGATAATATCGGCCGCAAAGGGTTATTTCCCCGCATAGGCGATTACGATAACTGGGCGATTGAATGGGGCTACCGTCTTTTCCCGCAATTCAAAGATGCAGATGCAGAAAAAGGCCACCTGAATACCTGGATCATGGACAAATTGAAAAACCACCGCCTCTATTGGGGCGATGGTGAAACGAATGGTGATGATTCGAGGAATCAAACCGAAGACCTTGGGGATGATGCGATGAAGGCTGGTATGTATGGTATTAAAAACCTGCAGCGTATTGTACCTAACCTTATGCAATGGACAAAAGAAGAAAATAAAGACTATGCGGGTCTTCAGCAATTATACGAGCAGGTAACCGGACAATTTAACCGTTATTCTTTACACGTAGCCCGCAATGTGAGTGGTATTATGCTAACTCCCAAAATGGTGGAAGAAAGCGGAGCGGTATATGAGAATGTACCGGAAGCCAAACAAAAGGAAGCGGTGGACTTTTTGAATAAGAATCTCTTTGCCACCCCCGTCTGGTTATTGAACAATGACATTTTTGGTCGTACAGGGTTGAACGGAGCTTCTGTGATAGGACAGATACAGGATGGGTCTCTCAATCGCTTACTGAGCAGCCGCACTCTTGGCAAGCTCATCGATGCAGAAGCTACTTTTGGAACCGCCAATGCTTATACCATTACAGAATTGCTGGCCGATCTTAAAAAGGGTATCTGGAGTGAATTGACCACTGCTAAAGCAACAGATGTGTATCGCAGGAACCTTCAAAAGTCATATATAAATTCTTTGATCAGTTTGTTGAATCCGCAAGTGTTAAGTTCGCCATTGTCTGCTCTTGTAATTACATCTGGCGGATTGAATGAAAAGTCAGATGCCAAAAGCATAATCCGGGCACACCTGGCTTCTTTAAGAGCAGAAATTGCAGCTGCCGGAATCAGGGCTACTGACACTTTAACCAAATATCACCTGCAAGATTTAGCAGACAGGATTAATAAAACGCTGAATCCTAAAGGTTAATAAAGAATATTTCCTGAATAAATGGAGCAGGCTTTTTCACCAGGAAGCCTGCTTTTATTTTCTATCAGCCCCTTGCCGGACGGAATTACAGCCCTATCTTTGCACCCCGTTCAAAAAACGGCAAAGACAAGACTTGTCTTGCCTTTATAAAACCATTGCCGAAGAGGTTCGACAAAGGCCCGCCCAGTGGCGGGATGCCTCAAGGGTATAACAATTAATACTGGGTAACATGCCTAAAGTAAAAACAAACTCCAGTGCCAAAAAACGCTTTAAAGTGACTGGCACCGGAAAGATCATGCATCAGAAGAGTTTCAAACGTCACATCCTGACAAAAAAATCAAAAAAACGTAAGCGTAACATGCGGAAAGACGGCACCGTGGCCGATTCCCACCTGCACTTTGTAAAACGCCTGTTGAGACTGAAATAATCTGTCAGCAGTCAGCTATGAGCTATTAGCCACCGGTAAGGTGATAAGAGTCTTATAATTGAAGTTTGCAAATCAAAAATCTAAAATTAAAAATCTAAAATATTAAGATATGCCTCGTTCAAAAAATGCCGTGGCCTCTAAAGCCCGCCGCAAAAAAATATTAAAACAAGCTAAAGGCTTCTATGGCAAACGTAAAAACGTATTGACTGTAGCGAAAAACGTAGTGGAAAAAGGGATGACCTACATGTTTGTAGGCCGAAAACTGAAGAAAAGAGAATACCGCACCTTGTGGATCGCCCGTATCAATGCGGCTGTACGTGCAGAAGGTATGACCTATTCACAGTTTATCAATAAACTCCAGCAAAAAGGAATTGAACTGGACCGTAAAGTGCTGGCCGATCTGGCGATGAACAATCCCGAAACATTTAAAACACTGGTTGATTCTGTAAAGTAATTAACCATAGATAATAAAAAAGCCCCCGGTCATTTCCATATACCGGGGGCTTTTTTTTGCCTTACTGGCCAAAACTCTTTTTGATTTGTTCCGTGGCACAATCACTAAGCACTTTATTATACTCATCTGCTTTTGGGGGATCATCCTTTACTTTATTCCAGGCTTCGCCCTGTTTTTTTAAACAATCAGCCTGGGCAATAGCCCGTTTGGGGTCTGCTGACTCCATGGCATTGGCTTTTTTAGAACAGTCACATACTTTTTCGCCAATTTGTTTTCCGCTTTTGCCTGAACCGCAGGATAACAAAAAAGTGGTGCAACACAACCCGATAATAATTTTTTTCATGAGGGTTTGGTTTTGGTGACAACACAAAGTATGAAATCCGGGGCAGGGCAGGACAAAAAAAACCGCCTTGCGGGATGCAAAGCGACGGCAGTATAAGAATTAGCAATTTATAGCAGCCCAATCATACAGCTCTTGAATTGTACAGCCAATAGTATTACAGCCGGTCCTTAAGTGCATAGCCGGGATTTGCTTTTCATTTCCCCAAACAGGTATAGTTCTTTTACCGGGTTTTACCCACTGAAAATGACTTCCTTTAATACGGGTTGGTTTGAAATTATGAAATGTAAGAAAACTTTCCCAACACTTTGTTGCAAGTGGTCGAAAATTACCCATAAACTTTTAAACTATGATACAAGCGCTAACCGTTCAACCTTGTCCTCTTCTATGTTGAAATTTTTAAGATTACCTTTAATATCAACTGACATTTTAGAGAAATCTTTATTTCTAAACTTGTCTTTTTCCCATCCTAACTCCTTAAGGGTTTCAGCAAGTTTCCCGGGACTTAGGGTTAACAGATGTTTAAAGAAAAAACTTAGAGATTCATTTAACATCTCTTCTGCTTTCTCATGAGTTTCCCCATAACTTGTCATGTCAATAGAAGGTATAAAAAGGATTATTTGTTGCGTATCTTTATCAACCATCCGGAAGACATTTATGTACCCTTTTATTCGGCTTCTGTTTGCACCAATATGAAGAGTATCTTTTTCTTCTCCTTTTTTAACTACTTTAGTTAATTTTAGAATAGCTTGAATCATACAACTTTGCGAAGTTTTTTGTATCCTAATGGGAATCGGTATTTTCAAATATAAACATTATATTCAATAATATAAATGTCTAAATTCCCCGAATAAAATTAAATAACCTTGATCCAATGTAGTAATACTTTAAGTTCTCATCCTGAACTCATAACAAGAACAAACCTGGCAATTTACTATATGGAATGCAGGAAGTTATATGTAGTTATCCAATTATTTTTCACCTAAAATAATTACCAGTGCATAAATAATACCGGGCAACCAAAACAACAAGGTGAGCAACAGGCTGATCCAGAAACGGGTATTTATTTCCCCTTCATACAGGTATACAGCCAGCGGCGGTAATAAAATAGCGAGAATCACAAGCAAAACGGTATTGGTTTCAGGATCATCTCCCGATCTTTTGGCGGCTTTAAAGGCTTTCAGTTCTTTGCGTACTTCTTTTATTTTCAGTTTTCTTTCTTTTTTTGACAGGCTTTTGAATGCATCCACGGCACTTTTTACAACAGCAGGATCAGGAGTGGTGGTGGAACTGGCAGGAGCAGGAACAATTACAGTGGCGTATGAATTAGTAAAACCTGTTCCAATAAATAAAAACACCAATAATGCGCATAAATTTCTTTTCATAACAGTTTGGTTTAATAAGATGAGTAATAAAGCTTCTGTACAATTAATATGCCGCACTGTGACCGCGACAGTAAAAATGCACGAAAACCAATAAGTGTTTGATTAAGCGGAAAACGGGAAGTGCGATTACATTATATCCATCGCTTTTACAAAAGCGGTGGTTTGAAATGGTAGTATCAAGGTAAGCCATTCCCAATGTGTGATAATAGCAAAAATTAATGCAGCGGTAGAACCCAGGAATACCAGCCACCAGAGACCTTTATATTTCTTTGTTTGTTCCATTTATCAGGATTTAGCGCAAAAGTAAGGCAGCAGGTTTACAAAACAAAATGACGTTTTATTTTTTGAACCACACAGGAAAATATAGAAGGGGGTGGGTGAAAGCGAAGAAAGAATTTCTATCCTGTTGGGTAATCATTCATCAGCAGCCACTCTCTTCTTTCTCACCAATAATATTGCAATCGCCACTAATGCCCCGGCCAATGCAATGATCCATTTGGTATACACCACGACATGGTACACACCAAATGACGATATGGATTCCGGCTTATCAATCCATTTTAATAAAAACCGGTTCTCGGCAATATCACATCCCCAGGCAACCAGTTGCAGCAGGGCCAGCCCCAATAGAAACGTCTGTACCCATTTTCCGATTTTTCTTTTACGGGCCGTCATACATAAGCAGGCTATACCCGGGTACACACCGGCCATGAAGGCAAAATCAAAAAAAAGATGGTAACGAACTATAGTTTTTACTGTTCCGTCCAACCCGGAAAGCAAAGCCATTACTCTTTCTTTGGAATAGGTGGCTTCAAGGCCTATTATGGAAAATACGGACCCATTCTCTACAAAATCTCCCTCCATCCATTTCATACAGAAAGCAGTGCCGGTAAACAGGCCGAAACATAAAAGGAAGAGCTTATTCCATGTTTTATTATTGTTTATCATACGATTGCATAGATTTTGTGCGTAGAATATCGAATAAATTAACGAACCTTGTCCTTTTTTTCTACTTTCGTACCAATGTGTTTTTTTAACACAATCGCCACGATTATTACAAAAGAACTTAACGATTGAGATGAAGATCCAGTTTTATTTACGATTCCATACCAGGTATGGCCAGAGTTTGTGGGTGCTAGGAAATATTGATGAGCTCGGTAATAATGACCCTGCAAGGGCATTACCCATGACTTACCTCAATGAAGAATTTTGGTTTGGTACCATTGATATTAAGAAAAAAGAGTTGCCGGTCAGCCTGTCCTATAAATATCTCCTGAAAAATGAGGATAACGAACTTATTTATGAATGGGGAAACGACCGCAGTACTGAAATCCCTGGTAAAGAAACCAGTGAACTGCTTTTTTCTGATACCTGGAACCATGCCGGAGAATATGAAAATACTTTTTTCTCCAACCCATTTAAAAATGTGTTGCTGCCAACACACCAGTCTAAAGACAAAATTGTTACCGATAAAAATTTCACCCATATATTCAAAGTAAAAGCTCCATTTCTGGATAAGCATCAGGTAGTATGCCTTACCGGAAATGGTGAAAGACTGGGTAACTGGACAGAAGAGAATCCTATTCTGATGGGTAAAGAAGGGGATTGGTGGGTGGCCAAATTGGATTTATCGGATGAAGGATTTCCTGTTCCCTATAAATATGGCCTGTATAATACGAGGGAAAAAATATTTTCCGGGTATGAAAGCGGTAACAACCGCCTGGTAACTACCGACACTTCCAAAAAGAAATTAAGCATCCTGCATGATGGGTTTGTACATTTTCCAAATGATACCTGGAAAGGAACCGGGGTGGCCATACCTGTATTCAGCCTGCGCAGTAAAAACAGTTTTGGCGTGGGAGAGTTTTCCGATATAAAATTATTAGTAGACTGGGCAAAGCAAACCGGTTTGAAGCTGATACAGTTGCTGCCTATTAACAATACCATGTCCAACTTTACCTGGATGGACTCTTATCCTTATTCAGCCATTTCTGCATTTGCCCTGCATCCTTTGTATATTAACCTGGCAAAAGTGGCCGGTAAGGAACATGCATCTCACTTAAGTTCATTAAAAGCAAAACAAAAAGAACTGAATGAACTGCCCGTAGTGGATTATGAACAGGTGATTACTATCAAATTCTCCATATTAAAAGAACTGTACCAGGTAATGGGCAAAGAATGCCTGGAATCGGATGACTTCAAACAGTTTTTTAAAACCAATAAACACTGGCTGGAGTCTTTTGGCGCATTCTGTTACCTGAGAGATAAATACAACACTTCCAATTTTGAAGAATGGGAAACAAATGCTGCATATAAAAAAGAAGCGATTTCAACATTATGCTCTTCCAAATCTGCAGTGTATAATGCAATTGGTTTTTATTATTTCAATCAGTACCAATTACACCTGCAGTTAAAAGAAGCGGTGGACTATGCTCACAAAAAAGGGATTGTATTAAAAGGTGATATTCCGATTGGTATTTCAAAAAACAGTTGTGATGCCTGGGTGTCGCCTGAAATGTATAATATGAATTGGCAGGCGGGTGCCCCGCCGGATGATTTTACTGCTGTGGGCCAAAACTGGGGATTTCCGACGTACAACTGGAAGAAGATGCAGGAAACCGGTTTCTCCTGGTGGAAACAGCGCTTTGAGCAGATGAGTGAGTATTTTGATGCCTTCCGCATTGATCATATTCTGGGCTTCTTCCGCATCTGGAGTATCCCGGCCAATGCTGTACAGGGCTTACTGGGAAGATTTGTTCCCTGCCTGCCGGTACACATCAATGAATTTGGGGAGAATGGTATCTGGATGGACTACCAGCGGTATTGCCGTCCATTCATAATAGATGAAGTGCTGAATGAAGTGTTTGGTGAATTGTCGGAACAGGTGAAAAACAATTACCTGGAACGAAATGATTTTGGTGGATACGATATTAAGACTGAATTTGAAACCCAGCAGCAGGTGGAAAAATATTTTGCAGCAACCGAATTAACAGATGAAAATGAAAGATTAAAAAACGGGTTGTTTGATCTGATAGCAGATGTTATTTTATTTGAAGAAGAAGGTTCGCAGGGACAGCAATTCCATTTCCGTATTTCGATGGAGAACACTTCTTCTTTCCGCCACCTCATACCGCATGTGCAGGAAAAACTGAGGACCCTTTATATCAATTATTTCTATCGCCGCCAGGATGATTTCTGGTTTAAAGAAGCGATGCATAAGCTGCCTCAACTAAAAGCTGCCACTAATATGCTGGTATGTGGTGAAGACCTGGGCATGGTGCCGCATTGTGTACCGGAGGTAATGCAGCAACTGGGCATACTGAGCCTGGAGATACAGCGGATGCCTAAAGACCCGAAGAAAGAATTTTTTCATCCCAATGATGCCCCGTATATGTCGGTCATCACCCCTTCCACACACGATATGAGTACCATCCGGGGATGGTGGGAAGAAAACAGGGAACGTACACAGCAGTTTTACAATCACGTAATGGGGCAATGGGGCGATGCACCTCAGTATTGTGAATCATGGATCAACCGGGCCATTGTGATGCAGCATTTATATTCCCCGGCTATGTGGAGTATTTTTCAATTGCAGGATATCCTGGGCATGAGTGATACGCTACGCAGGGAAAACCCACACGAAGAAAGAATTAATAACCCGGCCAACCCCAAACATTACTGGCAGTACCGTATGCATATTTCACTGGAAAACCTCATCAAAGAAAAAGAATTTAATGAGGAACTGAAAGGCTATGTGGAGAATAGCGGGAGGGTGTAATTAATAATTAATAGTTACACCCTGAAATTACAGTTTGTATTAGTAGCATTTTACAGAATTTTCTTAACGTTTCAGGACCTCTGTAGACCGGCTTCCTGAAAAGGCAAGCTATGCTATGCAGGCGATATTGCTATGTACATACATCTTTTTAATACACGGATTGGGTGGGCAGGACGGAGAAAAGGGTGAGAAACAGAAGAACCACCGCATAAGGAGGGACAGGCAAGCAATGATGAACACCGAAGTATACTTCATCTGTTCCTTGTTCGTCTGTTCGTCTGTTCATTTATCTTTGGTGCCATGAAAGTTGCATATTGGCCCTACAACCTCAAATTCCGTCATCCTTTTACTATTTCAAAAGGCACTAAAACGCATCAGCCCACTCTTGTAGTTGAACTTGAGCATTTCGGCATAAAAGGATATGGTGAAGCGCCGGCAATTGCTTATTACAATATTCCACTGGAAAAAATGATAGCCGACCTGGAAGCTAAAAAGACCTTTATTGAAAAATTTGCTTTTACTGATCCTGAAAGATATTGGCATTACCTGCACCATTTATTGCCCAACAATCCATTTTTAGTATGCGCACTGGATATCGCCGCCTGGGATATCTATGGAAAAATGAAACGGAAGAAATTGTATGAGATATGGGGAGGGGATATATCAAACAATCCAATATGCGATTATACCATTGGTATTGATACAATAGAAAAGATGGTGGCCAAATTGAAAGAACTGCCCTGGCCTGTTTATAAAATAAAAGTGGGCACACCCAATGATATTGCCATTGTAAAAGCATTGCGGGAAAATACCGATGCCACATTGCGGGTGGATGCCAATGCCGGCTGGGACCTGGATACTGCCTTGCAATTAATTCCCCAATTGAAAGAACTGGGCGTGGAACTGGTGGAGCAACCACTGGCAAAAGACAATTGGGAGGGGATGAAAGTTTTATATAAAGAATCTTCGCTTCCTTTATATGCAGATGAATCATGTGTGTTTGAGGCCGACGTGGAAAAATGTAAAGACCATTTTCATGGCATTAATATTAAACTCACCAAGTGCAGCGGCATTACCCCGGCCCGCCGTATGATAAAAATGGCAAAGGAATTGAACATGCAGGTAATGGTGGGTTGTATGAATGAGTCCACCATTGGCTCCGCTGCCATAGCACACCTGCTGCCGTTTATTGACCATGTGGATATGGACGGGCCACTGCTATTGGAAGAAGATCTGGCTACCGGTATTGGGTATGATTTTGGGAAGATCAGTTATGGGGATGGGCCAGGTTTGGGAATAGACTATACCGGGTTATTCAAAAAATAAGCTGATCAGGGGTTCTTTTGTGTTTCCTGCCGTGCAGTATCCTTTTTTAGCTGCACTGCTATTTTGTCATTATTATTTGTAGAATAATTTCTACAAATACTTTCTGCCCATTTCTACACACTAAGTAATATCTGCTATCTACTTTTATCCCGAACAGGATAAGAGGGTTTCAGTTTCTTAGTGCTGAACAAATTCATGAAAACCTTTTGGGAGTAGATCAGACAATTCCGTATCTCCATCAGTGTGGTATAATTACAGCAGGCAGGCAGTTTTGTTAAGCCCCTTATCCAATCCTATAAAAACAACAAACATGAAAAAACTATTGCTTTCTTCCTTCTTAATCAGCGTGTCTGTATTACCGCTGGTAAAATCCATTGTTGCTCCGGTAAATAATAAAGAAATACAACCGGGTACGCAACCATTTAAAAGCCCTGCTGCCCATTTTTTTACCGACCCCAAAAAGCAACACTCACAAGATGGCACTGCTGAATTGAAGCAGAGCAACTGGTATGCAGAAGCGATGAATAAAATTGCACAAAGTGAGTACCAGTTCAACTGGGAAGAAAAAACTAAAACCTATTGTACCCCTAACCGGAAAAACAATCTCCGCTTTTTTTATGATGAAAACGGTTTTGCCGTGGAGCCGGGAACAGCCCAGATACCTGTCGGGGATGCTGGTCCTGATCAACAACCTGATAAAATAAAATACCACACTATTCCCAACTGGAAAGTACGGTTCAGCCTGGATAAAAAGCAAGTGGGCTGTGGTACCTGGCAGGTAACCGGCAACAAAGCGGAGTATGTTACCAAAAACATAACGGTACAGTATATCAATAACCAGGAAGGCATGCGGCAGAATTTTATTGTGCAAACACCGCTAACGCCGGATAATGAACTGAAAATAAATTTTACCATTGCCACCAGATTAAAGACCAGTATAAGTAAAGACAGGATACAGTTCTCCGATAAAAAGAATTCGGTGGTATTGAATTATGA
This sequence comes from Chitinophagaceae bacterium, assembly GCA_031441485.1. GTDB lineage: Bacteria > Bacteroidota > Bacteroidia > Chitinophagales > Chitinophagaceae > JJ008. The sequence continues at coordinate 26,173 of JANOEQ010000008.1, forward strand.
ACAATTAAAAGTATGGGATGCCAATGGCAGGGAACTGGAGGCGGATATTGGAAATAATATGGATAACGGCAGTTATTATATCCATGTAAACACCAGCAGTGCTACTTACCCCATAACTATTGATCCGCTGAGCACCACACCAGCAGCAACACTGGAAAGCAACCTTGCCGGCGCTTTTTTCGGAGAATCAGTATCCTCAGCAGGCGACATAAACGGAGACGGGTACAGCGATGTGATAGTGGGGGCTGCAGAATACCACAATGGTCAATTTGATGAAGGCGCCGCATTTATATATTATGGCTCTGCTGCAGGCGTTAGCACTGTTCCTGCAACAATCCTGGAAAGCAATATCACGAATGCCTTTTTCGGAATTTCTGTAGCTTCAGCCGGAGATGTAAACAAAGACGGGTACAGCGATGTGATAGTGGGAGCAAGCTCTTATAATAATGGCACTGTTAGAGGAGGCGCTGCTTATGTATTTCGTGGTTCCCCCGCTGGAATTAATATCACACCGGTAATCATAGGAAGAAGCCAGGCATCTGCCAGTTTCGGTAACTCAGTAGCTTCTGCCGGGGATGTGAACGGAGATGGGTACAGCGATGTAATTGTAGGGGCGCTCCGGTACGATAATGGCCAGCTGGATGAAGGGGCCGTCTTTGTATATCATGGCTCTGCAACAGGCATTAGCACCACAGCAGCAGTCACCATGGAAAGTAATCAGGTCAATGCCCAGATGGGGATCTCTGTATCTTCCGCAGGTGATGTAAACGGAGATGGGTACAGCGATGTGATAGCAGGTGCTTACCGGTACAGCAATGGGCAAAATGAAGAAGGAGCTGCCTTTGTTTATCATGGTTCTGCAGCAGGTATCAATACAACAGCAGTAACCAGGCTGGAGAACAACCAGGCATCTTCCCGTTTAGGAATTTCTGTTGCCGCTGCCGGAGATATAAACGGAGATGGGTACAGCGATGTAATAGCCGGGGCTTTTCATTACGACAAAGATCAATTTGATGAAGGCGCCGTCTTTGTATATCATGGCTCTGCAACGGGCATTAGCACCACAGCAGCAACCACACTGGAAAACAACCAGTCATTTTCCTATTTAGGAATTTCTGTTGCTTCCGCCGGAGATATAAACGGAGATGGGTACAGCGATGTAATAGCCGGGGCTTTATTGTACGATAATGGCGAAACCAATGAAGGCGCCGCATTTGTATATTACGGCGGCGCAGCAGGTATTAATACCAGCATTGTAACAATCATGGAAAGTAACCAGGCCGAAGCCCGGATGGGGATATCTGTATCCTCCGCAGGTGATGTAAACGGAGATGGGTTTAGCGATGTAATTGCGGGAGCTTATTTTTACGACAATGGACAGACAGATGAAGGCGCTGCTTTTGTATATCATGGTGCTGCCAGCGGTTTATCAGACACTCCCAACAGCACTCCCGATGATGCCGATCAGGCTTTTGCCAGTTTTGGATATGCTGTGGCCGGTGCAGGTGATGTAAACGGAGATGGATACAGCGATGTGCTTATTGGTGCATATACATATAATGATGGGGCCAATGCAGATGAAGGCCGGGCCTTTTTGTATTATGGTTCTGTCGCAGGATTATCCGCCACACCAAATAATATACTTGATGATGCTGACCAGGCTGCTGCTAATTTTGGTGTTTCAGTAGCCGGTGCGGGTGATGTAAACGGGGATGGATACAGCGATGTGATCATTGGGGCAAATCTCTACAATGACGGTGCCAATACAGATGAAGGCCGAGCCTTTGTTTATTATGGTTCCGCCACAGGGTTATCTGCCACTCCCAACAGCACCCCCGATGATGCTAACCAGGGTGCTGCTAATTTTGGTATTTCTGTAGCATGCGCAGGCGATGTAAACGGAGATGGATACAGTGATGTGATTATTGGGGCAAATCTGTACAATGACGGTACAAATAATGATGAAGGCCGGGCCTTTGTTTATTATGGTTCCATCTCAGGATTATCTGCCACACCAAATAATGTACTTGATGATGCTGATCAGGCTGTTGCTGATTTTGGTATTTCTGTAGCCAGTGCCGGCGATGTAAACGGAGATGGATTCAGCGATGTGATCGTTGGCGCAGACCAGTATGATGACGGGGCAAATGTCAACGAAGGCCGGGCTTTTGTGTATCATGGTTCTGCCACAGGATTATCCGCCATTCCCAATAATACTCCCGATGACGCCAATCAGCGTGCGGGTTTTGGCCATAGTGTGGCCAGCGCCGGTGATATAAACGGGGACGGATACAGTGATGTAATCATTGGTGCGCCTTTTCTAAGTATAGGTACCAATGTTGATGAAGGCCGGGCCTTTGTGTATCATGGTTCTGCCGCCGGGTTATCTGCCACTCCCAATAACACCTTAGGAGATGCACATCAATTAACTGTTCAATTTGGAGTCTCTGTAGCCAGCGCAGGTGATGTAAACGG